>CAYZHV010000072.1:0-14994 GCA_964478055.1 uncultured Spirochaetaceae bacterium | reverse complement strand
GGGAAGAGTCCCGGGAGCGGGCACGAGGCAAAGCAAGGGAGAGATCACGGGGGCCGGGCATCGTCCCCGGTGCCCCGGCCCGGAAGCCGGCGTCTCCTCCCGGGCTTGAAGGGGAGAAGCCGTCCAAACCTGAGGAGCTTCCGGAAACGCCCCGCCGGTAAGGATAGTTTGTGAAGCTTCGGTTAGCCCTTTCAACAGCCTGTCTCCTGCTATTCGCCCTCGCCCCACTATTCCCACAGAGTGAAGCTGTCACTACTCTCCTCGAGAAGGGGCGCTTTGGGGCTGACGAGGAGACCGCGATCCTCGAGGTCTTCGGAGAGGCGGAGGCTGCTGACGTACCGGAGTCGTTGCTCCTTCCTCGGCTCCAGGAAGGGATATCGAAGAACGTCCCCGCAAATCGTATCGTCCAGGCCCTGGCAAACGACCTCGCCACGCTCTTGACCGCCCGTTCGGTCCTCGAGCAGGTGCCCGGGGGGAATCAGATCCTTTCGGATCGAGCCCGTTGGGCGCGAGCTGCCAACTTCCTCGCCGCGAGACGGACTGAGGAGGAGCTGCGCGCGATAGCAGAAGCCTCCGCATCTGAGCCGGAAAGTTTTCGACAGGCCACGGTACTATATATCTCCCTCCTGGAATGGGGGTTAACCGGTGCCGCCGTGGTCGAACTCGTCGAGGCCGCAGTAGATTCGAAGCTGGAGCCCCGAGAGTTCTCGGGAATCCCGGAACTCTTTGCCCTGGCTCGGAGGGAGCGGGTGCGGCCGGACCGAATGGTCGAGCGTATCATTTCAGCACTGCCCAGGGCGGACTCCCTTCGGGAGTTGAGGAATATGGTAATTCAATGAGACCTGCAATTCGAGCTACCGCAGTTGCTCTTCTCTCCGTTTTCTTTCCCGTTGCCATCCACGCTTTGGATCCGGTCTTCGTTCTCGGATCCGGGGCCGGCGCGAGCTGGGTTAAGGAGCCGGGGGAGAGCGCCAATCTCTACCCCTATGGTGAAGTGAGCGGGACTGTCGGGTATCGGGGACTCTTTGGCGAGGAGGGATACTACGCTGCCTCTCTATACGGCGGACTGCGGTACTACGGAGAGGAGCTCAGCGACTTTGCAGACGAGCAAATGGTCGCTCTCGAGCTCGGAGCCCCCTTGGGGCCCCTCTCCCTGGAGATCGATGGGGCCTTTTCTTCGTCCTTCTACAATCTGGACAACGGCGTTTCGCTTTTGCCGGACTGGGAGCTACTTGTCAGACCGGATCCCTGGACGCGGGGGCTCACGCCCCGGGGAACATACTTCGGTTCTTACCAGTACGAGGAAGAGGGAACCGCAGACCGTCTAATACAGGGAGTACGCCTCGGAGTAGAGGGTGACCCATCGATCCGTTTTGGCTGGTTTGCGGACCTCCTCGGTGCCTACGAGCGCTTTCCTGACCAGGATGCTTCCCCCGAAGGGGGCACGAGGCAGGACGGACGCTTTTCCCTTGTCCTCGGTGGCGATGGGCTTATTGGCTTCTTTACGAGCTGGGAACTGGAGAACGAGACCGGGGTCCGCCTTTCCAACGCGGAAAGCCCGACGGAGGATCGCTTCTTTAGCGCGTTGGACGGGGCGTTGCAGTTCTCCCCTGTTCAGGAGCTTGGAATCGAAGTCGGAATGACCGCCGAAGAAGCACGATATTTCGATCGAGAAGCGGTGGAGGAGGACGGAACGCTGAGCGGCACCCCATTAAACCAGTTCACCCTTTCGGGCCTCCTCCGACTGGACTACACCCCCAATGGCGCGCTCTACTTTGTTCTCGAAGGAGAGGCGGGGCGTAGTTTCTCCCGAGATCTCAGGTTTGAGGGGTGGAGTAGTCGGCTCTCTCTCGAGGTCGAGTACAGCTTCTAGGGCTCGTTCAGGCTCCAGTCATACTCGAATTTCACGTTCTCCGGGGGAGACTGGAGTTGCGAATCGAGCTCAGGTTCCGCGTACTCCCGGAGATGGGCGAGGACTCCCTCCAGGTCATCACCAAAGTCCACTTGGAACCATTCGTAGATGCTCGAAAGGGTCAAACGTCGACGACCAACGGAGACTCCCCGCGGATGATTTATGTACGCCGCTGCTGCTTCGTCGAGCTGCTCATCCACCGTGAGTCCGGTAAACGGCTCCGGAAGCAGGTTGGGGCAGCCGATGCTTGCGCAGTTTACCCCGTAGTGAATCCTCGGATCCTCCCAGATCGGCCTGAGAATACGATGCTCGATGTCGTTGAGACTGATCTCCTCCCCCTCCACGGTGGCCAGCTTCTGCTCGAAGGGTCCCTGGGAGAAAAGCCCGCCTATGTCACGAATCGAGTCCAGTGGGTAATGCTCCAGAATGAGTAGGACCGTGAGGGCGTTATAGAAGTTGAACCAGTATGCGTACTGCTCGTCCCGATTGAGCTCGGATACCCTGGTAGCTTCCAGGGTATCGATGTATTCCTCCAGGCTGGACCTGTCTCGGTCGCTCACATCGGCGTATCGAAATCGGTTGACCCCCGACTGGTGGTTCGCCAGTAGGTAGCGATCGAGAATCTCACCCCAGGTTGCGTGATCAACGACTTGGGAGGAGGCGGGGTCATGCGCTTCCCAGCGTGGCCAGAGCTCCGCCTGAGGCGCACCAAAGAGAGACGTAGTCGAGAGGAGCAAGATTAGCGCAAAAAGCGCAGCATGGTCGCCCCTGACCGACCTCGCCGACCTGGCCGACCTGGTCCAGCCGGGGGATCTCGTTTCTCCTAAGCCCGCATTGCTATTCGATGATCTTAACTCCCGCATTCTCCATCTCCTGCAGGGCCTTTTCAAAGTCCCCTTCGTTGAGATTTACGGCCCTCGTTCCCTGCTTGTACAGGTAGGTCTTGTATCCGAGGGAGGCGCCGTCGAGTGCGGTAAATTTGACGCATACATCGCCGGCCAGGCCTGCGATATATATTGTATCTACATCTTTCTTCTTGAGCAAATCGTTTAGGCCCGTGTCCACCTTATGGCCGTTGTCGAAGAATCCGCTGTAGCTGTCCACGCCGGGGTCGGTTCCCTTGCGTATCACATGTTCGATCTGCTCAATATTGAGGCCCGACGCAAAGGATGCCCCAAAGGAGTGCTGTACGCAGTGGTCCGGCCAAAGGATCTGGTCGAGGCCGTTGAGCTCGATGATCTCCCCCGGATTCTTGCCGGTATGCTGAGAGGCAAAACTACCGTGGTCCGGGGGGTGCCAGTCCTGAGTAGCCACGACGAGCTGAAACTCCGGCATCTTCTCGTTAATAAAGGGTACAACCTCGTCTCCCTGGGGCACCTGCAGGTTTCCGCCGGGGAGAAAGTCGTTTTGAACGTCGACTACGATTAGTGCTTTCATACCTCTAGTATACGAGACGCCAGTGCCTATCGGTAAGTATGTTCGACCTATGACACTGCCACAAACCATTCTAATCGTGGTCGTTGGACTCCTAATTGTTTTCGGTCTCTTTCTCCTGATAATGCTCTTCAGGCTTGGACGGTCCGAACAGAATCTGCAGCAGCCGAGCCTCGGCGCCGAAGGGGGAAATCTCTCACCCTGCCCACAGACGCCCAACTGCATATCGACTCAGGCTCCTATGGAGGCCGGAGTGAACCGGGCGGAACCAATCATTCTCGGCGACGAGCCGGAGGAGGCGTTTCGCAAGATAGCCGACTGGATAGCCGCAGAACCCCGAGCGGAAGTTGTTGAACGGGATGACGCCCGGTATCTGAGGGCGGAGTTCCGCTCCAGGATTTTCCGATTCGTGGATGACTTCGAGGTGCTACTGGTACAGGATGAGGAGAACAACATTCTCCACGTCCGCAGCGCGGCCAGAGTCGGTCAGGGTGACATGGGCGTTAATCGAAAGCGATACGAGACGCTCCGAGCGATCGTGGAGGGATGAGCAGGGAGCCAACAAGCTGCTTGATACTCCGTTGTAAGCGGCAGTAGCCTATACACATGAACAACGCAACGAACCAATCGATCCCCGACGTAACCTTCAATAACGGACTAACCATGCCGATGTTCGGTCTCGGCACCTTCAAGACACCCCCTGGGGAGACCACCGAGAACTCGGTCCGTTGGGCACTGGAGGCAGGCTATCGGAAAGTCGATACCGCCAGCTTCTACGACAATGAGGAGGGCGTTGGCAACGGGATCAAGGCGTCCGGCGTGCCCAGAGATGAGATCTTCGTCACCACCAAGATCTGGACCACCGAAATGGGATTTGAGAACACCCTAAAAGCTTTTGACCGGAGTCGCAAGAAGCTCGACATCGACATCCTCGACCTCTATCTCATTCACTGGCCTGAGAGAGAAACCTTTATGGAGACCTGGAAGGCGATGGAAAAGCTCTACGCCGAAGGGAAGGTTCGGGCGATCGGGCTATCCAATTTCGAGCCCCACCATATTGATAAGTTAAGGAATGAGGCGGAGGTCCTGCCGGTTCTCAACCAGGTAGAGCTGCACCCCTATCTCAATCAGGAGGCGGTTCGCGAGTATTGCAACAAAAACGACATTGTCGTGGAAGCGTGGAGCCCGATCTCGAAGGGAAAGGTTCTCGAAGACCCGGTGATCAAGGAGATCGCAGAGGCCCACGGAAAGTCGCCGGTCCACGTCACCCTGCGCTGGGAGCATCAGCACGGAGTGGTAGTGATACCGAAGTCCGTCCACAAGGAGCGTATCGAGGAGAACATGAAGATCTTCGACTTCGAACTCTCTCAGGATGAGATGCGGAAGATGGACCGGCTTGACAACGACGGTCGGCTGGGTCCCCACCCAGATGACAAGGGGGGCTGGAGATAAACCGTGCGAAAGAACAAGATCGCAATTGTCGGCGCCGGCTCTGTCGGCGCCACCATCGCCTATAACATATCGATCCGTGGACTGGCCAATGAGATGGTCCTTGTGGACCTCAACGCCCAGAAGGCGGAGGCCGAGGTCCTCGACATCACCCAGGGGATGCCCCTGAGCAACACAAGCAATATCTACGCCGCGGACTACGACGCTTGCAGCGATGCCGAGCTCGCTATCATTACCGCCGGCGCGAAGCAGCGCCCCGACGAGAGCCGGGTGGAGCTCATGGACCGCAACGTAGGCATCATGAAATCAATGGTGCGCTCCCTGATGGAGTCCGGCTTCCGCGGGGTTATTCTCGTGGTGACCAATCCCGTGGACGTGCTCACCTACGTCGCCTACCGAGAGAGTGGTCTTCCCGCTCGTCATGTCATCGGCTCCGGTACGGTCCTGGACTCCGCGAGGCTGCGCACCTTTCTCGCCCGCCGCTGCAACATCAATCCCCAGAACGTTCACGGCTACGTGATCGGCGAGCACGGGGACACCTCCTTCCCCGCCTGGTCCAACGCCAGCTTCGGAGGCGTCCGGGCCGGCGACTTCTGCGAGATCTGTGCCGGAGGGTGCTCTGAGGAAGACCTCCGGGAGGAGGCGACAAAGTACGTCCGGGAGGCAGCGCAGACCATAATCCAGGCGAAAGGATCGACCTTCTACGCCGTGGCACAAGCAGTGGCGACAATAACCCAGGCGGTGCTCCGGGATGAGCGGAGGATTCTGCCCATCACCGCGGTGGCAAAGAACTTCGACGGATTCCGGGAGACAGCCTTCAGCTATCCCCGGATCGTCGGCAGGGAAGGGGTGGTCCAGGAGCTCCACTATGAGCTCACCGAGGACGAGACGAGGATGCTCCACCACTCGATTCAGTTCATCACCGATAACATCGAAAACGCCGGCTATTAGCCCTCTTTGAGGGGGAGGTTTTCGTTCAAATACTGAATATTCTCCTCCTCGTAACTGTTGATTCGGTCGATATTGGCTCGAAATATCGCCTGCATTCGCTCATCGAGAAAGTAGTGGTGGCTGTAGTTCGCCACCGCACGAAAGCCACGGCGAATCTTGTGGGAGGAGCCCATCCCCGGGTCGAAACGCTCCACCCCCTGCTCGATAGCCCAGTGGATCGGCTCGTAGTAGCAGACATTGAAGTGGAGGTTATCCCGGTACTCTCGTGTGCCCCAGTACCTGCCGAGCATCGTTTCATCCTTTACGAGCAGAAAGGCGAGGGCGATGGGCTCGTCTTCCACCGGGGCGCCGGCGGGATGGGCGGCGACCATGGCGATCCTGTGGCGAAATCGCTCTTCCAGGAGATCGAAGAAGCGGCTTGTGAGAAAGCGCGCGGCCCAGGGGCCGAATTGATCGTTCGTGAGGTGGTAGTACTCGGCCATAAGCGGAAAGTATGAAGCGGGAATCTCCTCCCCCCGGAGGACCCGAACTTCGAGATCCTGCTCGCCCATGGAGCTGCGCTCTCTCCGGATGTTGCGACGCTGATTCTTGCGGAACCGGTGCAGGTAGTCGTCGAACCGGGAGAACCCTTCATTCTCCCAGAGGAACCCCTGGTGCTCCCACTCGACAAAGCCGTGATCCTTTAGGGGTTGTCGAAAGGATTGCTCCACGTAGTTGAACTGGACAGCCATGCACCCCTCGTTCCGGGCAAAGGAGAAGATCTCCTCGAGCATCGGTGCGGTAATCTCTTCCTGGGATTCTTCGGGATCGATGAGAAAGCTGTATCCTGTTGAAGGGGTGGCCGGGCTCATGCCGACGAGCTTCGGGTAGTAGGCAACGCCGATCTGCTCCGCCACCTCCGCCAGAGCGAAGTCGAAGACGAACTCCCCCATGCTGTGATTGCGCACGTAGAGCGGCGTCGCTCCGACGAGCTTCTCACCGCGGTAGCAGGTGAGATGAGTCGGTTTCCAGCCGTGCCTGGGGGTTATAGAGCCGGACTCCTCCAGGGCTCGGAGCCATTCCCACTCCATTAGGGGCGTGGGAAGGAGCGTTGCCAGTCGATCCCAGCCCTCTTTGGGAATCTCCGCCATGGAGTTGTGCCAGTGGAAGGTCAACATACGGTGAGGAATATACTCAACGCCCCGGGACGCCGGGTAGGGGCCGGGAGCTACTTCGCCGCGGAAAGCAGCTCCCCAGCGAGGTGGGCCCTGAAGGCAACGCCCCGTAGCTACCGCATCAGCCCGGAGGCCACTGGAGCTGACGACCTCCGATGATGTGAGCGTGGACGTACTCCACGCTCTGCTGGGCGTGCTTGCCGCTGTTTATGACGACCCGGTACCCCTCTTTTTCCAGGCCGAGCTTCTCCGCGCACTTGGAGATGCCCTGCATAAAGCGGCCGAGGTCCTCCGCCTCGAGCTCCTTGGCGTCGATAAGGCTGGTGAACTTCTTCTTTGGCAGCACCAGGACGTGAACCGGGGCCTGGGGATTTATGTCCTTGAAGGCGGCCACATGGTCGTCCTCGTAGACAAACTCAGACTCGATTTCTCCCGCAAGTATCTTGTCGAAAATCGTCTCCATGAGACTAATTTACCACATCAGGGTCGCCGCGGTTAATGAGCTCCTCGTACACCTTCTGGGTGATCGGATAGCCCAGTAGCACCAGAATCGCCGCGAAAAAGAAGAACGCCGGTATAGGGCCAACAAGGAGGCGAATCACGAATACCGCCTCCTCGCTCTGGGAAGCCGCACCCTCCTGGTAGCCCGCGAGGCTCAAGAGCAGCCCGTTGAGGCCGATACCGAGGGCTTGGCCGATCTTGCTCATAAAGGTCCAGAGGCCGTAAAAGACCCCCTCCCGGCGCTTGCCGTTTTTGATCGCGTCGTACTCTACGACGTCGGGGATCATCGCAAAGGGCATGACGTAGTGCGTCGCAAAGCCCGCCCCGGCCACGCCCATGAGAACGTAGGAGAACTCGATCGGCATTCGGTGACCGAGAAAGAAGAAGACAATCACCGCCGCCCCAAAGATGAGCATGCCGCTGTTGTAGCTGATCTTCTTTCCGATCCGCCGTGAGATGAGCACCCAGACCGGGATAAAGAGGATCGCCGCGGCTAGGAGAATCGGCAGGGCGACCTGAAAGCCCTCCTGGGAGCCGAAAATCACGGCGAAGTAGTAGAGCAGGGAGGCCTGGATGATGTTTATCCCGGTGACGTGGAGCGACCAGGGTATGAGAACGGTACGAAAAGCGTGGAGCCCGAGAACCTCCAGGTAGGATTGAAAGACGTTCTCCGGAACGCTCGTGGTCCTCTGGTACCGCTCCCGAACGACAATTACCGTAATGAGCCCGGAGACGAGCATCACCGCCCCCATTACGAGAGCCATAAGGCTCCAGCCCCGGGGATCCTGGTTGCTCGAGCCGAAGAGTCCCACCAGGGGGAGCACCGCTCCGGCTCCGATAAAGGTTCCGACCACCGCAAAGCTCATGCGGTATCCGTTTAGCGTGGTGCGTTCGTGAAAGTCCTTGGTCAGCTCCGGAGTGAGGGCGCCGTAAGGGATGTTTACCAGGGTCCAGGCGGTATTGACCAGGCAGTAGGCGACTACCACGTAGGTGAACTTCCAGATTCCCGGCAGTTGAGGCACTGAAAAGGCGACCACCATGAGAATGAGCAGGGCGAAGGAGCCCCAGAGCATGTAAGGTCTTCGGCGTCCGAGGCGGGTGTGGGTGCGGTCGGAGATGTAGCCCACCAGGGGATCGCTCACGGCGTCCCAGATCTTGCCAATCATCAGGGCGGTGCCGGCGAGGGCCGCGGTGAGACCGGCGACCTCGGTGAGATAGAAGAGGAGGTAGAAGCCAACAATGGTGAAGAAGAGATTTCCTCCCAGGTCTCCTACCCCGAAGCCGAGTTTGGTGCCGAGGGTGAGTTTTTCTCCCTTCTCCGTCATATGCACTCTCCTCGTAGTAGTGGCAAGTCCCGGGGGCCTGCCACTATCCCCGATGCTGCCTGAACTGGTACCGGGCGCCTTGAGACCGGCACTCGGTGCAGCCGAGGACATGGACGTGTTTTCGATCTTTTCGCATGAACATCCGGGCTATGACATAGCCGGAGTCGGGGATTTCGTTCTGGCAGACCGGACAGATTCGCCGGTGGTTGCGGTTCGGCGGATAGCAGTAGGGGCAGCCGTACATGTGCACCATTGCGTCCTCTATCCGGCGGCTACTGAAGCTCCCGACCTCGGGGTCCAGGGCTTTCTTTCCGTCTCCTGAAAAAACGGTGGTCTTGACTCGTTCCCCGGGGCCGAGCATGGTGTTGCAGATCGGGCACGGCTTCATCAGCTGCAGCTGGTCCCTGCTCTTCCGGGCCATGGCGTTGGCCAGGGAGGAGTAGTCGCTCTTGCGGAGCTTTATCATTGTGGAAAGCAGCCCGATAATAATGAGCAGCAGGGCCACCAGGAGCCAGATGTCGATATCACCCTCCTAGACGGTAGTACTCATCTTGAGAGTAGCCGTTGGCGAGCCCCTTTGCAACGCAGATGAAGAAGGAAACAGCCGTCGGTGAGGCGGCCCTCTACATGGTGGGAACACCGATCGGAAACCTCGAAGACATCACCCGCCGGGCGGAACGGGTCCTCGCGGAAGTGAGTCTCTGCGCCTGCGAGGATACCCGGCAGAGCAGGAAGCTCCTCAACCATATCGGTGTAAACCCAAAGCTCATAAGCTGCCGCTCCCAGAACGAGGAGGCCTGCGCCACCCCGGTGATCGAGGCCCTCACCGAGGGGCGTTCGGTGGCGTATCTTACCGATGCGGGGACCCCGGGAATAAGCGACCCCGGCGCTCGGCTTGTCCACCTCGTCCGGGAGGCGGGCTTTCAGGTAGTGCCCATACCCGGTGTCTCGGCCCTCACCGCCTTGATAAGCGTTGCGGGCCTGGTGGGGGGCTCCTTCAGCTTCGACGGCTTTCTTTCCCCCAAATCGGGGCGGCGACGGAATCGGCTTCAGGAGCTCCTGGAACGAAAGGAGAGCTTTATACTCTACGAGTCCCCGCACCGGGTGGTAAAGCTCTTGCAGGATCTCATGGCCTTGGCCCCGGAAGCGACGGTTACCGTCGGACGGGAACTCACCAAGATGCACGAGGAGATTCTCCAGGGAACCCCTGCGGAACTCATAGAATCCCTAGGAGAACGAGAACGGGTCCGTGGTGAGCTCTCACTCCTTGTTTCACCGCGGAAAAAGGGTTAACATATTACGTGAGCATGTCGATAAGTAGAATGAAAGGAAGGACTACGGATGACAATTGAACGCTTAGGTCCCATTGACCCCGTTCAAAAGCCTAATCGCGTCGAAAAGAACGCTCGTCCCGAGCAGCAGCAGCAGTCGGATTCCATTTCCTTTTCCGACGAGGCAAAGCTGCGTGCCGAGCTCTTGAAGGCGACGGAAACCGTAAAGGCTACGGAAGATGTCCGTATGGATCGGGTTGAAGAGGTAAAGAAGAAGCTCGAGGATCCTTCCTACATTAACGACGAAGTGCTGGGTCGAGTAGCAGATCGAATAATGGACATGTTCGAGCTCTGACGCCGGTATGTTTCGAATTGTAAGGCCACGGGGGCGGTGATATAATCCTATCACTGCCCCTTTTTTGTTGAAAGCAGATGTAATCAATGGATAGTTTAAAAGTCCAATTTCCTGAAACTATACTTTTTGGGGCTGAGACGCTCCAGAAACTCGCTTCCACCGTTCGACACTACGGCGATCGGGTGCTCCTGGTGAGCGAGTCGGTGCTCCACGAGGGCAACCATATCGGCAACGCCCAGGATCTCATGGTTCGCGAAGGGATCGACGTGCTTCTCTTCGATGAGCTCATGCCCGGCTCCACCGCGGCTGCGGTGGATGAAGTGCTCTCCCTTGCCAGGGCGAGCAAGGCGAAGGCGATTGTTGGTATGGGCGGCATGCGAGTGCTCTCAATTGCCAAGACCGCCGCGGCCATCGCCTCCGGAAAACACTCCATCAACGAGTTGCTGAATGGCGGGGCGCGGTTTGACGCACCCCTGCCGTATATCGAGGTCCCCTCCTCTTACCGAAACCATTTCATGCTTCGGGATGCGGTCATTCTCAAAGACGGGGTGAGCAAAGATTTTCGTATCCTCAGGGTTCCAAATAACACCACCAAGGCTGTGGTTGTCGACACAAGTCTGACCCATACGCTCTCGCAGAAGTATGCGGTCTCGGCGATGATGGACACCCTCCTCGCGGCGGTTGAGGGCTATCTCAGCAACGCCTCCAACGTCCTCTCGGACACCGTACTGATAAAAGCCGTGCGGCTGTTGAAAGAGGCGATTCTCGGCTCCGTCCGCAGTCCCGCGGACATGCGCTACCGACGGCGAGCCTCCGAGGCTGGACTGCTCACCGCGATGGGGCTCTCCCAGAGTGAGCAGGGCGTGGGAGGGGCGATATCCTACGCGGTAAATAGTCGATTCGAGGTGCCCAAGTCCTGGGTCGCCACGGTTCTCCTTCCGCACATACTGGAGACCCACGTCTCCCACCGGGCGGAGAAACTCAGCGACATTTCCGGGGCCCTGGGGGAGACGGTGGACGGCATTATGCCCGAAGAGGACGCCCAGCGGTCAGTCCGAGCGGTCCGTAGGATGCTCGGCATGATAGAGCTGCCCTCGCGTCTGCGGGACCTTGACCTTTCCATGGACGACCTCGCCGAGCTCTCGGCGATCGTTGCCGACACAGAGATGGCCCGTAAAGCGGCGCTCTCCTTTTCTACTGAGCGGATTACGCAACTCCTGAAGACCGCGTTTTAGAACACTCTCTATTGGGCCGGGAACCGGGCCGGTAGGGCCTCCCGGCGGTCCGTGCCCCCGGCGGCGCCGGGTAAACAGTCAGAGCCAATGATAACCCTGCGAAAGCTCAAGAGCCTTTCCTCCGGTACACGAATCCGCAAGACCCTTCGCCTCATCGAGAGCTTCGAGATGCAGCTGCGGCAGGGGAGTGAGGTAGATGCCTCCTATCTCTCAGGGCTCTTGGAGACGCTTTCCGAGGACATTGACTCCGGGGAGGCGGCTCGGCTTGCGGCCGCTGGAGCCCGGGATGGCCGACAGGGTTCCGGTCGGGAAGAGACGGAGCTCCGAGAGGAGGCGGCGAGGCTCAGCGGCGAGATTGTTGTGCTCCGGGAACTGCTCGCGGAGGGCGGAGAGAGAGACGAGCGACTCCGGGCGATCAACGCGGTTCGCCACCGGTTGCGATCACTGCTCGCAATGGAGCCCGGGGAGTGGGACCTCCTGGAGCCGGAATCACTCCCCCCTGGGGAGGGGCGGCCACGGCGACTCTTTGAGATGGCCCTCTATCTGGAAGAGATACGCTCCCCCTTTAACCTCGGTAGCATCGCCCGGTCAGCGGAAGCCTTTGGTGCCGCGGGGCTCATCCTCTCCCCCGGGGTCCCTGCCCCGGAGCATCCCCGGGCTCGTCGAGCGGCAATGGGCGCCCTGGAGCAGCTTCCCCTCCGGCGCTGCGACTGGCTCATGGCGTCGCGGGAGGAGCCGGGCGCTGCCGCACCGCCGCCGACCAGAGGCGTTCCGGTCTTCGCCCTGGAGTCGGGCGGAACCACGATAGGAGAGTTCGAGTTTCCCGATAGAGGTGTTTGCCTCCTCGGCTCCGAGGAGCTCGGGCTCTCACCGGCGGCTCTCGCCCTGGCGGATAAATCCGCCGGCCGATGCACCATCCCGCTTTTCGGCGGCAAGGGCTCTCTCAATGTCGGTGTGGCAGCGGGGATTCTGCTCTCGCACTGGACCCGGGCGATCCTCGAGAGGGAGCGGGCTATCGGGAAGCCCACCTCGAGGGAGCAAAAAGAAGGCCCCGCCGGTGACCGACAGGGCCTCTTTGAGAGATTAGCTGATTCGTTCTCTCACGGGTTGAGCTGAATGTCGTACTCCACCTCTCCCGCTTCCTGCAGGGTCGCGGAGACCCCGCAATACCGCTCCTGAGAGAGCTTTACAGCCTTCTGGATTTTCTGCTCGTCGAGCTCGGAGCCCCAGAACTTGTAGTCGATGTGGATCTTCTTGTACACCTTCGGGTGCTCCTCGGTGGTCTCCCCGCTGATGTCGAGCTCAAAGCGATCGTAGGGCATTTGCATCTTGCCGAGAATGGCAACCACATCCATGCCGGTACATCCCGCCAGCGAAGCGAGCATGAGCGGCTTCGGCGTGGGACCCTGATTCTTTCCGCCGACGCTTTCATCGGCGTCCACTCGAATATTGAAGCCCTGCAGATCTATGTCGAATGACATATCCCCGCGCCAGACCGCCTTGGTCGTATGAGACATGCTACCTCCTCAGCGCCTTGTCGATTTCCGGTTGATTAAAACCTACGATTATCTTGCCGTGAACGTCGAGGACCGGAACGCCCATTTGTCCGGACTTCTTGACCATTTCGTCGGCGCGACGCATGTCTTTGGCTACGTTGTATTCAGTAAAGGTAACTCGGTTCTCTTTCAGGTACTTTTTCGCTTTCGTGCAGTAGGTACATGAAGGGGTCGTATAGATCTTAACCGCCATGACCATCTCCTTAACTCAGTTATTTGTATTTAAAAAATACTATATAGAGATGAATCTGGTCAAGTGTATATGAAAAATACTATACAGCGCAGACCGGAACAGCGAACTCTCTAGGAGGTGGTGGGAGGCTGGTCTTTCTTTTTCTGAAACTCGCTCTTATACGCTTTTCGTAGCTTGTCGCGAAGCATGTTGAGCTGTTCCGAGGAGGAAATGCCGAAGCTGTCGAGGACCTCGTTGTCCAGGTCGCTGAGCTCCACGTGCTCGTCTTCGAAGTGGTTCGCCAGGTAGTTAGCCATATAGACCGTGTAGACGACGTCCCGAAACTCCTCCGGCGCCGCCGTCGGGGCGTGATGATACCGAATAGCGTCGACCAGGGCTTCGGGAAAGTTCCATCGCTCCGCCAGGAGACCGCCGATTTCGGCGTGGTTCACCCCGCTCACCAGATCCTCGAGGATTTCCGGCTCGATGTCCTTGGAATGACAGAAGTTACGGATCGTATCGAGCATGTCGGGATTGACATGGCTCATGACGATCTTGCCCATATCGTGGAGGACGCCGCCGACGTAGACATCGTCGAGAATGTCCTTCTTCTTGCTTACATTTCGAGCGAGGGTGTAGGCGTAGAAACCGGTGGTTCGGCTGTGTTCCCAGAGCGCCTGGGTATCCGCGGAGTAGTCCTCGCCGAGGACCTCTCGGGTTCCGTAGGAGAACAGCATATTTCGCAAGCCTCTCAAGCCCACGAGCTTGACCGCCTCGACGATGTTGTCGACCCGCTTGGGCAGCATGAACTGGGCCGAGTTGACCGTCTTGAGCAGTCCCGCGGTGAGGGAGGGGTCGGTGCTAATCGCCCGGGCTATGTCGGTGATCTCGCTGTCCGGATCCTCGATCATCTTCTGGAGGCGGAGCACGCTTTCGGGAAACTTCGGCAGCGAGTCGATCTCGTGGGCGAGTTTCTCGGAGATCGCCTTGAGGCTCTCCTTCTTGACCGAGGCCATGGGAACGTTGAGGTGCGCCACGGTCTCGCCGTTCCGCACCTCGATATCGAAGCGGTCCTCATCGAGACCGATCTTCTTGAGCATGAG
This sequence comes from uncultured Spirochaetaceae bacterium, assembly GCA_964478055.1. GTDB lineage: Bacteria > Spirochaetota > Spirochaetia > DSM-27196 > Alkalispirochaetaceae > CAYZHV01. The sequence continues at coordinate 576 of CAYZHV010000072.1, read as the reverse complement.
CACGAGAATAACGATGCCCAGGCCCGCACCCTCAGAGTCGTCGAGGACCGTGGTGAGCGCCTCCTCCAGGGAGTTGAAGGCTCGGGAACGGGCGATGCGGTCGAAGACCCGGATCTGCTCCTTCCGGGTCATCGGGGCGTTGTTGATGACATAAATGTGAAGGTCCGTGCCACGTACGTGGTAAACCACCCGGACGTAGAGCCCCGCTTCTTTCTGTTTCTTCAGGAAGTGGTCTATGTTGTCCAGGGTCTCCGCCTTGAAGTTGGCCATGCCCTGCTTGTAGTCGCTCTCCTTGTCGATGGAGAGTTCTTTTTCCTGAAAGTAGACCCGTTTGGTGTTCGCCTTCTTGGCGTTGACCGCGAGCTCCCGGAGGCAGTAGGCCAGGGCGTCCTTCAGGTCGTGCTGTCCCATCTCCTGCAGGAAGACTTCGAGAATCTGCTCCATGAGCAGCTCCGTCTCATGCGGCATGGTGTAGGTTTTTACGGCGTAAGGCTCTTGCTTTCGAGCGGCGTTTCGTACTCTCTCGAAGTCGATAGTTTTGGACATATCCCGTAGTATATGTGGAGCTGCAGGGAT
>CAYZHV010000071.1:13563-15223 GCA_964478055.1 uncultured Spirochaetaceae bacterium | reverse complement strand
GCAGAAAGGAGTCGTACGAGCCTCGCCGCTTCTTCCTTGAACTCCAGAGGCTCTCGGGCTCGATCTTGTTCTATGGCGGCCTCGATAGCCGACTCCGACAGCCACTGCTCCTCGGTTTCGAGCTTCAAAACGGCACGAAACCAGTTGAGAAACTCCTTTTTATCCATCTCACCGAGCGCCCGAATAAGCTCCTCGGCGCTGCGGAGCTCCTGCCAAACCACGAGATAGAAGAGAAAGATCGCCGCGGTCACAGTTGAGAATGCCAGATCGAGGTCTGACTGCTCGAAAGGAGAGAGCTCTGCGTCAACCCGGGACCTCCATGCAAGAAACTCCTCACTCTGACTCTCGAGACCCGGCCCCTGGAAGCCTTCGGACTTCCAGAGGGTCGAGGCCGCCGCTGCCGCGGTCACGAGTTCCAGGGCCGGAAGGTAGTCAATCTCAATCCGGGGGACTGAACCGTATTTGCTCATAGCGCCCGTGCTCTCCGCCGCAGTCGGAGCGACCACCTGAAGAGGAGCAGAGCGAGGGCCTCTTCCATCTCTCGTACCATCACTCCGAGGAAGGCCTGTCGCGAGTCCTCAGGCCCAACCTGCCTGCGTCGAGATCGGGGCTGTCGACGCTCCTCCCGCAGAAAATCCTTCACTCTTTCCTGGTGCATTGCGATGTGCTCGAAATCAGTTCTATACATAACCACCCTCCTAGGCGGAAGCGTCATCGAACATACATTTCTATGTTCGACACCCATAGAATATATCTATAGTCGATATATGTCAATTAGTTTCTTCTTTATTTGATACATGTCGAATATACTCCGTGATACACTTCTCTTGTGGGACGGCTCGTCGTTGCAATCTCAGACGTCGCGGTGGCAAAAGATGTCCTCGGTGGCTAACCGTCGAGGCGTTCCCCCGTTCTGGGCAACGGTCTCCATACTCCTTCTCCTCGCCTCCTGCGGGCTCAAGACCTCAGGGACCACATCGGCGGTGCCACATCGCCCTTCGCAGAAAGTCACCTCGCAGTCCCAACTTGCCGCGGCAAACGAGCTCGCCCGGGAGATTGGTAGCGCCGCCGTATTGGTACTGAAGAATGGGGAGACGGCGTATCAGTTCGGTGACCTCTCCAGGAAGTACATGTGCCACTCTATCCGCAAGCCCTTTCTCGGAGCTCTCTACGGTATCTACGTCGAGCGAGGGATTATCGATATCAACCTCACCCTTCGCGAGCTAGGGATGGATGATATTCCGCCGGTACTATCAGAAGAGGAGAAAGGAGCGACAATTTGGGATCTCTTGATGTCACGCTCCGGGGTCTATCACGAAGCCGCCGGAGAAGCGCCATCGATGGTAGCGGCTCGGCCCCCTCGGGGTAGCCATGAGCCGGGAACCTACTTCTATTACAACAACTGGGACTTCAACGCTCTGGGAACCATCTTCCAGGAGCTCACCGGGGAGTCCGTCTTCGATGCCTTTGAGCGCGAAATCGCCCACAGGATCGGGATGGAAGACTTCGCGGCCGGAGACGGCAGTTACTCATACGAATGGTCCAAGTCAAAGCACCCGGCCTACTTCTTTTGCATGTCCACCCGTGATATGGGGCGATTCGGCCTCCTTATGCAGAACCTGGGCAGCTGGAACGGTCAAATGCTGGTGTCTGAATCGTG
>CAYZHV010000071.1:9385-13553 GCA_964478055.1 uncultured Spirochaetaceae bacterium | reverse complement strand
AAAGCACACGATCCGTACCGGTGGAGAACTCTGGAGGGGATCCCTACGGCTACTTGTGGAGATTAATACCCGAGGAGGCGGGTCTCGGGTACGGCTTCTACCACACCGGACTGGGCGTGCATCTTCTGGCGATTCTTCCGGAGAAGGGCTACGTCTTTGTCCATCGCGTGGATACGGATCGGGAGTTTGACATCACCTGGAGCGAAATCCGAAGCCTCATGGAGCTCCTTCTCGCCGCCCTGAGGTGACTGCCGGGCTATTACTACAAGTTCCAGGCAGACACCGCCGGGTGCCTCTCGGTCCAGGGGTGTGCCTGCTCGAGTTGGGCTGCAAGCTGGAGGAGAAGATCCTCCCTGCCAAGGGGCGCGAGAAACTGTGTACCGATCGGTAGCTCCTCCTTCGACCATGTAGTCGGTACGGAGATCGCCGGGAGCCCCGTGGTGTTGGCAATCGGGGTGTACGCTACGTACCGGTTGAGAAACTCCTGCGCCTGCGTTGCCCCCCAGGACTGGTTAAAGGTCCCGAGCGGGTGGGGCGGCTCTCCTAGAATCGGGGAAAGAAAAAGGTCGTAGGATGAAAAGAAACGGCGCACCCCCTGCTCCACCTCTTTGAGCCGTGCCTGAGCCATGGTGAGATCCGACGGGGAGTGCCGGTCGTCGATGGCGGCGAGCCTCCTCGTGAAGGGCTCGAGCACCGGCTTTCCCTCACGGCGAGAGAGCGCTAGGGCGAGACGAAAGAGCTTCCTATTCTGAAGCAGCCTCCGCACTGCTCTGGGAATCTCGGATCTTCCGGCGACAACCTCCTGGGCGATGCGGTAGACCGAGCCTGCTCCCTGGGCCCAGAGCAGCTTAAAGGCGTGGTTAAAGGCCTCCCCGTCAATCTCAGGCGCCTTTTCTTCTACCCTGTGACCCAACTCCTCGCACCACCGCGCCATACTCTCCACCGCCCGTTTAACCTCCGGGTGAGCCTGGTTGCCAACAAAATCGGTCGTTGCAAAGCCGATCCGCAGCGGCGCCGGCTCGCTCCTGAGCGTCTCGAGGTAGGTTCTCTCCGGCTTGGGGAGTATCCACGGCTCTCCAGGCCTCGGCCCGCAGGTAGCGTCGAGCATCGCCGCACTGTCTCTTACCGTTCGAGTAAGAACGTGATTGGTGACGATACCACCGACGTACCCGAAGTGCCGGCCGGGATTACGCCCCCGACTCGGCTTGAGACCAAAGAGCCCACAAGCGGAGGAGGGAATGCGGATCGAGCCGCCGCCGTCGTTGCCGTGGGCCATGGGCACGATGCCGGCGGCCACCGCGGCCGCGGACCCACCGCTGGAGCCTCCGGCGGAGTAGTCGGGATTCCACGGGTTGTGTACCGCGCCGTGGAGTCGAGACTCCGTGTACGGTAGCAAGCCGTATTCCGAGAGGTTCGTCTGACCGAGAACTCGCAGCCCCGTGGCGATCATGCGTCGAGCGACCTCGTAGGTGAACCTGGCGACATTATCCGACAAGAGAACGGAGCTGTGGGTTACGGTCCACCCCTCCACCTCCAGATTGTCTTTGAAGAGAAACGGAACACCCGCGAAGGGTGCCGGTGTGGATGCTTGGGCTGCAGGGTCCTTTTCCCCCGGCCCGGACCCGGGCTCGGGGTCGCGAAAGCGCCTAACAATCGCGTTGAGCCGTGGGTTTAGATCGTCGAGTAGAGCTGCGGCGGCTGCAGCAACTTCCTCCTTCGAAACCTCTTTGCTTCGAATGAGCTCTGCCAGGCCGATTGCGTCCCGTTCAGCGTACTCCCTCGGTGTCATTAGCTACTAATGGTAGATCCATCGGGCCGGCGGCGCAACGAGGAGTAGCCGGAGAGATTCGCCTCGTACCCGGGCGTCCAGCGCCCTGAGAAGAGACAACTTTCGGGGAACTCCCGGTATGGCCCACTTACGCTACGATGGCGCCGTAGACCATCCCCGCCGCGGTAGACATCACCACCACGAGGCCGATGTAGGTTGCCGTCTTCTTGAGACCGAGCTCGCCGCCGATCACCATGAGAGAGGGGAGCGAAAGGGAGGGACCGGCCAGGAGTAGCGCGAGGGCCGGGCCCTGGCTCATACCCGCGCCGAGGAGCCCCTGCATGATCGGAACCTCCGTAAGCGTGGCAAAGTACATGAGGGCCCCGGCCACCGACGCGATGAGGTTGCTTCCAAGGGAGTTGCTCCCGACGAGCCCGGCGATCCAGCTCTCCGGGATGAGCGCCATGTGCCCGGGTCGACCAAGAAGGAAACCGGCAATGAGAACACCCGCGAAGAGGAGCGGCAAGATCTGAACGGCAAAGTCCCTGGTGGCGCTGACCCAGTCTGAGAGCTCACTTCTGCTAAACCATCGAACAAGTGCGTATACCAGCACGAGCGCAAAGGCCCCGCTAATAAGCCACTTCCATTGGTAGAGGAAGTCCCACCACCCTACCGATCCGCCGGAAGGGGCCCAGTTCACAAAGACGAGGATCCCCACCATCGACGCCATATAGATCGCCATTTGACCAAGGCTCCGTCCATCGGCGTCATCAAAGCTCTGGAACATCGTGGCGTTGGTCGTTCGATCTTTGTCCTCTCGGAGATAGATGAGCTGCATGGCGATCCCGATGACGAAGGCGAAGAGAATCGCCCCCAGGGCCCGGGCGACACCGAGCTGCAGTCCCAGCACCTTCGCCGTGAGAATTATCGCTAGAATGTTGATTGCCGGGCCGGAGTAGAGAAAGCTCACCGCCGGTCCGAGGCCCGCGCCCTTCTTGTAGATACCCTTGAACAGGGGCAGGACCGTACAGGAACAGACCGCCAAAATAGTTCCGGAAACAGAGGCGACTCCGTAGGCCGTGAGCTTTGGCGCCTCCGGGCCGAGGTAGCGTATGACCGCCTGCTGGTTCAGAAAGATCATGATCGCACCGGCGATAAAGAACGCCGGCACCAGACAGAGGAGTACGTGCTCCCGGGCGTACTCCCCGAGCATAAGAAACGCCTCGTTTACCGCCGAGGAGACTCTCGGGGCGGACCATGGCACAAAGAAGGCGATGAGAAAGACCACCGCCATCGCGGTGAGAAGCCGATTCTTACGTTCGGCCCAGAAGGATGCGAGACCTCTGCAACAGCGCACGGTGAGTGCATCGAGGCGAGCGTCGGAGTCCGGGGTGGTGGTGCTCACGCAGTGTACGCCTTGAGAGTTTCGGTGATCTCCTCAACGGAAGAGACCTTACCGGAGTTCTGAACGGTGCCGTCAAAGGCATAACCGGGAGTTCTGAGAACCCCCATTTCGAGAATTGCGTCGCTATCGGTCACTTTCTCGATCGTTGCCTCAACGCCTAGTTGCGCGGCCGCCTGCCGGGCGTTCTCTTCGAGCTTCTTGCAGTTGGGGCACCCGCCACCGAGGATTTGAATAGTCATAGAGTGTGCTCCTTCGCGGTAGTTTGCTTACTTGCTTATATAACCAAGTTTACATCAACCGGTTGAATCGGTCAATCGAAGGTTGTTTTCTCTTCGTGTGAAGGGCCGGTTAGGCGCATAACGCGGTCGTTGCCTGGCCCGCGGCTTACGCCGCCTGAGTTGCGGCGCCCCTCGGTGTACCCCTTGCCCGGTTTGCCCGCCGACCTGGGACCAGTCGGCCGGCTCCGTTTACCCGACTTGCCGGGCTTGGCCGCTCTGGCCGCCTTGCCCGATTTGCCGACGCCCCGGGGCTTCGAACCGCGAAAATCATCGCCTTCGACCCGCTCTACCCGCACATTCTTGCCGCGGTAGGCGGTGCCAGCCACGGCGGATCTAACGCGGTCAGCCATTCTAGCCTCCACCTGGATATCGCTCGACTCGGCGCTAATGTCGATGCGGCCAAGGTGAATGTCGTGAGACTGGGTCGACTGGTTGATGATCCCGATCAGTTGGGGCGGCAGCACGCCTTCCCGGCGGCCGAGGTTGAAGCGGAGCCGCACCATGCCACCGGCGGGCTTTCCTTTCGGTTTAGACTTGCGATCGGCGAAGGTGTGTAGTCCCTCCCGGCGGCTCTTTTTCGGTTGCGGCTTCGGATTCAGGTCCGGGGCGTCGCCGTACTCTGCGAGGAACCGGTTGAACTCCACGGAGACGAAGCGCTGGAGCAGCTCCTCCCGGTCGAGTCCTTTTAGGGAGTCCCTGACCGACTGCAGGTAGGGG
>CAYZHV010000071.1:5952-9375 GCA_964478055.1 uncultured Spirochaetaceae bacterium | reverse complement strand
GGGGGCTATCGCCTCCTGTTCTACCTCGACGGAGGTGACCCGCTCTAGGAGCTCGACAAGCCGGCTGTCGCAAATGTCCTTGCCCCGCGGAATCTTTGCCTCTTCTATCTTCCGCCCGAGGACCTGCTCGATCCGGCGGATCTTGTGTCCCTCCCGGAGGTGAACAAGGGCGAGGGAGGAGCCGCTCTTGCCGGCCCGACCGGTGCGGCCGCTTCTGTGGGTGTAGGCAGCTATCTCGTCGGGAAGGTCGTAGTGGATGACGTGACTCAGGCTGTCCACATCGAGTCCCCGGGCGGCGACGTCGGTTGCAACGAGGAGGGCGGGATTTCCAGCCCGGAACCGCCGCATTACCGAGTCCCGCTGTATCTGGGAGAGTTCGCCGTGGAGCGCGTCCGCCGCGTATCCGTCCCGGGAGAGCCGGTGGGCGAGCTCCTTTACCGCCTCCCGGGTGCGGCAGAAGATGATGCCGTACATGTTGGTCTGTACGTCGATCAGTCGGCGGAGCGCCGCGTACTTATCGCTGGCATGGACCCGGTAGTAGTGGTGGGAAACGTTACTCGTCCCCTGGTTTCGGGTGCCCGAGACGATCTCATGCGGGTTCTTCATGTAGCTCGAAGCGATCCGCGCCACCGCCGGCGGCATGGTAGCGGAGAAGAGTAGCGTCTGTCGGTCGGGGCTTGCGGCCTCGAGTATCGCATCGAGGTCTTCCTTGAAGCCCATGTCGAGCATCTGGTCCGCCTCGTCGAGGACCAGGAACCGGAGGGTCGAGAGGTCGGCGATTCCCTTGTCGAGAAGGTCTTTCAGGCGCCCGGGCGTAGCGGTCACGACTTGAGCCCCCGCCTTTAGGTCCCGAATTTGCGGGCCGAAGGGCGCGCCGCCGTACACCGTCGCGGTGCGCAGGCCCTTGAGATTGCGCCCGTACTCGCCAATTTCCCGGGAGACCTGCATTCCGAGCTCCCGGGTCGGGGTAAGGATAAGCAGCTGAATAGAGCGGTTATCGAGGTCGAGCTTCTGAAGAATCGGCAGGGCGAAAGCCGCGGTCTTTCCGGTCCCGGTCTGAGCCAGGCCGGTGACATCGCGCTCTTCATTCAGAACGAAGGGTATCATTTCGGCTTGAATAGGCGTCGGGGTTTCGAATCCCCGGGCGGTAATGGCGTCGAGAAGGTCTGGGATGAGCCCCAGGTCGTTAAATGTGGTCAAATATCCTCGCTTTGGATTCTCAGAAACCGAATGGTAGGCGGGCAAATGCAGAAAATCCGAATAGTCCCGGAAGAGTACGGGAAAGGGGCGGGGAAGTCAATGGAAGCAAGAATGAGGGAGGCGCTGCTTTACACGAAAAATATGGAGGAAAGGCTACTCCGGTTGACCCCGGGAGCTTATTTGCGTATATAGACAAACATGCAGGAAACGGCGCGACTAAAAGCTGACGCCCGGTCTGAAATACTCAAAGCCATGGCTCACCCGACCCGAGTCTTCATAGTCGATCTCCTCGATCGTGAGGGCCCTCACTGCGTCTGCGAGCTCGCCGAAGAAATCGGTGCGGACATGTCTACCGTCTCACGCCACCTTTCGATGCTCAAGAACGCCGGCATACTTCAGGACGAGAAGAAAGGCACCACCGTCTACTACTCCCTCGCCTGCAACTGCATCTCGGAGTTCATGAGAGGGCTCGAGAGCATTCTCCGAGCCAAGCACCAGAGGGAGAGTGAGCGCTTCCAGGCTCTGGCGGATTGACCAATCAGAGCAGCTCCCGGGGAAACTACTGCTACCGCTTGACCGTCCATTTCATATGCACTAAATTGCATATGTGAGCGCCTATATCAGGAAGACAAAAGCAGTCGCCGAGGAGACACGATTCCGACTTCTTCGTGTGATCCTCGAGGCAGGAACACCCCTCTGCGTCGCTGAGCTTACCGATATTGTTCGCAAACCCCAATACGCCGTATCCCGAGCCCTGGGACAACTCGCAGAAGCAGACCTTCTGCAAGAGACGCGCCGTGGCAAGCTCCGCTTTTACGCTCCCCAGGATGACCCCTTCAACACTCGTGTCTTTGATCTCGTAATGTCGGTTCCCCCGGACGACTCCCTCTGGCTCCACGATCAGGATCGGCTCCGCTGGCGCCTGGACCTGAGAGAAGAGGACGAGTGCGTTGTCACCTACACTGCCGGGTATGTCCCGGAAGAATACAAACAGAAGGAGCAGGCGATGGAATCTCAGGAGAAGCGGAAAGTCCTCTTTATCTGCGTCCACAACACCGCACGGAGCCAGATGGCGGAGGCGTACCTTCGAGAATACGCCGGCGACCTCTTCGAGGTGGAGAGCGCGGGGCTCACTCCAGGGAAGCTGAACCCCTACGTGGTCCAAGCGATGAAACAGGACGGCATCGACATATCACACAAAGAGCCCCGGAGTGTCTTCGACCTCTACAAGGCGGGAAAGACCTACACCTATGTAATCACGGTCTGCAGTCGGGAGGCTGAAGAGGGGTGCCCCGTCTTCCCGGGGCCGGTACGGCGACTAAGCTGGCCTTTTCCGGATCCTTCGAAACTCGAGGGAACCGGGGAAGAAATCCTCGCCAAAACCATCGAGATCCGAGAAGTCATCAATGAGAAAGTCCGGCAGTTCGTGGAGCAGTACAGAACTACCCACGCACCTTCAGAACAGCAATCCCAAGTAACGGAGTAGAGAATTGAATAACAAACCGAGGATCTTAGCAATCTGCATTCATAACAGTGCCCGGAGCCAAATGACCGAGGAGTTTATCCGGCAGGCCGCCGGGGACTCGGCAGAGGTCATGAGCGCGGGGATCGAGCCCGGGAGCCTCAACCCGGTCGTCGTTGAGCTCCTCAAAGAGGATGGCATCAATATCGAAGGAAAAGAGACCCGGAGCGTTTTCGACCTGCATGAGAAGGGCGAGCGCTTCGACTACGTGATAGCGGTCTGCGACAAGGAGGCCGCCGAACGGTGCCCGATTTTCCCGGCGGAAAAGGAGCGGCTTCACTGGCCCTTCCCGGACCCTTCGAAGGCTGAAGGAACAATAGAAGAGAAGCTCGCCTACGTTCGGCCGATCAGGGATCAAATACGGGAGCAGGCGAGGAAGTTCGTGGCCGACAAGCTCTTGGCGTGACGGTATCGGGAACGGCCCCGGGCGATAACCGAATCGATCCGAGAACGTCGCGTATGGCCCGTTCTGAGCAAGTCGCCTTCTCCAGTTCCTCTAGAGGGGGGTGATTTCCCGAGGTGCTCTACTCCCCATTATCGAACGCTTTAGGAAAACGCTCGCGCTTATGTGCATCGCGTTTACCAGGCAGAGTCCCTCTTTGACCCCACTCTCCTTGACCGCCTTCCGGACCTTGTCGGGAATGTGGACTAGCTCATACCTATTCTCGGTGTTGAACCATAGCTCTTCTTTGTAGCTCTTC
>CAYZHV010000071.1:0-5852 GCA_964478055.1 uncultured Spirochaetaceae bacterium | reverse complement strand
GACTAGCTCATACCTATTCTCGGTGTTGAACCATAGCTCTTCTTTGTAGCTCTTCATGTTACCTCCGTCGTGCAGTTTTCCGTCCGGCAAAGCGCAAATAGGGCACGATCATCTCATTCTTCGGCGAGCCCGTACCGTCATAGGTCACCGAGACCACCGGAACCCCCGTGACCTGTCTGATCTTTTCGGCCATCGCCTCGGTAACCAGGGAGGGGCAGCAGAACGCCGGGCTCGCCTGCACAAAGAGAGAGAGGTCCGGGTGTTCTTCCAGCAGTCGGAAGATCTTGAGCACGTTGTCCACGGACTCCCCGGAGTGATCGAGGTGGAGTCCAAAGGTCCCGAGCTTCTCCTCGAGCTCGTCGTCCCTGGAGCTGATCCGGGGCCCGACCCAACGCTCGAAGCGCTCGTAGTAGCGGCTCTCCATGTACTCAACCAGGGCGAGGATTGTCCGGTAGAACGCCCAGTTTCCGTACTTGCCCTGTCTTCGCAGGCGTCGGAAGTGAGCTCCGGCAATGATCTTGGTGTAGTCGCTGTAAGGCGTGGTTATTACCTCGCCTCCCGCCTCTTCGATGGTGCTAATAAGTCCCTGGTTGAAGATGTCGTTGTCCCGGACGTAGAGGTCACCGAATATGGCGACCTTTGGTCGCTGCCCCTCCGCCCGGGGAATCTCGTCAAAGAGCGATAGAGCCTCGTCGAGCCGCTCTTCCCGGGAGCCGTTACCGAGAAAGGCGCTTTTCAGGAGCTCCACAGAGTGGTTTATGGCGCGGTCCGTGGCGCCGGGGATGATCTCGTAAGGACGAATCATGCAGCCCACGCGACGGAGGAGACCACCGAAAAGATAGGCGAAGTAGCCGTTTATCGTGGCCTGCGGGGAGATGTCCGCATAGGTAAAGGCACCGGCAAAGACGCTTACCTCCCCCGCCCCCTCGCGCTCCAGGAGCCGTTTGAGGAAGTGCGGATACATGGCGAGATTGCAGGCCCATCCGGACTTGGGCATCCAGACCGCTGTCTTCTCGGGCGCCAGCTCTTCTCGCTCGATCGTCTCGAGCACCTCCTGGGTCATGATCGAGATCGGCACGCACTGGCCGCTGTTCATTCGCATGCTTGCCCGAATACTTTCCGGCGTCTCCTGGAGCATACGCGCATCAATCCCGAGGCTTTGGAGGTTTGCCACCAGGAGCGGTGTCGTAATGGGATCCCAGTTCGGCAGGAGCAACGTCCGCTCCCCGAGTTCCTTGGTGAGGCCGACCTCCTCTTCACTCTTCGATCGATTCATCAGAGAGCTCACAGGCGCGCTATCGGTAAAACGTCGCCAGAGCGGTCGGTCGGCGGTGCCCTCTAGCCGCCCCGGATCACTCGACACTTCTGCAGACGCTCTAGTCTCGCGTCGGTAGTGATTTCGAAACGCCCGGATCCCCGCCTCGATCCTGGTCTCGTAGCCAACGCTGGAGTCATGTTCGTCCACCTGCAGGATTAGATACGGCTTTCCCGTCTGGTCGAGGATCTTTGTGAAGAACTCGATTATGAAGGAGTCCGGTGAGCACTTGAAGGAGGTGACCAGCACCGGATAGACCCCTTTCGTAAAGGCGCAGTACCGGGCCGTGGTGAGGATGTCCTGAGCGTATCGCCAGGCAGTTTCGGTGAGTAGCGGCTCGTACTCGTTCCCGGGCCAGTCCGGAAGCATATCGTGGTAAAAGGCGTCCACTCCCTGCTGGGCGATGAGCCGGGGGATGCCTTTGTTCATCATTGGGTCGAGGACTGTGTAGGGACGTCCGGTTAGAACCACCGAAATACGCTCCGTCGCCTCTTGGCGTCGAGACCGAAACTCGGAGACGAGCAGCTCCCGAGCCGCGGCAACGTGATCCCGGGCGACTGTGTATGCAAAGCGCACCTGCAGCAGGTTGAGATTAGGCGACAGAGGCTTGAGCGCCCTGGTGAGCTCCTCGATGGCGGCCCAGGGCAGGTGACCCTGGCCGGAACGAATCCGCTCCGTGGGGCCCACTGGACCGAGGGCAGGTGTAATGAGCGCGTTCTCCCGTCCCGGACCGACGAGACTCCTCAGCACCGGGGCGGAGAACTGCGTGTAGTAGCAGTAGGAATGGTCTTCCGCTTCCCCAATGTACATGGGAAGAAAGACGTAGTCCGCCCGGTTGAGCAGACGAGCTACCTGGCCGTGCAGGTTTGTCATCGGTGCGCAGAACTCAGCCTGCTGGAGCTCCTTACCCTCCGAAAGGATCTCCCGGCTCGGCTTTTCTTCTACAACCGGTATACCGAGCTCCCGGAAGAAGGTGCGCCAGAAGGGGAGGTCCGAGGCAAGATGAAGCGCCTGAGGCACCCCAATCGTCCGCGTCCCGGGGCTAGCAGAGACTGGGCCACTGGGCCTTGTTTCCTCGTAAACTCTCCGCCTGAAGGCTTCCAGATCGAAGCCGTCGCTCTTTCGCGGCACGTACCGGCTGGTCCCATAGTCCCGTCCACAAAGGAACCCGAAGGCCACCGTCCGATCACCGACTTCTGCCAGTCGTAGCCGACACCGGTTCGCGCAAAGCGTGCATCGCTCACTTCGTACCGGAATTTCCAACTTGTGTACGTCCAGCCCGCAAAAGGCGCTTGCCCCGGGCTGCTCTTCCCGCAGGAGCAGGGCCACTCCCATGGCGCCGGTAACGTGACAGAACTTCGAGACGAAGATCGGCTTCCCGAGTTTCTGCTCGAAAGAGGCGACCAGGGCGCGGTTCTTTGCCGTTGCGCCCTGAAAGCAGATTCTCTTACCGATTGCCCCGGTTACGGCCACCTTTTGAAGGTAGTTCTCCCGGACCGAGTGGAGGGTCGCCGCAAGAATCTCCGGGACGTCGTACTCCTGGTTGAGGTAGTAGTTGATGTCCCGCTCCATAAACACAGTGCAGCGATCGCTGGCCAGAGGAGACCTAGCACCGAGAGCAAGCTCCGCGAACTCCGAAAGCGGCACGTCGAGCTTTGCCGCCTGCTCCTCGATAAAGCTCCCGGTCCCGGCGGCGCAGACCGAGTTCATTTGGGAGAAGGTGACCCGTCCCTCCCGGAGGGTGGTAAACTTTGCGTCCTGACCGCCGATTTCGACAATGGTATCCACCTCCGGATCGAGCTCATAGGCTGCCCGGGCGTGGGCGGTAATCTCGTCGAGAACCAGGTCCGCTCCAAAAACGGCGCCGGCGAACTTTCTCCCGGAGCCGGTGGTCCCCATCCCAATGATTTCGAAGCTCCCGCCGACGCGCTCTTCGAGGTCTCGGATGGTTCGGAAAATCGCCTGACACGCAGGAATCGGGCGACCGGCGGTACGCGTGTAAAACGCCGCCACCACCTCACCATCCGGACGGAGCAGCACCGCCTTTGTGCTCGTAGAGCCTATGTCCATACCGAGATAGCACTCAGTCCTTCCCGAAACCTCCCTGTAGAGATCGGTCTCCACGGGATTGTTCTCCCGACCCGGCCAGGAACAGTCGTAGCGAAGGAGCGTGGTGAACTCGGGAAAGGATTCCGGCGAGCGAAGCGGCGGGAAATGGTAGGAGCGCTCCCTGCGCTCCTCGCCGAGGATCATCGCGATCAGTTCCTCGGTTGATCTATCGGCGGTTAACTGAGGTTTGTTGTCGCTCTCCCGGAGCCGCGACTCCTGCTCGAGATACTCCAGGGCCGCCCCAAGGGCACCGTAGACCGAGGCGTGCTCGTCGATAAGCACCTCTTTTCCCAGGAGCTCCCGAACGTGCTCGACCACCCGGGCGTTGAGGGCGACACCGCCGGAAAAGACCACAGGCTCCAGGACCGGGGCGCCGGCGCCGAGGGTGTCCACAAGGTTCCGGGCCAGGCCGTGGCAGAGGCCGTCGCAAATGGCCGGCAGTCCGTATCCCTCCTGCTGGGCGTGTATGAGATCGGTCTTGGCAAAGACTGAGCACCGGGAAGCTATGCCGGGTCGGGTCTCCCGGTTCTGCAGGGCGAGACCGCTCAGCTCGGCGCTATCTTTCAGGCCCAGCCGAAGCGCCTGCTGATCGAGAAAAGCGCCGGTCCCCGCAGCGCATGAGGTGTTTCCGTGAACACTGCTGTACTCTCCATCCTCATCGAATCGAACAAGAAAAAACCTCTCTCCCCCGACGCTGAGAAGAGAGCCCAATTCGGAATGGAACTTTAGAGCCGCCCGGATGGAGCAGACCGTTTCGTTGTATCGGTTCTCCGTTACCACAAATCGCGGCGTCCCGGCGGTACACGCCACCGCCTCTACTCCCTGAAGCGAGATCTCCCGGAGAAGGCAGGAGGTAACCGACCGGGCCTGACCGTGGTGCGCCTCATAGCGCGTCTCCAGAACATTCCCAGTTCGGTCGACGGAGGCGAGAGAAACCATCAGTGAACCAATGTCTATACCGAGAATCATGGTCTGCCCGTTCTCTAGAAGGTAGACACTCCCGGCCTGGGGTGCAAGGTCCTTCGGCAGAAGGAGTCACGTCTCCGAGGAGTTCGCTCCGCACAGTTTTTGAAAGTTAGCCTGAGAAACGTGGAAGCAAGCGATATAATTCAATTCAGCAGGCTTTTCGACCTACCTCCTTGGTGAGATCGGGGCATAACGCTCCGATCTCTTTTTTTGCCCAAACGCCGTCGCGATAGTAGTTTCGTCCTCCAGAGGACACGAAATGCAGTTAATGAGAGCCGTACCGGTTCTCACTCTGGTAGGAGCTGTACTCTTCACGGCAACGGAAAGGCCGCTTTGTATACGAGCATTCTACTCCGTAGATAGGTGCTTTAATACTCAATACCCGGACGAGCTTGAACGCCGTGATCGGCGTAGTGCTTGAGGGGGCGCATTTCGGTGACGAGGTCTGCCCGCTCGATAAGCCACGCCGGTGCTCCACGGCCCGTGCAGATGAGCTCCACGTCCTCGGGAACTCTGTCGAGGAGCTCACGTACGAGTTCTTCCGATAGAACCCCGAGGCTTAACGCCACGTTGATCTCGTCCAGAACAACGAGGGAGAAGCTGCCGCTTGCAAGCGCCTCTCTTACCCGACGGAGGCCGCGATCCGCGAGCTCCCGCGCCTCCTCATCCACCTTGCCCGGAACGACAAACTCCGGGCCGCCAAACTGTTCGATGGTGACTTCCTCGATTCGACTAAGCGTCTGAATCTCACCGGTTGGTCGCCCTTTGAGAAACTGTCCGACAAAGACTCTTAGCCCGTGCCCCGCGGCCCGAACCGCGAGACCGATCGCCGCGGTGGTCTTTCCTTTCCCTTCTCCGGTATAGATCTGGATCATGGCTCCACCTCGCTACTTCCAATCGATGACTGCCTGAAAGCCTATACTCGCCGGGTCGGCGTCGATCTGCCGGTAGGTGTCGTCTATCCTCGTGTAGGGAAATCGCGTGGGCTCGAAAAAGCCGGTCTTAATAGCTCCCTCGCCAATCAACCGGCTCACCAGTCGCAGGCTCTGGTCATAACCGTAGCGTACGTAGGCGTAGGGAAGCCCCGGCTCCGGCCCGATTGCCCGGGTCGCGATAATCTGCCCCTCCTTGAAGTAGAGGTCCCCAAACATAAAGGAGGGATCCTCGGTGTGCCAGCCAAGGAGCTCCAGAGTGCCCCGGTCGCGCATAAGCTCCAGGCCGAGCTGTACCGTTCCCGCCGCGCCGGTCGCCTCCACCACGGCGTCCGCGCCCATGCCCTCGGTTAGATCCAGAAGCCGCGCCTTAACGTTCTCTTCGCTTGCGTTGATCGTATGCGTTGCGCCGACCGCCTCGGCATACTCACACCTTTGCGCGTCGAGATCGATACCTATGGTTGTGGTTGCGCCGGCAAGCCGCGCGTGCTGCAGTGATAGGTTGCCGACCACGCCAAGTCCGATCACCG
>CAYZHV010000070.1:0-15347 GCA_964478055.1 uncultured Spirochaetaceae bacterium | reverse complement strand
CTCGACTCCCGGGGTGTAATGAAAGCGGAGCTCCTCAACTCTGATTTCAGCCATTGGCGGACCCCCGTCCCACGAGCTCCGTTGCTTGGGATATGGAGAGCGGCACCGCCCCGGCCTCGTCTGTGAGGCCCCACGCCTTGGCCACCTGCACCACCGCCGGCGTGGCCACGCCACGTTCGTGGAGATCCTCCCGGCCAAAGAGCCTCGCCGGGGTGTCAAAAGCGACAAGAGCACCGTCCTGCAGGGCGACCACCCGGTCCGCCGCAGCGGCGATTCGTTCGACCTTGTGCTCCGCGATGAGCACGGTAATCCCCTCTTTCCGGAGCTCGCCGATCGCTTCGAAAACCTCGCTCGTCCCCGCGGGATCGAGCTGTGAGGTGGGCTCGTCGAGGACGAGGATCTCCGGCCGCATGGCGAGGACCGAGGCAATGGCCAGGCGCTGCATCTGTCCGCCGGAGAGGGCGAAGGGCATTCGGTCTCGGAACTCACTCAAGCCCAGGAGCTCCAAGGCGTGGTCTATTCTGGGGATCATCTCCTCCCTGGAGACGCCGGAGTGTTCGAGCCCGAAGGCGACCTCCTCGTAGACCGTGAGCTTGGACCCCGTTATCTGCGTAAAGGGGTTCTCGAAGACGAGCCCCACCCTCCGGGACATCTCCCCCACGCTCTCTTCCCGGACCGTTTTTCCGGCGACGGTGACAGTTCCGCCGTAGGCGCCTTTGTAGAAGTGCGGCACCAGGCCGACCAGGGCGGCGCAGAGGGTGGACTTACCACTCAGATTCGACCCGACGATTCCGACGAGCTCTCCCTCCTCCACGGAAAAACTGACGTGATCCAGGGCGAGGTCTTCCCGGCCGGGGTAGCGATAGCGCAGATCATCAACCTCGATTAGTGCCATCCGAACCCCCAACGGGCAACCCCGGCACCGATGAGAGCGGCCAGGGCGAGCCAGCGAACCAGAAAGGCGTAGCGAGGAATCTGCTCCTCCCGGAGAAAAGTCGGTTTGCCGGTGGAGCCGAAGCCGCGGACCTCAAGCGCCAAGGCTCGCTCTTCCGTAGAAATGAGGGAGCTGGTAACAAGAGGGCCCAGGAGCGGGATAAACGCCTTGATTCTGGTCCAGAGGCTTCCTTCCGTCTCCATACCCCTCGACCGCTGAGCATCCATGATCGCCCCGGTCCTATCCGCCATGGTGGGTACGATTTGCAGCACCGCCATGAGAACGTAGCCGAATCGCGGGCTCATCCCCCGGCGCACCAGCGCCTCCACCAGGTGGGTCGGATGCGTCGCTAGAACGATAATGAGCGTCGCCGAGAGAATGTTGTAGAGCCGGAGCGCGAGCTCGAGGCCAACCAGCAGCCCTTCCTCGTAGAAGATCACCGGCCCGACGCCGAAGAACGGCGTCTCGTTTCCCGGATGGACCAGCCCCTGGATAACAAAAAAGGAGGCAGCCAATACAAGCACTCCCGAGAGTACGGGCAGGGCGCGACGAAAGGCCCCGGCGGAAATGAGAATCGAGAGAGAGACGAGAAGTATCGCTCCGTTTGCGAGGTAATCGCTGAGGATAAAGGTGAGCACCACCGCGGTGGCGGCGATGATCACCTTGGTGAGAGGGTCCAGCCGGTGGACCCACCCGGTTCCTTCGACGTAGAGGCTGAGACGCATCCCGCTTAGATGTTCTCTACCTCATCTCCGGTGCTACCGAAGAGACGCACCAGCCTGTCCGGAAGCGCCTTGTAAATGAGAAAACCGATAATGACGCTCGCAAGCTTGTCCGGAATATCCACGGCGAGCTCGTCGAGAAAGGAGGCGAGCCAGATCGGCCAGCCGTTACCAACCAGGATGCCGTAGAGGGCGTCCCCCCAGACGTTACCGGTCTGGCCTTCCCACAAAACGATGTTAATGGGCGTTGAGACGACCGTTGCGACGCCGGCGACGATAAGACCGAGAACCACCGCTCGACCGAGATTGGAGACCCAACCGGTAAAGGCGAAGTATCCAACCACCAGGCCGATGGCGATACTGGTAATGAGGTACCAGAAGGCGATGGGGCTCTGGGTGAGACCGAAAATGATGTTATTCGCCGCACCGGAAATGGCACCGATCCAGGGCCCCGCGAGCATACCGGCAAGAATGGTTCCAATCGAGTCGAGCCAGAGCGGCAGACGTAGGGCTTCGGCAATCGTCTTACCGACGTAATTGATGCCGACGGCCACGGGAATAAGAACGATGCTCAGCGTCGTAAAACGCAGAGCCCAGGGGCTTCTCTTTTCACCCATTGTGCTTCCTCCTTTCCGGCCGGGAACTCTAGGCCACGATAGCACGCCGGGTTCCGGTCGTCAAAGTTGCGACATTCAGCGAGCCGACCATGAATCGTATATACTGAAGCATATCCGCTATAAGGAGAAGAAAGATGAAGCGTAGTTTTTTTGTCGCTGCGCTCTGTGCTTCTTTGGTTGTTCTTCTGCTGGGCTGCGCACAGGATCCGCCGTTCGAGGTTGTCTCCGGGAGGCAGGCTATCGCCGAGGCGGAGCCGGGCTTCGGTCACTACGTCTACCGGCCGAAGGGGATGGCGGAGGTCTTCGTCCATAGGAAGACGTACACCCTCGATACTCCCAGGGGCCCGACGGAAGGCATCGTGCACCTCTACTACCCGCCGGGATTCTCCTTTCGCAAACCGGGAAAGACCGTCATCGGCGGCGGTGGCCGGGCGAGCTGGATTTGCAACGTGAGCTGGGGTGAGATGATGGCCGCCTCGGGCTTCGTGTCAGTGGTGATCGACGCCAAACCCGACGAGAGCAATCGCTTCAACACACTTTTGAGGGAACTCCTGGAGGAGGCGGAAACGCTATTCATCGACACCGATCGCCTCGCCTTCTGGGGTGAGGGGCACAGCACCCCCTTGCAGCTCACCGCCGCCATGAGCGCCGATGTACCGGTTGAACCAAAGGCTATGGTATGCGTCTCCCCGGTGATGCAGATCGGCGAGACGCCCTTCACCTTCGATCCGGGCTCCCTTCGAACCGACCTTTCCATGCTCATTACTATGGGGGAGATGGAGGAGTTCTACGAAGTACGCCGCTCCGTGGAACTCTTTGCGGAGGCTGCGGAGAGCGCGGGAATGCAGATAGCGAGGGAGACCTGTCCCGGTGGCACCCATAATTGGATGACCACTGACGAGTACGAGGGTGAGTTCCTCGCGGCGCCGGAAGCGGTAGAGGTGGTAAAGAGGGAGATCGAGTTTCTCGAGCGCCATCTCTGAGGAGGCGGCCCAGCCCCCTTGCCTCCCTCGGCCCGCTGCCCTAGAGTGGAGCTGTGAGCAGTCGCCGACATTCCCCGGTCATTCCTCCGCACATCTCCCATGACGCATGTACTCCCGGCCTGAGACGGCAGCTCATACGGGAGAATCCGCTCTTTCGGGAGCTCACGGAAGGGGAAATCGACAAGGTAAACGAGCAGTTCGTGGATCAGGGATTTGAAGCCGGTGAGACGATTCTCCGGGAGGGAGAGGCGGCGCAGCGGCTCTACCTCGTTGCCCTGGGAATCGTGAAGCTCTTTCGCTCAACCGAAACCGGCGACTTCTCCCTTATCGACGTGCTCTCCTCGGGAGACTACTTTGGCTCCCTGGCAGGGTACGGTCCCAAGGAGTATGGGGAGACCGCCGTCGCCAGGAGCACGGTCTGTGCCCTCTCGGTAGACAGTGAGACGTTCCGTAGGATTATCGAAGAGCATCCCTCCGTGGGACTTCGAACCATCGACGCCCTGTCGAACCGACTCAGCCTCGCCCATGAGATGGTAACCCAGTTGCGCGGTTATGAGGCGGAGGCCCGGATCGCCTACGTCCTGCTCAGACTCGCGACGAAACTGGGTCAGCAGTGGGAAGGTAACACCCTTATTCGATCCCCCTTGAGCCGGGAGGAGATCGCCGCAATGGCAGGGACCACCACGGAGACCTGCAGCCGAGTACTCACTTCTCTTCGCCGCAAGGGCGTAATAGACGCGGGTCGGGGCTGGGTGGCTATCTCCGACTGGAGGACGCTGAAGGAGATTGCTCCCAGCAACCTCACCTGAGGAGAATCTGAGCTCGAAACTCACATTGGTCGACGGTTAATTGATTCAGATCATGTTTCTGAGTCCCCCTGGCCCCATATCCTCCTCACAGAACAGTTCAAGAGGAGGAACTAATGAAAACCATACTTCGAAGCAACGAACTCTCCTGCCCGTCCTGCGTGGCGAAGATCGAGAAGCAGCTCAAGAGTCTCGACGGAGTCAGTGACGCGGTGGTTCATTTCAACACCGGTAAGATCGAGGTGGAACACGACGAGGAAACCGCCGGTCCGCAGACTCTGGTGGAGACCGTTCGGGCCGCGGGCTACGATTCTCGCGTCTCGACGATATAGAGGCTCGAACCATGAGTGTCACAGGATTTATTAAACAGCTCGGCTCCCGGGGCACCGTTACGGTTCTCACCTCCGGGATTCTGATAGCTCTCGCACTGATCCTTCGCTGGCTTGGCCCCGGGTCCCTACCCGGGACCGTGCCGGAGGGGGTCATGCTTGTTGCGGCGGTCGTGGCCGGAATCCCCGTCGCCCTGGCGGCGTACCGCGCCCTTACGGCGCGACATGTGAGTATCGAACTCCTTGTCACCGTTGCCGCGGTGGGCGCAGTGGTAATCGGCGAGTTCTGGGAAGCCGCGGCGGTGACCTTTCTCTTTGATCTCGGCGGCTACCTCGAGGCGAGGACCATGGCAAGGACCAGGCGGGTGATCGGGGAACTCCTGGAGGTCGCTCCGGTCCGAGCCGTGGTGCTCCGAGACAATCAGGAGGTGGAAATCGACCCCTCGGAGGTAGAAGAAGGAGAGATCGTTCTCGTCCGTCCGGGCTCGAAGCTTCCTGTGGACGGCGTCGTGGAGGGTGGCAACTCCCGGGTGGATCAGAGCGCCATCACCGGCGAGTCCTATCCGGTCTCGAAGGCAGAAGGCACCGAGGTCTACGCGGGAACGATGAATCAGTCGGGAATGCTCAAGGTTCGAGCCACCGGTGTAGGCGAAGACACAACCCTCGCCCGGATTATCCGCCGGGTGGAAGAGGCGCAGGAAGCTAAGGCCCCGACCCAGCGCTTCATGGAGCGGTTCTCCAAGGTATACACCCCGGCTATCATTCTGCTCGCCCTCGTTGCCGGAGTGATCTCCCGAGACCTCGAGCTCGCCCTGACGGTTCTGGTGATCGGCTGCCCCGGAGCTTTGGTTATCTCCACCCCTGTCTCCGTCGTTGCGGGCATTGGTGGAGCCGCCCGTAGGGGCATCCTCATGAAAGGGGGAGCCCATCTCGAAGAGAGCGGCAAGATAACCGCCGTCGCCCTGGACAAGACCGGGACGCTCACCGAGGGGCGGCCTGAGTTGGTCAGGACAATCGGAGTGGGAGGAGAGGACCCGCTATTCTGGGCGGCAGCCGCGGAAGCTGGTTCTGAGCACCCCCTGGCCAGAGCGATTGTCCTCGGGGCGGCTCATCTGGGTGCGCTTCCAAAGCCAGACTCCCTGGAAGCTATTGCGGGCAAGGGGATTCGGGCCATGGTCGACGGCAGGGTGATTCTTGTCGGATCCCGCCGTCTCCTGGAGGAGAACGGTGTGGAGCTCGGTGGACATCAGGAGCTTTCCGAGGCACTGAAGCTGCGGGGCAGTCGCATCTATGTCGCTCGGGACCGGGAGCCGTTGGGCGTTCTCCTCGTGGCAGACCCGATACGAAAAGACGCCGCCGAGGCGATCAAACGGCTCCGTGAGTCCGGGGTCGAGCGCATATTGATGCTAACAGGAGACAGCGAAGACAACGCTCAGGCGGTGGCCGAGGAGGTCGGTATCACGGAGGTTCGCGCCGAGCTCCTGCCGGAAGAGAAACTCGAGGCCATTGAGAAACTCAAGGCGGAGGGCGAAGTGACCGCCATGGTGGGCGACGGTATTAACGACGCCCCGGCTCTGGCTGCGGCGGACGTTGGTCTCGCCGTGGGCGCCGCGGGCACCGATGTTGCTATCGAGACCGCCGATATCGCTCTCATGCGGGACGACCTGCTCCTGGTGCCCCAAGCTGTCGGCCGAGCTCGTGCGACCCTGCGCAACATTCGGCAAAACGTCCTCGTCGCGGTCACTACCGTGGCCGCTCTCCTCGTCGGTGTCCTCCTCGGAGAGGTGCACATGGCTGGGGGGATGCTCATCCATGAGGCCTCGGTGCTACTGGTAATTCTGAACGGTATGCGGTTACTACGGTCGGAGAGAGAGGTCGGCGCCGGGGGTGTCAGTCACCGGCCGACGCCCTCGACAGGTGAGAAGGCCGCCTAGGCGCCCACATATTCGGTGTAGATATGACGGGCCCGCTCCCGGCTCCCGGCGCCCCGGATTAGCGCGCGGCCGTCGCCAAAGAGCGTCACCTCCGTCTCCTCCGCCCGGAAGCGCAAGACCCCTTCCGCAGAAGAGACAATAGAGTCTGCCGGGAGGCCGTCGCCCAAGGCGTCCAGAGGAACGCTCTTCTCTCCTTCCGGGCGAACTCTGATGGTGTCGTCCCCGCAGAGCTCCTCGTACTTCGGTGGCTCGCTGATCATCGACAGCTTTGTGCCGGAGCCCCCGGCAGCGGCCTCGGCGTCAGCTGCCTCACCGCAACGGGGACAATCGATTCGTGGAGGCACCTCCATCCGCTGCTCAACGGTGTACCACGGATCGATGTAGATCATTCCCCCCGTTGCCTCGCCGGTAAGGAGGATCTTCATCCCTTCCGCTACCTGTCGTGCCGCCACGATATGCGTGGTCGCCGGCAGAACGCCGGTAACCGCGCAGCCCCCGGCCTCGCCTCCCTCCTGCGGAGGCGCGTAGCAGCGGAAACACGGTTTTCCGCCGGGCATAAAGGATAGAACGACTCCGTAGGTCGCGGTGGCGGCGCCGTGGACCCAGGGGACCCCGAGCTCCAAAGCGGCATCATTGATCGCGTATCTGCTGTAGAGATTGTCAGTCCCGTCGATGATGAGATCCGCGTCCTCTAGGAGCCCCGGGGCGTTCGTCCCGGAAAGCTCCAGGGCCCTGGGGACAACCTGGACCTCCCCGTTTATCTCCCCCAGTCGCCGCGCGGCGGCCTTGGCCTTGAGCATACCCTCTGCGGCGTCTGCTTCGGTGTAAAGGCTCTGTCGATGAAGGTTGCTCAGCTCCACGCAGTCCCGGTCTATGAGCAGGAGTCTGCCTATCCCGGAGCGGCAGAGAAGCTCCGCGGCCACGCTTCCGAGGGCGCCGACGCCCACGACGGCAACGGTAGCCTCCTGGAGACGACGCTGCCCCGCTTCGCCGATTTCCGGCAGCCGGCTCTGCCGGGCGTACCGGCTCTGCTTTCGTAGTCCGAGATCGGTGTCGCTATTCATCTGGACCTCCTCACTGGCGGCCTATCCGCCGGAGACCGGCGGCAGGAAAGCGACAGTGTCACCATCCGCGATCGTTGCCTCGGAGCCGACGATCGCGTGATTGATCGCCACCCGAAGCTGCTCGAATTTCAGGACGAAGCCGCAGCGCTGAGAGAGTTCGCCGTAGAGCTCCCTAGGATTGGCGGCGCCCGTGGTGTAGTGCTCCTCGGTGACGCCTCGGGCGCCCCGGAGCTGCGCAAAGTAAAGTAGCCGTATTTCCTTCATTCTCACGCTCCCCTGCGGTGGGCCCTCAGCCGGGCCCGCTGCTCCAACCAAAGAAAGGAACGCACTCCCCGGCTGAAAAGCGCTCTTGTTCCGCAGCGAGCTCCACGAAACCGTCGGCGCGACTCAATCCGAAGTAATCTCCGGAACCGGTGGTTTCTACAGCCCGGGCCTCGAGTCCCCTCTTTCCCTGCTTCAGAAGTGCGGGTTGAAAGAGCGTTTTGAGGGCTCCGAAGCGAATGGGCTCGGAGAGGGGAATTCTAAAGGAGGGACGTGGAGGAATGTGCCGTTCCATCGCCGCCTCCACCAGGTAGCGCCGTGCGGCGATGAGTGCGGCCTGCGGATTCCCGGGGAGGCCGAGCAGAAGGGTTTGTCCACCGGGTCTTCGCAGTCGTGCAGCGAGAAGCGGTTTCCCGGGTTTCTGAGCCACCCAGTGAAAGAGCTTCTCCGCTCCGAGATCCTCGAGAAGAGGCTCGATCAGATCGAACTTGCCTCGGGAGACCCCTCCGGTCATGAGCACTGTGTCGGCCCGCTCCGCCAGAGCGGCGATCCTCTCTCCTAACCCCTCCTGCTCATCGGGGCCGTGCTCACCGGCGACGATGGCGAATCCGGCGGCCGTTAGCTCCGCCTCGAGGGCCGGGAGATTGGAAGCGCGGATCTGCTGGGGCTCAGGCGTCTCCTCCGGTGGGACGAGCTCGCTGCCGGTGGAGAGAATCGCCACGGTTGGTCGTCTTACTACCGGGACCCGGGTCACCCCCTCCGCGGCGAGAACCGCGATCTTGGCACTCGTGAGTCGCTCACCTTCCTCTATAAGGAGACTCTCTTCGGTGTAGTTGGAGCCGCGATGGCGGACGTGCCGTCCCTTCTTTACCTGACCCTCCGGTAGGAGCGCAACGGTTCCCTCCCGCCCTTCCACCTCTTCCACCGGGACAACGGTATCAGCACCGTGCGGGAGCGGTGCGCCGGTCATGATCTCTAGGCAGTCCGCCGGGTCGTCCAGGGTGCCCCGCGGCTCGCCGGCGGCGGCGACTCCCCGGACGCTCCAGCTCCGACGACCAGAGCCCGCAGCCACGGCGAATCCATCCATGGCCGAGAGATCCAGGGCGGGGTTGTCCCGCCTCGCATACACGTTCCCGGCGAGCCTGCGCCCCATCGCCTCGCCGAGCCCCAGGAGCTCCTGCTCCGGGTCCGGGAGTTCGCGAGCAACAATGTTAAGGGCTTCGGCAACGGAGATCATCGCAGCCTCCCTCGGCCAGCGCCCGCAGCCCGGGAGGAACCGCTCACAGAGGCTATCTCCGCCAAGACGGCGTCCCGCTCCTCGGGGCGATTGATGTTTCGCAAAACGTCGGGGTCTTCCGGAAGAATCCCCTCTATCGGAGCGTCTATCAGCAGCTTCCGAGGACACGCCCGAAGCTCTCCGAGATAACGGTGGAGATACCCTCTCGCCTTCGGTTCCCAGATCGCGACAAGCGGCTCCGGGAGCTCGTTTTCCGGTTCCAGAAAGGTCGTGGCGACCCGGAACGGGTTGCGGCGGCGGATGAGGGTTTGCACCGCTTCCCTCCCCAGGAGCGGAAGATCGCATGAGAGAACGAGCCACGCCGCCTCGGGATCCTGGTGCATCGCCGTGAGGAGTCCGCCCATGGGGCCCACATCGAGAAAGCGGTCCGGAAGCAAGCTGTGTCCCTGCAGTCGTGGATCCTCCGCCTGCTCCGGGCGGCAGGAGACGTGGGTCTCCCCGACGAGCTCCTCGCCGATCCGTACGAGGCGGTCTACTTCCCGCTCTCCGTGATAGCGCAGGAACGCCTTGGGCTCTCCCATACGGCTGCTCTCGCCGCCGACGAGCACGAGCGCCTTGAGCCGCTGCTTCCGGGCCCGGCGCCGAAGCTCTTCCTCCAGCACCGTCTCAACACCGGCGAGATCGTCCCGTTGGAAATAGGCAACCTCCCCGGGAACGTAGTCCGGACGAGTCCCGGGTCCGACGACCGCGAGGAGATTCTCAGGGGGTGCGGGAGAGGCAAAGAGCGCCTCCGCCTCTCCCCTGGGGTCCAGGAGAAAGAGCTTCGGCGTGGGCGAACGCTTGCGCCCTTCGACAAAGAGAAGGTCCATGTCCATGAACATCGCCCGAAGAAGGTCCGGAGAGGGTTCTCCGGAGCGAATAAAGGCGGAGTGCCTCGGGTCGTTGATGTAAACTGAGTCGGCCCCGGACTCTCGGGCGCTGTGGGTATCCTTCCCCGGCTTGTCCATAAAGAACTTGTGGGCGTCATGCTTGTAGTACCCGATATCGTACCGTCCGCTCATTCGTTTGAGGAGCCGGGAAATGAGGGTGGTTTTGCCTGAGCCGCTATAGCCGACTATGCCGATCTCGAAGGGGTGGTAACGCATCCCTAGCCTCCTATGTAATACATCTCAACGCGCTCTCCGCCGTCTTGCTCCGCGGAGGTGGCTGCGGTTGCCTCCGCCTCTTCCGGGGCCTGTGCCCGCTCCTCGGCGTACCGATCTCCCCGGAAGCTCCAGAGAGAGCGGATTTTGCCCGCCAGCAGCTCATCCGCCACCCCCTGCCGCAAAGCCTCCTTGATATCGAGTCCCGTAGTAGCGAAGAGACAGGTGAAGAGCTTCCCGTCTGCTGAGAGGCGGATGCGGGTGCAGCCCCCGCAGAAGGGTCTGGTGACCGAGGCGATGACGCCGAACTCCCCGGTTCCGTCGAGAAAGCGGTACCGTTGGGCCACCTCTCCGGGGTAGTTAGGCTCCACCGGCTCCGCGGGGTATCGGCTCGTTACTCGCTCCACGATTTCCGAGGCGGGCACCACCGAGTCCATTCGCCATCTGTTCCGGTTTCCCACGTCCATGAACTCGATGAAGCGGACGATGAAGGGCCCGTGGCGAAAGCGCTCGATGATCGGGAGAATCTGATTCTCGTTTACCCCGCGCTGCACCACGACGTTTATCTTGACCGGGTCGAACCCGGCGGCGGCGGCGGCTTCGATACCCTTGATCACCGTCTCGACTCGTCCTCTTCCTCCGGTTATCTCGGAAAAGAGCTCTCCGTCCAGAGCGTCCAGGCTGACGGTGATCCTGCTCAGCCCCGTGCTCCGAAGTCGCCGGGCCAGAGCCTGCAGGCGGTGGCCGTTCGTGATAAGCCCGAGATCCTCGATGCCCAGAATTTCGACTAGCCGCGCCACGAGCTCCGGTATCCAGGGGCGCAGCAGCGGTTCGCCACCGGTGAGCTTGATCTTTCGCACCCCCAGCTGGGCAAAGAGCGAAGCGGTCCGAACGATTTCGTCGAAACTGAGAAGCTCCTCCTTGGGTAGAAACGCGTAGGAGTGGCCAAAGAGCTCTGCAGGCATGCAGTAGGTGCAACGGAAATTGCACTCGTCTATGAGGGATATACGCAAGTCCTGAAGCGGCCTCCCCCGCAAATCCGTCAGGGGTTCGAGCTCCTGTTGCGGTTCTCTCTTTCTTTGTCCGGGTACTGCCTGTTCCATCGGGTCACTCATCCTTGTTAGAAAGCGTACCAAGCTCCGGACCGGGCGGCGGTATCATATGTTACGGCCCTCGAGAGCCGTTCAGGCGCATAATCTCCACCATGAGGCGTCTCTCCCTATCTGTGGCGGTACTGATCTTCTTTCTCCTCACCGGCTGTGAGACGGATCAGCGGGAGCCGATCCGGGTCTTCGCGGCGTCCTCCCTTCTCGAGCCCCTGGAGAGGAGCGTGGAGCGGTATCACCGGGAGTACCCGGGGGGACGAAGGATCTCCGTAACCTTCGCCGGCTCCCAGGAGCTCGCGGCTCAGATAATCGAGGGGGCCCCGGCGGATCTCTTTATCAGCGCTGACGTGCGGCAGATGGATCGAGTCGCCGAGGCAGGGCTCCTGGAGGCGGGATATCCGGAGACACTCTTCGAGAACGAGCTCGTGCTGGCGGTGAGACGGGAGCTTTGGGCTCCGGAACTACTTCGAAAGAAGGGCCTTCGGCTCCTCCTGGCGGATCCGCTCGTACCTCTGGGCGCGTACTCAATGGAGTATCTCCGCGAGGGCGTGAGTCACGGAAAGATCACCGAAGCGGATCGGGAACGGCTGCTGAGGGACACCCTCTCCTTTGAGGCGAGTGCCCGGGTCGTGTCGGTTAAGCTCGGCATGGGTGCCGGAGACGGGGCGTTTCTCTACCGCTCGGACGCTCTGAGTCTTGATCGGCAGGAGTTTGTCACCCTGGAGCTCTCAGGTGCTCCGAAGGCGCAGTACTTGGCGAGCCTCCTGACCGGGGCGAGGGGAGACGGAGAGCCTGCCCGCTTTCTGGACTACCTCGGGGAGGCGAAAGAGAGTCGGGAGCTCTTTGCAAGCTACGGGATGGACCGCCATGTCGAGTAGAGAGTTGGGGGCGCTTTATCCGCTGACCTCCGGGAGCCGCAAACTGAGAGCCCCGGCACTTGGCTTGCACGGGCGCCTCACCCCGAGTAGAGGCGCGGGAGGAAGCACCGTCTATCTGCTCGCCCTGCCGATGCTGCTCTTCCTCATTGCGGTCCCCGCAACCATTCTGCTCGGTCTTTTTGACCTCGCCGGGGAGAGTGTGAATCGCGATGGGGAGTTGCTGCGAGCCCTGGGGATTTCCCTCAAAGGAGCCGTGGGCGCGGTGCTGCTACTGGCTCTATTTGGCTCACCCCTCGCCCTGGCCACCGCACGAGCCCGACGGCCTGGGATCAAGAGCGCCCTCCTGGCAGCGATGACCCTGCCGATGGTTCTCCCCCCGGCGGCCACGGGGCTGGGACTGCTCATGCTCCTCGGCCCCCGGGGCTTATTGAGTCCCATCCTCGACACCCTCGGACTCACCATCGCCTTTTCTCAGGCGGCGGTAGTGCTCGCCCAGCTATTTGTCTCGGCGCCTCTCTTTCTGCTCCAGGCAACCCGGGCCTTCGAAATCACCGAGACTCGGTATCGGGAGCTTGCGCTCACAGACGGGGTCCGCGGAATAGACTACCTGCGCCTGGTGCTTCTGCCGATCTCTCGCAAGCCTCTGCAGCTCGCGGCTCTCGCCGCCGGCGCCCGGGCGCTCGGCGAGTTCGGCGCCACGATCATGTTCGCCGGCAACCTCCCCGGGGTGACGCAAACCCTGCCGATGACGGTTTATCTCGGGTTGCAACGAGGCATTGCCACGGCCTTAGGTGCCGCGGCGCTGCTACTCGGTTTTGGGGCGGTGGCCCTGGTGGTCACTCAGCTCCTCCTGAGGTGGGAGCCCGAGGCGTAGACGGGCTAGTCGAACTCCTCGAGAATTTCCTGCAGACTCTCCTTGTCGATGATCCGTACCCAGCTCGGACCGTACTCCAGGACACCCTCATCACTCATGGTAGCGAATACCCGGGAGAGGGCGGGTCGAGTGACTCCGAAGATCTCTGAGAGTTGCTGCTTGGTGTGGCGTATCTCTATCTCTTCGGCGCCCTGCCGCTGCATCTGCTCGAGGAGATAGACCGCCAGCTTCTGCTCGATGGTGGCAAACTGCGCCATACGCAGCTTTTCCGCGAGAAAGACAACACGGTTTCCCATGTCAGTGAGGAGCGAGGAGAGACACTGCTCGTAGTTTCGGGCAATCCAGAGAACGCTCTTTCGAGAGAGGGAGAAGATGACCGTAGGAGTCGAGGCGGCGATAGAAACGGGAAGAAGGTTATGCTCCGCGAAAAAGACCGCCGAGGCAACGATACTCGGCGCCGGGAGTGCCTCTACACGGAGCGTCTTGCCGCTCAGATCCTCGATCGTGGCAACAATCTCTCCCCGCCCAACGATGAGGAGATCCTCGTACAGCTCCCCCCGGAGCTTTATCACCGCCCCGGGTTCGTATCTCCGGACCCCAATGTTGATCTGGCTGCAAATTGTCTCCACTTCTTCCATGGAGAGGTTGCTGAAAAGCGAACAGCGAGCCAGCAGTCGAACCGGTTCGCTCGATTGTCCGGGATTCATGAGTTCAATTGTAACATAGGTTACCGCCGGATCCTAAGCACACCCCCGATACTGCTCTGGAGAGCACGGAAGGTGCGGGAGGTGTATATGGTTATGCTTCAGCAGAGAGAAACAAAAGGTTCCCCGAAAGCGGGACTCATCGGTGCAACCCTGGGGTTCTTCATCGGATTCGCGGCGGTTTCGCTATTTGGTCCGACCGCTAGCTTCTTGCAGCGTGTCACGGCCCTCTCGCCGGCCATGGCGGGACTCCTCGTCTCGATACCGAATCTCTCGGGCTCGTTACTGAGAATTCCCTTCTCCGCCATGGTCGACAAGGACGGCGGCAGACGCCCCTTTACCATTCTCCTGATCCTTTCGCTCATCGGTCTGGTCGGACTGTCCGCCCTACTCTCCCTGGAGGAGTCCGTTCTCGCGACGCTTTTCCCCGTGATGTTGCTCCTCGGAGTATTCGGCGGCGCGGGAATCGCCACCTTCTCCGTCGGAATCAGTCAGACCGCCTACTGGTACCCACAGTCACGGCAGGGCGTGGCCCTCGGCATTTACGCGGGAATCGGCAACCTCGCCCCGGGGATCTTTGCCCTCATCTTGAGCGGCGTCACAATACCCGCCCTTGGCATCGCTCGGTCCTACTGGATCTGGACCGCAGCCCTTGCCCTGGGCATCCTGGTCTACCTGCTCCTCGGCAAGAACGCCTGGTACTTCCAGCTGCGTAAGAGCGGCGCCTCCCCGGAAGAGGCGCGGGCAGTGGCAGCGGAGCGAGGTCAGGAGGTCTTTCCAAAGGGAAGCGCCCTGGAAACCCTCAAAATCGCGGCTTCAACCGGCAAAACCTGGGGATTGGTCTTTGTCTACTTCACCACCTTCGGCGGGTTTATGGCGTTGACCGCCTGGCTTCCCAAATACTGGCAGGGCTACTTCGGCCTCGCCCTCGGCCTCGCCGGTTCCGCTACTTTCGCCTACGCCACCGTCGCCTCCCTCACCCGCGTCGCCGGCGGCTTTGTTTCCGACAAGCTCGGAGGCTACGCCACCGCCTACGCCTCATTGATCCTCGTGCTCCTCTGCGCGGCGATGCTCACCTTTGCCGGGACGCCCGTGCTCGCATTTGTTCTGCTCATTTTCATGGGAACCGGTATGGGCGTGGCTAACGCGGCGGTCTTCAAGCTGGTGGCCCAGGAGATACCCCACGCTGTGGGCGGCGCCGCGGGCTGGGTCGGCGGCTTGGGTGCCTTCGGCGGTTTCGTCATACCCAATCTCATGGCGATGTTCCTGAGCTCCGGCACCGACGGCGACCCCGGCTTTGCCCTGGGATTCGTGGTCTTCGTGCTCTTTGCCCTTCTCGGACTAGGCGCCCTCTACCTGGTGCGACGGGGAAGCCGGCGAGAAGCCACCGAGGCCGTTCTTACTCAGTAGAAAAGGAGAAGAGATATGAATACGAGAACCATTCGCACAACCTGCAGCTACTGTTCGGTAGGATGCAATTTCGAAGTGACCCTCAAGGATGGGGCGGAGCCGATGATGCGACCCGCCAAGGAGTACCCGGTCAACCTGGGCAAGTCCTGCCCGAAGGGGTTTAACCTCCTCAAGGCGTTTCAATCGGAGGATCGTGCCCTCATGCCTCTGCTCAAACAGCCGGACGGAAGCAAGAAGGAGATCAACTGGAATGAAGCGTTTGCCACCTTTACCGATCGGTTCCGGGAGATCCTCGAGGAGCACGGACCGGAGTCCGTCGCCTTTCTGAGCACCGGTCAGATGCCGA
>CAYZHV010000069.1:0-15408 GCA_964478055.1 uncultured Spirochaetaceae bacterium | reverse complement strand
CGGCCCAGACGTCCTCGGAGCTCGTACGCAGCTGCTGATCCACGAGAACGCCGTCTTCCACGGAGATACCGGCTTCCTCGGCGATCTCCTGGTTCGGCCTCACTCCCACCGCGAAGAGCACCAGATCTGCTGGTATTCGCGTACCGTCCTCGAGGAGTACCGCCTGGACCTGGCCCTCCCCTTCAAGAGCGGAAACACCGCTTCCGAAGCGAAAGGTTACCCCCTGTTCCACCAGCTGCTCCTGCAAGAAAGTCGCCAGAGTTGCCGGGGCCACCGAGGGCCACACCTGCCCCTGGATCTCCAGGACCGTTACCTCCGCCCCGAGGCTCGCGATGGAGGCCGCCGCCTCGAGACCGATAAACCCGGCCCCGACGATAACGACCTGCTTGCCCGCGGCGGATCCTCCCCTTAGGAGCTCATGACGGATCCGCTGGGAGTCCTCGTAACTCCGGAGGGC
Source organism: uncultured Spirochaetaceae bacterium (assembly GCA_964478055.1). GTDB lineage: Bacteria > Spirochaetota > Spirochaetia > DSM-27196 > Alkalispirochaetaceae > CAYZHV01. Next base: position 14,951 of record CAYZHV010000069.1, on the reverse strand, counting down.
GTCATAGCCTGAAAGCTCGCAGCCGGAGATATCCAGGGCTCTCGGTCGTGCGCCGGTGGCGATGATCGCCTTCTTGAAACCGACGACGCTCCCGTCCGAAAGACGAGCCTCCCGGGGCGAGGTAGCAAGATCCAGAGAGACCACGCTCCGTCGACGCTTTACTCGGGCCCGGCGCAGTAGGTAGTGCCAGGAGGAGTGGATCGCTATATCCGAGATCGAGAGACCCTGGGAGAGGGCGGCTTTGGAGAGGGGCGGCCTATCGTAGGGTAGGTGCTCCTCTTCGCTTACCATGAGAATGGACCCGAAGGTGTCTGTCTCTCGAATCCCCTCCACAGCCCGGGCGGCGGCGACGCCACCCCCGATGATCAAATAGGTGTAGCTCTTCACGGTTCTGCGCTCCCTTTCGGGCTAAATATACCATTCCCCTCCGGGCTCTGTGTAACACCTGAGGGAACAGGCCGCAGCGGTTGACCTTTCCGCTTCATTTCAGGAACCTGAGTCCCGTTCTAAGCATAGGGGGAATCAGATGACCGAGCGACGCCATTCCATCGAAACACTCCTCGCCCAGGGCGGGAGCCGCCGGGATGATCCGACCGGGGCAATATCCACACCGATCTATCAGAGCGCGACCTTTCAGCATCTCCGGTACGGCGTCTCAACAGGGTACGACTACTCCCGCACCTCGAACCCGACGAGGAAGGAGCTCGAAACGCTGTTGGCGAGAGCAGAGGGTGGAGACGGCGCCTTTGCCTTTGCCTCGGGAATGGCGGCGGTCACGGCGGTGCTGCTCCTCTACCGCTCCGGAGACCACCTGGTGGTCTCCGACGACCTCTACGGAGGAACCTACCGGGTCCTGGAGGAGAACTTTCGGCAGTTCGGTCTGCGAGCCAGCTATGTGGATCTCTCCGACGAGGAAGCGCTCCTGAACGCTATTGATCCCCAACACACCCGGGCGATTCTCGCGGAAACCCCCACGAACCCGTTAATGAAAATCACCGACATCGACGCCCTCGGCAGAATCGCCCGGAAGCGAGGAGTCCACCTCATAGTGGACAACACCTTCTGCACCCCCCTGCTGCAGCGCCCGATCGAGCTCGGGGCGGACATGGTGATCCATAGCGCGAGCAAGTTCCTCGCCGGCCACAACGACGTGGTCGCGGGAGCCGTTGTCACCGCTACCGAGGAGCTCAGCAAGAGGGTCGCCTTCGTCCAAAACTCCACTGGGGCGATCCTCGGGCCTCAGGACAGCTGGCTCGTCCTCCGAGGAATGAAGACCCTCTCGGTTCGCATGGAAGCGCAGCAGAGGAGCGCCGCCGAGCTCGCAAAATGGCTCGATAGCCATCCACGGGTTCGGGCGGTCTACTATCCCGGCCTCCCGGGCCAGAAAGGCCGGGACATTCACGAAGAGCAGTCTTCAGGTCCCGGGGCGATGCTCTCCTTTAGGCTCGAGGACTCCACTGGCGTGCCGCGGCTCATAGACAACCTGGAGCTGATCATCTTTGCCGAGAGCCTCGGTGGCGTGGAAAGCCTCCTTACCCATCCGGTCAAGCAGACCCACGCTGATATTCCGAAGGAGGTTCGGGAGAGAATCGGGGTTACCGAAGACCTCGTTCGCCTCTCGGTGGGACTCGAATCGGTGGATGACCTGAAGAGGGACCTGGATTCGGCCCTGAGCTCTTAGCACTCCTCCGGAGGCTTGAGGCAGAAATCGAGGCTCCAGGCGGTCCCTCCGGAACGCTCCACTGAAAGCTCTCCCTGGAGTTGCTGGCTGAGGGCGTTGAGCAAGCTCAATCCGAAGCTCCTCGGCTCTTCCGGAGAAACCGTCTCGGGAAGCCCGCTTCCCTCGTCAGCCACGGTTAGCCTAGCCCGACAATCCTCAACGGTGAGGCCGACTCGCAGCGGGCCACCACCGTTGTTCGGATAGGCGTGCTTAACGGCGTTTAGAACCATCTCGCCAACGATGAGCCCGAGAGGCACCGAGACATCCACACCAACCTTCACGGTCTCCACGTCGAACTCCGGCAAAAGGGGTGCCTCCACCGAGTACTCAGAGAGGACGCTGTTGACCACCGATCGCAGATAGGAGGCGAGATCTATGGTGCCCACCTCAACCGCCTCATGGAGTGCCTCGTGGACCAACCCGAGAGAACGAACCCGCAGCTGCACCTCCCGGAGCACCTCCCGAGCCCGATGATCCTTCAAACTCCGACCCTGGAGCGAGAGGATGCTCGAAACGAGCTGCATATTGTTCTTTACCCGGTGATGGAGCTCCCGGAGGAGAAACTCCCGAGTCTCCGCCAGACGGGCCAGATCCCGGTAGAGCTGAGCGTTGTTAATGGCCGCAGCTACGTGGGCGGCGAAGGTCGTAACCAGTTGAACCTCTTCGTCGGTAAAGGGGCGTACTTCCGCGCGGTCCACGGTAATCACTCCGACGACCCGGTCCCCCAACATCATGGGGACCCCGAGCCAGGAGCGGATATGGCCTGATTGGTACTTCTCCGGCTCCTCGCTAAAGTGAGGAAACGCTTCTCGAATATCCGCCAGAGCAATGCTGCGCCGTTCCAAAACGACCCGGGCGTTGGGAAAGGGGCTCTCCAGGGGAAAAGAGAGTTCCTTGACTACCTCGTCCTCCAGAAAGCCGCGAAAGGCGACGATCCTGAGGTGGTCTTCCACCAGGAGCTGAACACTGGCACTCACGAGGTCTATCGTGCGACCAAGGAAATCGAGAATCTTCTCGTAGAGAGCGTCGAGATCCCGGACTTCCTGGCTCAGCTGGGCGGTGAGCTCGAGAATGTACCGGAAGCGCCGGGTATACTCCTCTCTCCCGCTCACTCGGATGCCTCTCGCCCGCTCCCCTGCCCCCGAGGCGCGTTTCGTTCCCGGAGAAAGAGAAAGAACGGAAGCCCGAAGGAGAAGCCGATCAGAACGGTCCCGAGGAGGGGTATCCAGACCAGCCGAATCGAAAGGCGCCGTGCCTCAGCGATAATGAAAACTATACCGGTCACGGCGGCGACCATGAGGTCAAAGGCGATGCCCCGGAGATTGCGAGTCGCCATGAGCTCATTTACAAGATTAGCCACCGAGAAAGAGCCGTCCATGGAGGCCGGCACAAACTGACTAAGAGGAAGGACTGCCCCGAGGATGGCAAGGATCAAATAGAGCCACTTCATTCGTACCTCCTAGGCAACGTGGAGCGCGTATCCGAGATAAAAGGAGACATTCCCGCCCAGAACAAAGAGGTGCCAAATGACGTGGCTCCCGGGCAGGCGTTTCCAGAGATAGAAGATAACTCCTACGGTGTAGCAGGCGCCACCAATAAGGAGCCAGAGCACAAAGCCCGGGGGAGCCATGCGAAGGAGAGGGCGAAAGGTGAAGAAGATAATCCATCCCATGGGCACATAGAGCAGGTCCGTGACGATGTGCTTCTTCTTGAACACCAGGGTCTTGAGCAGAATGCCAGCCAGCGCGAGGGTCCAAACGGTTACAAAGATCCCCCATCCCCAGGGACCTCGCATCGAAATCAGGGTAATCGGGGTGTAGGTCCCCGCGATGAGCAGATAGACAAAGGCCTGATCGACGATACGCAAGTAGTAACGGAGCTTGGGCATGGCGAAAAAGCTGTGGACCAGGGCGGAGGAGGAGAAGAGGAGAATCTGGCTCACCCCGTAGACGGTAAAGCTGACGTACTTCCAGGGAGATGGATCCCGGCCGGTGAGTATCAGAAGGACCACCAGGCCCGCTATGCTCAAACCCACACCAATGGCGTGGGTCAAGCTGGAAAAGATCTCCTCCACCGGGCTATTAACCGCGGCAGGGTCCTCGTACCGTTCGAGCTGGTTCTCGCGATCGGCGCTGCTCATTGCCCCATTTTGTTGAAATCCGACGGTGCTGGCAATATTCTTGTAAGACGCGCTGCGGGTATTTCCGGTTTTCCGGAATTGTCGGCGCCCAGTGAGCAACTATGCCGAAACATGAAAAACCGACGCCTAGGCAGCGAGCCCGTCGAAGAGCCGCGAAAGTAGCGCTTATCTACGCCTTCTTTGCCACCCTTTGGATCTTCTTCAGTGACCTTCTTGTGGAGCTCGCCTTTCCGCCAGGCTACTTTCGGATGGTACAGTCGATCAAGGGTGTACTCTTTGTTCTCGCCACCACCCTGGTACTTCTTGGAACGCTCCGTCGAGCCTTCGGAACCATCGAAGTGAGTAACGAGAAACTCCGGGTGGAGGAGAAGATTGTCCGGAGCGCCCTTGCGGAGCAGAAAGGGCTGCTTCTCGAGCTTCACCACCGGGTCAAAAACAATCTTCAGCTCATTAACAGCCTCCTCTCCCTGCAGAGCGGAGCCGCTGGAGGCGGCGATGGGGAACTCCGAAGGGCGCAGGAGCGTATTCTCTCAGTAGCCCTTGTCCACAAGCTCGCCTACCGGGAAGGGCGCATCGAGACCGTTGAGGTCGCGCCATTTCTCAACGAGCTCACCGCGGAGCTTTGCCGAGAAGAGGAGTCTTCCAAGGAGGGCCCGGACCTCGAAAAGAACCTCGAGAACATCACTCTAGAGGTGACCCGAGCGGTGCCTCTCGGCATTATCGCCCAGGAGCTTATTACAAACGCGGAGCGACACGCCTTCCCCGCCGCGGAACGGGGACGCATACGGCTCAGCCTCCAGGTCCGGGAGGAGACAATGCTTCTCACCGTGGAGGACAACGGGAAAGGGCTGCCGGAGGAGAGTTTTCGAGAGGGCACGGGCTTCCTGATTCTTCGCACCCTGGTAGAGCAGTTGAACGCAGAGCTCCGCATGAGCGGCAAAGAGGGCACTCGGGTAGAAGTACGCATTCCCCGGGCAGAGCCTCCGACCTCGCCGCTCTAACCTTTTTGCATCGAGGGCGAGCATCTCAGGGAAAGAACCACTTGCCATACCATACCCCCCTATGGTATATTGAACCCATCATGATGGGAGAAGCGGAAAAGACAAAAGTGGCGAACCGGCTTCGTCGCATTCAGGGCCAAATCGGCGGCATCGAGAAGATGATCAGGGAAGACCGGTACTGTATCGATGTGCTTACGCAGATCAGTGCGATCGTCTCAGCCTTGCGAGGCGTGGAGGACCTGGTCATGCAGAATCATCTCAACACCTGTGTCGCCGACGCTATGCGTAGCGAGGATCCTCGGGAGCAACAAGAGAAGGTTGACGAGGTTCTCTCGGTCATCACCAAGTTTCGCAAGCACGGGTAACACCGCTCCGGCACGGACCCCACCACCAAGAAACGAGTAGGAGGGCTCACCATGAGCACCCAGGAAATAACGAAAAAAGAAGGCGCCGTGGAAACCCGGCAGCTCTCAATAGACGGCATGCACTGCGCCAGTTGCGTCTCGGCGGTGGAAAAGTCCCTCGGCCGGATAGAAGGCGTAAGTGAAGCTAGTGTAAACCTCGCTACCGAGCGCGCCCAGGTCGTCTACGACCCGGAGAAGGTGGACATCTCGGCGCTCACCAAAGCCGTCGCCAGCGCAGGCTACGAGGCGAAGGCAGTTCCCGCCGGTAGCAACGGGGGCGCCGGGCACTCCGGCTCTGCCGCGCAGGAGGCGGGAATCGGTACCTACCGGATCGAAGGGATGCACTGTGCCAGCTGCGTTTCTGCGGTGGAAAAGGCGCTACAGAACCTTGAAGGGGTCTCCGAAGCGAACGTAAACCTCGCCACCGAGAGCGCCCGGGTTTCTTTCGACCCCCTCAAGGTGGACGCCTCCGCTATTTCCCAGGCCGTCGAGAACGCCGGATACAGTATCGTCACCGAGGATGAGGAAAGCGGGATCGAGAGCGAGCTCGAAAAAGACGAGCGCAAGATCACCACCGCTCGAAACAAGATGCGCCTGGTCTGGGCGTTCACCATTCCGATTATCGCCTGGATGATCCCGAAGATGTTCTTCGGCGTCATGTTTCCCGGACCCCAGGTCTACAACCTCGGGATGCTCCTTCTCGGCGCCGCGGCGGTCCTAATACCAGGGTTCGAAACCATTCGCAGCGCCTGGAAATCGGGAATACACCTGACGCCAAATATGGACGCTCTCATCGCCCTCGGCACCCTCGCCTCCCTGGCCACCGGGGTCGTCGCGGTGCTCCACGGTCTCGGCCTCGCCCCGGCCTTTGCGAACTTCTCAGGGGTGGCCGGCATGATCATGGCGTTTCACCTCACCGGCCGGTATATCGAGACCATGGCCAAGGGGCGGGCGAGTCAGGCGATCAAGCGGCTCCTTACCCTCGAGGCCAAAGAGGCCACGGTGGAGCGTAATGGTGAAGAGATTACCGTTCCCGTCAACCGCTTGAGCAAGGGAGACATCATGATCGTCCGTCCCGGAGAGAAGATTCCCACGGACGGTGTGGTCGTCTCCGGAGAGAGCAGCGTGGATGAGTCCCTCGCCACAGGTGAGTCCATGCCAGTGGAGAAGTCCCCGGGGAATGAGGTGATCGGAGCTACCATAAACAAGCAGGGCTTCCTCAAGGTCGAGGCTAAAAAGGTCGGCAAGGAGACCTTCCTGAGCCAGGTGATCCGAATGGTCCAGGAAGCCCAGGGTTCCAAGGTACCGATTCAGGCGCTGGCGGACCGCATTACCGGATACTTCGTACCGATCGTCATTCTCGTAGCGCTACTCACCTTCGCAAGCTGGATGCTCTTTCCGGCATTCTTCGGAGCTATCGCCACCTGGGCGAGCGGTTTTCTCCCCTGGGTTGACCCGACCATGGGCTCTACCGCCCTCGCCCTCTTTGCCATGATCGCGGTGCTGGTTATCGCCTGCCCCTGCGCTCTCGGCCTGGCCACGCCGACGGCACTCATGGTCGGTAGCGGCAAAGGAGCTGAGAACGGTGTTCTAATTAGAAAAGGCGCCGCCATTCAGACCCTCAAGGACGTACACACCATCATTTTGGACAAGACCGGCACGATCACTCAGGGAAAGCCCGGAGTGACCGACGTGGTAGCAGCGGGTTCCCACTCCGAGGAGGAGCTCCTGCTCCTCGCAGGCAGCGCGGAGCAGGGCTCCGAGCATCCCCTCGGTCGCGCTATAGTCGACCACGCTCAGGCGACCATGGAGGAGAGCGCCGGGGCGCGGAAGCTTCCTGAAGCGACAGAATTCGAGGCGATCAGCGGTCGGGGGATCTCCGCTACCGTGAATGGCAAATCGGTGCTGCTCGGGACCACGGCGTTCATGGAGGACCGGGGAATAGACTTCGACCGGGCGGCGGCCGAGAAGAAGCAGAGCTTGGAGGACCAGGCCAAGACCGTAATGGTAGTCGCCGTGGATGGCGCGGTGGCAGGCCTCATCGCAGTTGCGGACACCGTCAAACCCGACAGCGCCGCGGCAATCCGAGAGCTCGGCGAGCTTGGCTTCGAAGTAGCCATGATCACCGGTGACAATGAGCGAACCGCCCAGGCGATCGCGAAAGAGGTCGGTATCGACCGGGTAATCGCGAACGTCATGCCCCAGGACAAGTCCTCCGAGGTAGAGCGGTTGCAGAAGGAGGGCCGAGTCGTCGCCATGGTCGGCGACGGTATTAACGACGCCCCAGCCCTCACCCAGGCGGACATCGGTATCGCCATCGGCACCGGCACGGATGTCGCCATCGAGGCGGGAGATATCGTCCTGGTGCAGGGAGAGCTCTCGGCGGTGGTAAAGGCGGTTCGCCTGAGCCGAGCCACCTTCCGCAAGATCAAGCAGAACCTCTTCTGGGCGTTCTTCTACAACGTCGTCATGGTGCCCCTGGCCATAATCGGGGTGATGCACCCGGTCCTGGCAGAGATCGCCATGGCCTTTAGCTCGATTAACGTGGTCACCAACTCCCGGCGCTTGCAGAAGGTTAAACTGGAGTCACCGGGGCAGTAGTCTGTTTTCGGCGCCGGCGCAGCTCGCCCCCGAGGGCGCCGGGCCGCCGGAACGCGCCTTGACTTAAGTCAAGTAATCGTTATTTTTTTCTCGAAAAGCCTTCCCATTAGATGAGTATTTATATAAACTTCTCACCGTAGACATGATTCCGGGCCGCACCGGTTCCCACCACCGCCGGTCCGGGATTCTACCGAACGATCCAATCAGAAAGGAACGATATATGTCCACGATACACGATAGTCAGAGTACCTACGAGCAGACCGCCACCGCCTGGCGCGGCTTTTCCGTCGGCAGCTGGACCGAAGAGATAGACGTTCGCGCCTTTATTCAAGCCAATTACACGCCCTATGAGGGGGACGGGAGCTTTCTCACTGGCTCTACTGAGGATACCCGCAAGCTCTGGGAGCGACTTTCCGGACTCCTGAAAGAGGAGCGTGACCGGGGCGGGACCCTCGATGTAGACACTGAGAACGTCTCCTCCATTACCGCCCACGCCCCCGGCTATATCGACCCGGATCGGGAGCGGGTGGTCGGTCTCCAGACCGATGCTCCTCTCAAGCGCGCGATTATGCCCTTCGGCGGTATCCGGATGGTTGAGAAGTCCTGCGAGGCCTACGGCTTCGAGCTGCCGGAGGCGACAAAGGAGATCTTCACCAAGTACCGAAAGACCCACAACGACGGTGTCTTCGACGCGTACACGCCGGAAATGAAAGCCGCACGCAAGTCCGGCATTATTACCGGCCTGCCCGACGCCTACGGCCGGGGCCGGATTATCGGTGACTACCGCCGGGTCGCCCTCTACGGAGTTGAGCGGCTTATCGAGGCAAAGCGACGGGAACAGCGACTCACGGAGAGCCCCATCACCGAGGAAACCATGCGCCTCAGGGAGGAGCTCTCAGAGCAGATCGCCGCCCTCAATGAGCTCATCGAGCTCGGCGACGCCCACGGCTTCGATCTTCGGCGCCCCGCGCAGAACGGCGCGGAGGCGGTGCAGTGGACCTACTTTGCCTACCTCGCGGCGGTAAAGGAACAGAACGGCGCGGCCATGAGCCTCGGCCGGGTGTCGACGTTTCTCGACATCTACCTTCAGCGGGACTTCGCCGAGGGGGCCCTCACCGAGGAGCAGGCTCAGGAGCTGATGGACCACTTCGTCATGAAGCTGCGCCTCGTCCGGTTCCTGAGAACCCCTGAGTACAACGAGCTCTTCTCCGGCGACCCGACCTGGGTTACCGAGGTGATCGGTGGCATGGGAATAGACGGGCGCACCATGGTGACCAAGAGCTCTTTCCGCATCTTGCAGACTCTCTACAATCTCGGCCCCGCTCCGGAGCCAAACCTCACGGTGCTCTGGTCCGACAGGCTCCCGCGCGGCTTCAAGGAGTTCTGCGCCCAGGTCTCAGCGGACACGAGCTCCATTCAGTACGAGAACGACGACCTCATGCGTAGCTACTACGGGGACGACTACGGTATCGCCTGCTGCGTCTCCGGAATGGAGATCGGCAAGCAGATGCAGTTCTTTGGCGCCCGGTGCAACCTCGCCAAGGCGTTACTCTACGCCATTAACGGCGGCCGGGATGAGGTCTCCGGCGACCAGGTCGCCCCGCCCCTCGCCCCGATCGAGAGCGAGGTTCTCGACTACCAGGAAGTGTCCGACCGCTTCGACACGGTCCTCGACTGGGTCGCCCGGCTCTACGTGGAGACGCTTAACGTCATTCACTACATGCACGACCGTTACTCCTACGAGCGCGTTCAAATGGCTCTCCACGACCGCGACGTTCTGCGCACCATGGCGTGCGGCATAGCGGGCCTCTCGGTCTGCGCGGACTCCCTCTCAGCGATTCGTCACGCACAGGTAAAGCCGATCCGAGATGAGCGGGGCTTGGCGGTAGACTTCGAGATCGACGGTGAGTATCCGGCCTTCGGCAATGACGACGACCGCGTGGACTCAATCGCCCGGGAGCTGGTCAAGCGGTTTATGGAGAAGCTCTCGAGCCAGCGCACCTATCGCAACTCCGTACCGACACAGTCGGTCCTCACTATCACCTCCAACGTAGTCTACGGAAAGAAGACCGGTGCCACCCCGGACGGGCGGAAAAAGGGCGAGCCCTTTGCCCCGGGAGCGAACCCGATGCACGGCCGGGACACTAAGGGCGCCCTCGCTTCCCTCGCCTCGGTGGCCAAGCTACCCTACCGGTACGCCCAGGATGGCATTTCCTACACTTTCTCCATCGAGCCCCACACCCTCGGCCCCAAAGGGAACAGCAGGAAGCAGAACCTCACCGCGCTCCTGGACGGCTACTTCGGCCAGGGCGGACACCACATCAACGTAAACGTCCTCGACCGGGAGACCCTCCTGGACGCCATGGAGCACCCGGAAAACTACCCGCAGCTCACCATTCGGGTTTCCGGATACGCGGTGAACTTCGTCAAGCTCACCCGGGAGCAGCAGCTCGACGTGATTCACAGGACCTTCCATGAGCGCGTATAGGACTCTTCCCCTGAGCCGGCGGCCTGCCCGCCGGCCCGAGCGGAGCCATAACGGAAGCGCCGCCAACGGCCGTCCGGTCACCTTCTCCCCCGAGCGGGAAGCCGCACAGGCGCTCACCGGGCACATTCACTCAGTGGAGAGCTTCGGGACCCTCGACGGGCCAGGGATACGGTACGTCATATTCTTCCAGGGGTGCCACTTGCAGTGTCTCTTCTGCCAGAATCGGGACACCTGGGAGCAGAGGGTCGGGCGGGTCGTAACCGTGGAAGAGCTCATGGGCGAGATCGACCGGTACAAATCGTACATGAAGAGCTCCGGCGGCGGGATTACCGCCTCCGGGGGTGATCCGATCCTGCAACCACGGTTCGTGAGCGAGCTCTTTCGTGCCGCCCGGGCTGAAGGGATTCACACCGCTCTGGACACCTCCGGGGTCACGGCGGTGAGCCCGGCAGTGGAGGAGTTGGTATCCCAGACCGACCTCGTTCTCCTGGATGTCAAACAGATCGACACTGCCACGCACCGGGAGCTCACCGGCCACGGAAATGAACGGGTCCTCGCTTTCGCCCGCTATCTCGCGGAGATCGACAAGCCGGTCTGGATCCGGCACGTCATCGTCCCGGGCTATACCGACAGCGACGATTCCGCCCGGGAGACGGCGGCCTTCCTGGCGGGCCTCTCCAACGTGGAACGGGTAGAGCTCCTGCCTTACCACGAGTTCGGCGCCCACAAGTGGGAGGCCCTCGGGGAGGCGTACCCCTTGCGAGGCGTCGAGCCCCCGGGCCCGGAACGTATAGAGGAGCTCAAAGAGATCTTTCGGGTCCAGGGGGTGCCGGTGAGCTAGAGCTTACCGGCCGCAGCGTTCCCGCTCAGGTATAGGGATCGAGGACCTTGCGGGCAGCCTCTTCTCCGCGCCTGAAGAGCTCCTCCGCCCGGGAGAGGTCGTAGTAGCGAAAACCGTCTATGTCCGGTTGTACCAGGAGATCCGCCGCCTCCCGTCCTTCGTTGCTGGTGTTCCACATCAAAATGGCGAAGGTCTTGAGGGTTACGTCCATCAGGTTGCGCGGTTCCTCTCGCTCCGTCGCTTGGGCGTTGAGATCCACCGCCAGTACTTTTCCGCTGGTCATCGGCCTCGCCAACTCCGAGGGAATGTTGTTGCTCACCCCGCCGTCCACCAGATACCGGCCGGCTATCTGAACCGGCTCGAAAATCCCCGGGATGGAGGCGCTCGCAAGGACCGCAGGGGCAACCCTTCCGTTATCGAGCACCACCTCTTCGGCGTTGGTAATGTCTACAGCCACCACTTTCAGCGGCAACGGGAGGTCCGAGAAATCCCGGTCCTCCAAGAGCTCTTCCAGGAGCTTTGCGAGCTTTCCCGTATTGGCAAGGCCCATGCCGGAGAAGGAGAGCTTAATGAGCTCCTTCCAGCTCAGCTCCCGGGCGATGTCCCAGATCTCCTTCCAGTTGTAGCCTTTACAGTAGAGACTTCCGATGATCGCTCCGATGCTTGTTCCGGTTACCCCCTCCACAACCACGCCCCGCTCCTCGAGTACCTTGAGAACTCCGATGTGGGCGATACCCCGGGCCGCTCCGCCCCCGAGAGCGAGGGACACCTTGAGCTCTCCGGGATGAGCGATCCTGTTGAATAGCTTTCGTACGACTCCCATTGGGCGCTCCTTTCGCTGAGGCAATGCTACCACGGCAGGGGGCGTCACTTCACCTGTTGAGACCGCCGGGATTCGTTGTTGCCGGGAGTCCGCAGGCGGCTCGAGCCAGTTTGATTGATTCCGCGGCGAGAAAGCGCGAAACTTAATCCTCGTAAGGAGGGGCGTGGTCATGATCATAACCTGGATCGCGAGAATCATCGCAAGCCTCAACGCCAACCGGCGAGCGGGAGAGATCGGTGCCGGCGTTGCCATGGGGGTGCTTCTCGCGCTCATGCCCGGGAGAAACCTTCTCTGGCTGTTGATCTTTGTCGTCACCGTCTTTCTCAAGCTCAACCTCGGGGTGGAGCTTCTCGTCCTGGCGGTGCTCAAACCCCTGGCACCCCTGGCGGACTCCTGGCTTCACTCCTTGGGACTGACCGTTCTCACCACCGGAGGACTGCAGGAGTTCTTTACCACTCTCTATAACATTCCCCTGCTCCCCTTTACGCGATTCAACAATACCGTAGTGATGGGCTCTCTCCTAGCGGGCATCATCCTCTGGGTGCCGCTCTTTCTGGCAACGGGAGTTCTGGTTCGGTTTTACCGAAAGAAGATCCATCCCCGCCTGGCGGAGAGCAAGATAGTCAAAGCGTTTCAGCGTATTCCAATTGTCTCAAAGCTCATTAGCCTCACTCGCCGATTTCAGCGCATCTACGCCGCGGTTCAGTAGGAGTCCAGAATGGCAGAGAAGATACCGAGAAAATTCCGCAAACCGGTGAAGGAGAAGTTCTTCAAGAAGAAAGTGCTACGCCGAATCCACCTCGACCGGGATCGGACTTTCGTGGGGGAGGCGTTCACCCAGGACTCCGATGGTCGCTATCACCTTCGGGAGGAGCTCTCCGCGGAAGAGCGCACGCGGCTTGCCCGTATACTCAAGGAGATCAAGAAGAACCGCGGTCTCCTCAAGTTCGGACGCCTCCTGGTGGTTCTACTCATCGTGGGCGGGGTGATTCTCTTCCACATCCTCTTGAAGGACCGTCTCCTCGAAGAGGCGGGCGAACGGTTTCTCGAATCCACCTTTCAGGCGAAAAGCGACATAGAAGAGCTTCGGTTCCAGCCCCTGCAGGGACGGATTTCAATCGCCGAGCTTACCATCGCCGACCGGGATGCGCCGATGGAGAACCTCATCGACCTCGGAGAGACGGATCTCTCGATTGAAACCCTGGAGCTACTCAAAGGTAACCTCGTAATCAATCGCATGGGGGCATTGAACATCGCCTTCGGTACGGAGCGGGAGAGCTCCGGAGCCCTGGAAGGGACACCGGCGCCGGAGTCAGGCGAGCCGGATGAAAACCTGGAGGAACGTGCCCAGAGGGCTACGGAGGACACCCTCGCTGCCCTCGGCATTACCGATCTGGCGGTGGACCCGGAGGCGATGGTGAGAGAGTATGCCGAGAGCTTGCGCTCGCGACAGGTTGTAGAGGAGATCATTGGCGAGGCCGAGGCGACCCGGGAGGTCTGGAGCGCCCGAATCGAGGACACCGCTGATCGGGTAACGGCGGTTCGGGATGACGTTGTTGAGATGAGTGAGCTCCGACCGGAGTCGATCGACTCCATTCCTACGGCTCTGCGCACCTACGAGGAAGTCACCGCGGTTACCGCTCAGGTGGAGGAGCTCTACGCCACCGTAGCGGAGAGTCAGAGTGAGTTCCAGCGCGACCTCGCCCGGATAAACGCGAGTCGGGACCGTATCGAGGCAGCGATCGAGGCGGACTACCAGGCGCTCCGAGATCGCATACCCTCCCTCGATATCGATGCCGGCGCCTTTGCTATGGGGACAATGCGGGTCTTTCTCGAGAGTTTTCTCGGCTCCACCTACGAGCGGGCGGTGGCACTGATCGACCGCTTCGAGCGACTTCGAGACCAGGTGCCCGAGGGAGATCGAGGTCCGGGACGAGGGGGCTTTGACATCCCCTTTCCCTCGGTGACCTATCCCCGGTTCTATCTCCAGGTTGCCGAGGCGACCGGCGACCACGCCGGCACCGCCCTGCAGGTACGCCTGGAGCATCTCTCCTCGGATCCGGAGCTTACCGACCAGCCCGTGGGAGTTGCCTACACCCAGTCCACCGGGGAGCTCATGGCGGAAGTCTCGGGGATTATAGATCTCCGCGAGGGGAGCGAGGAAAAGGGAGAGTTTACACTCTCCGTCGAGGGGCTCCGTCCCTCCCTCCCCGCGGCGGCGCGAGACCTCGGTTTCGAGACCTTGAGCGGCAGGGCGACCCTCTCCACCGCTGCTCTCCTCTCCCGGGACGGCTCTCTCCAGGGGCGCATGGACCTGCAGGCCCGGGAAGTCACTCTTACCCCTCAGGACTCCGCGGGCCGAACCGCCACGATTCTCTCGGAGGCCTTAGGAGCCACCGAAGAAGTAGCAGCGGAGATCGAGTACCGAATCGAAGAGGGGCGGCTCACCGGCTTTACCGGCTCCACCACTCTCGTTCGAGCGCTCCGAGAGCGGGCGGAGCAACTCGTAGCCGAGCTCGTTGCACAGGTGGAGCGTCGCCTTCGCTCGGAGCTCGACTCTCTAATCGAAAACGAGCTCGCACCGTACCGCGAGGCCACTGCCGCCCTGGAAGCGCTCTCGGACCGCTCCCTCGAGGAGCTCCGGGAGGCGGAAACCTACCGAGAGATCGTCCGGGAGCAACAGCAGGCGATGGAGGCTCGAGTAGCGGAGCTCCGACGCCAGGCGGAGGAGCGAGCTCGGGCGGAGGTGGAAAAGCAGGTCGAAGAGGCCCGGAAGCAGGTTGACGAGGCCCGAGACCGGATAGAAGAAGAGGCACGGGACCGGATCCGAGTCCCCTCCTTCGGAAACTAGGCCCTCCGGGAGGGAGACGCCGGAAGCCCTAGCCGCCGGCGATAAAGCGCAGAATCACCCTCGTCACCGACTGGAACGGTAT
>CAYZHV010000068.1:0-15829 GCA_964478055.1 uncultured Spirochaetaceae bacterium | reverse complement strand
CGTGAGCGGGATTCGGGAGGTACTTCAGCGTCGTGAAGGAAACGTCCTCGGCCGCACCGATGTCTACCTCGACGGTCGCAGAAGCGAGGTACGAACCGAGGAGACAAATCTCGGCAACTTGAGCGGTGACGCGAACCTCTGGTACGCCAAGGAGTTCGACTCGAGTGCAGTGGTTTCAATCAAGAACGGCGGTGGAATCCGCGCGTCTATTGGCGACAGCTACGTTCCCGCGGGGAGTGTCGACTACGAGCCCGAGCTCATTCCTCCCCCGGCAATCGAGTCCGTAGGTAAGCCGGAAGGGGGAGTTTCTCAGTTCGACATAGAGGGGAGTCTGCGGTTCAACAACAGCCTCACTCTACTGACAGTGACCGCGGCGGAGCTCCGGGACATCATGGAGCACGCAGTGGCGGGCACTGAGGAAGGGGCCACACCGGGGCAATTTCCCCAGGTTGGCGGCATGCGCTTCAGCTTTGACCCCTCTCGGACGGCCAGAAGTGTAGACAACCAGAACATGGGAACCGACACCGACGGCAACCGCATTCGGGATCTGGTCATCGTAAACGATTCCGGCTCGGTAACCGACCGCGTGGTAATTCAGGGTGAGATCCAGGGGGATCCGGATAGGACCTTCCGGCTCGTGACTCTCGGTTTTCTCGCCGATGGCGGTGACGACTACCCCTTCAACGGTCTGTCAAACCCGAACCGAAGCAACCTCAATGAGGCTGGCAGCGCAAACGATCCGGGGAGCGCAAGCTTTGCCGGAACCGGAACTGAACAGGACGCCCTGGCAGAGTATCTCCAGGCGCGCCACGGAAGCGAGCAGAACGCGTTTAACCGGGCGGAGACTCCGCCGACAGAGGACCGGAGGATTCAGAACCTCAGCCAGAGGCAGTCGAATCTGCGATAGTCCTATTTCTGGTTAGCTAAGAAACAGTAGGCCCCCGGGCGCCCTAGGTGCTCGGGGGTTTTTACTCGGAGACCTCGAGAGTCGCGATGGTGCCGCCGGTATCGTGGTTTTCAAAGCCCAGTCGACCGCCCAGTCGGCTGGAGAGAGACAGACAGAGTTGAAGACCGATGCCGCGACGGCCGTGGTTCCCGGGCTGTAGCTCCTCGGGAAGCACTCCAGCGTTGAGATCGGCGAGGTACGATGCCGGCATGCCCGGCCCGGCGTCGGCGACAGAGAAGATTGTCTTGCCCCCACCGCCGCTGATGGTGCAGCGCGCGGGGTGACCACCACCGTGCTCACAGGCGTTGCTTATGAGGTTTCGCAGAACGGTCTGAAGGGCCGGTCTATTACTGTGGACAACTGCCGTTGGCGGAAAGTCCAGCTCCATGCGAGTGCCGAAGATAAGCTCTGCTCGGAGTGCCACCTGCCTGAAAAGCTCCCCGGCATCGATTAGCTCAGGCTCTCCATCGAGATTTCCATCCTCCGAAGCAGACCAGAGCAGCACATCCTCGAGTAGAGAGGCGGTCTTTTCCGAGCCGGCCCGCAGAAATGAGAGCGCCTGATCCCGGCTCTCCGGATCCATCTCGTTGTGGTGTGCCGCGAGGTCTTCGATTCCCTGGGCCATTGCCTGCAGGGGAGCAAGAACGTCGTGAGAGACTACCGAGAGCATGAGATTCTTCCACCTGTTCGCGGATCCCAGGGCGCGCCTCGATTCCACGAGGCGGGTTACGTCCGTCACAAAGCTCACAATCAGGCTGCGGTCCTCATCCTCGATCAGGAATTTGGCGTGCTGGGCGTACCGTTTCTGACTCTCCCTGCCCGTTGGGCGGGCTCTTCCGAAGAGTGGACGGCCGCCTCGCCTCACTGCCTCTTCATCTTCTTTTCGTGCCAGTTCGGCTATCTCCTGTCCAAAGAGCTCACTGTCTCCTCTGCCAAGGACTTCGTTCGAGGAGAGGCCGTAGAGACGTTCCATGCGATCGTTCCAGTAGAGGTAGCGAAACTCCCCCTCCGCCTCCTTGATAAGCACTCCCACAGGAAGACGAGCCGCCACCTGTCGCAGGCGAGAGAGAAACTTCCCGGAGCGCTGGCTGGGACTCATAATGAGCAGCCCGTACTCGTCAGAGAGTCGGACGTACTCCGCTTCCCGCCCGGCGAAGGGTGTGCTCTCCAGGCCGGTGACCTCGACAGGAGTCGTCGCGAGGTTCTGGTTATTATGATGACATGCACGAATGAGCTCCGCCACCGCCGCGGAAGCGACTTGCTCTTCTTCGACTCCGGATTCCGGAGAGGGGAGAAGGAGGCGAACTTCTCCCGAAGAGAAGTGCGCGAGGACAGCCGGGGTTTTTAGATACCCTAGGAGGCTTGCGCTAGTATCAGGTTGGTCAACGACGGTGGCGGGCTCTGGGTTCAAAGGCTACTCCTCGTACTATAGCCTACACGCCGCCGAGGGTCCGCACTATTGCACGTTTGTGCTAATTGTTCCGAAGTAGATCGAAGAGCACCTTTTTGATTCGACTTGCACTTTCACTTTTTGAGACGAAGGCCCCGGCACCGGCCTCGAGGAGAGAACGGATGGTCGCATCGTCGTCCTGTACCGAGAGCCCTACGACGTGTACCGAGGGCCATCGCTCCCGGATCCTCCGGGTCGCTTCGATGCCGTTCATTCGCGGCATATTGAGGTCCATCAGCACCACGTCCGGCGCATCCCCCTCGATCTGCTCTATTGCTTCCATGCCATCCGACGCTTGGCCGACAACGGCAATCTCCGCCTCCTCTTCTAGAAGACTCACCAACCCCATTCGTGCCACGGCGTGGTCATCAACAACGAGAACTCGCACGGGCTCTTCGCTCTCCGTGGCGCGCCCTGTTCCGGTTGACGGTTGCTTCGGCGTCGTCTTCTCTTCCGCAGCGCCCGGGGTCCGCTCCTCCACGCTTTCGGCGTCCAATGGCACCCGCAACAAGATGGAAGTACCCCGGCTCGGAGCGGAGGCTATCTCTACCGACCCACCCAACGCCTCCAATCGCTCTGTGACGCTAAACAGTCCAAGGCCGCGGTCCATACCTTCTACTGCCTCCTCGTCGAGACCAACTCCCTCGTCGGCTACCTCGATTAGCAGCTCCCCGGATTCTTCCCAGAGGGAGACCTCTATCTCCCCTACACCAGCGTGTTTCACCGCGTTAAAGAGGAGCTCCTGCACGGAGCTGTAGAGAAACGCCCTCGCGTCATCGTCGAACCCGCCCGAGACACCGGAAGACTCGACGTGAATCGTCTTTCCGTGGCGAGCTCCCATTTCGCGCCCCAGCCAGCGGAGCGCTGGAACGAGCCCATCCTCGTAGAGGACCGGCGGTCGCAGCTCGTGGGTGAGATTTCTCGAGGACTCCAAAGCCTCATCTAACATCGCCATTGCCGCGTCTAGGAGCTCTGCTCTCTCGTCGCTTCGTTGCGCCCGAAAGAGCTTGAACTTCGCCGCCACCAGGTGCTGTTGAAGCTCGTCGTGGAGCATAGCGCCGAGGCGTTTCCGCTCCCGATGCTCCGCCGCAGCGACTTGGCGAGACAACTCTCTGAGACGCGACGCCTGACGCTGGAGCGTCGCAGTTCGCTCCGTGACCATAGCTTCCAGCTCAGCGTTGGTTCGTTCCAACACCTCCTCAGCCGCTTTCTGCTCGGTAATGTCGGCGCTCGTTCCCACAATGCCGAGGAACTCACCGTTCAGCCCGAATCGAGGCTTTCCCCAGGAGCGTATCCACCGCCAGGCGCCGTCAGCACGCTTTACTCGGACCTCTGCACTGAAATCTGTTTGGTTCTGCACGGCAGCAAGGAACTCGTTTGAGTAGTTTTCCGCGTCCTCGGGATGCATTAGAATTTGCCAACGATCCTCTATCATCTGTTTACGGGTAACCCCAAAGAACTCACAGAATGTATTGTTAACGAACTCCTGGGCACCTGTGGCGTCGTGCATCCAGACAATAAGCGGGAGGTTGTCCGCCATTTCCCGAAAGCGCCCTTCGCTCTCCCGAAGCGCCTCGGTTGCGCGCTTGAGGGCAGTAATATCGTAGAAGGAAATCACCGTACCGATTATCGCTCCCTGCTCATCCCGGACAGGCCCGGCATTCACCGAGAGGATAATTGGCTCGCCGTTACCCGCCTTGTACCGGACTTCCTCCTGGTAGACAACTTCTCCCTTGAGCGCGCGATAAGAGGGATACTCCTCCGAGGCGTAGGGGGTACCGTCCTCGTGTATCCCGCCGTACTCATGGTAGTCGCTGGCGTCTTTGGTCTCGACAAGAGGATGCTTGAGGATCCTGGTGGCCTCCTGATTGTGAAAGAGAACCCGGCCTGAGGGCGCTTCGGCAACTATTACCCCCGAAGGCATCTGATCGAGGACAGCCTGGATTAACTTCTGATCGGCATTGAGGACCCGTTCAACCCTGTTTTCCGGACTCTCCGGTTGAGACAAAGACTCCATGGATT
Organism: uncultured Spirochaetaceae bacterium; assembly: GCA_964478055.1. Classification (GTDB taxonomy): domain Bacteria; phylum Spirochaetota; class Spirochaetia; order DSM-27196; family Alkalispirochaetaceae; genus CAYZHV01. The sequence goes on along the minus strand of CAYZHV010000068.1, from coordinate 11,411 downwards.
TCCTGCCTAGCTACATCGAATGGTACTATCCCCGGCACTACGGCGGCCACTACTCGGTGGGACTCACAACCCCGAGACGCAGGGCGATCCGGATGAGGTCCGCCGTTGTCTCCGCGTCGAGCTTTCGCATCACGTTATACCGGTGGACATCGGCAGTCTTTCGAGAGATGCCGAGGACCCTCGCCACGTTTCCGGTTTTACTCCCTTCACCCAAGAGCCGCAGCACCTCCTGCTCTCGCGGGGTTAGAGCGTCATACTTCTCAAAGAGAAGGGATGCTTCTTCTTCACTTCTGTAGGTGGTGGTTTCCAGTGCTTCGTAACAACAAGTACTCTCGGAGCGGAGTCGAGCTCTCGGAGCTGCGGAATGAGTGGAATCGTACTGTGCTGGTTGACCGAGATGTCCAGAGCAACTACGGAAGGCTGAAAGCTCGAAGCAGTGGCAAGAATCTGAGGAAAGGCGGAGACTAGTCTCGTTTCGGCAATCTCTGGTAGGTGGGAGAGAATCGACTCCAGGGCCTCGCCAAACATCTTGTGGTCCTCGACGATAAGCAAACGCTCCCCACTCATACTCACGTCTCCTCGGGCGCGGGCACCCGCATGTCCAGCCGGGTTCCGGGACCCGAGAGTAACTCCACCTCGCCGTGAAGTAGGCGGACTCGATCCCATATAGAGAGGAGGCCGCTGCCGCTCGGCATCCTCCACTCCGTCTCCCCCAAGCCCACGCCGTCGTCCTTGTAGGTGAGCCGCAGCTCGGGATGGGCAGAGATTAGATGTAACTCTATCCGTGAGGCTTGGGCGTGCCGGAGACCATTGGTCAGAAGCTCCTGGGCGATTCGGTAGAGATGAAGCACAAATTGCTGCGGGAACTCCCTTCCCCGTAAACCGACCACGTTGCACTCCACGCTTACTCCCTGGGCGGCGTCAAAGCGTGCGGCAAGCTCGCTGATAGCCAGAGCGAGATCCCGGGAAATCGATGGAGCCGGAGGCCGTAGACGACTCGAGATCGATCGGATCGTTTCGAGCGCTTCGTCCACCGCCCGAGTCGCCTGGCGCATCGGCTCCGGAGCACCATCCTGTTTGAGATGAAGCAGCGCCAGAGAAAGAGCCGGGCCAGCGCCGTCGTGCAACTCCTGAGAGACCCGGAGCCGTTCCGATTCCTGGGCCGCGGCGATCCGGGTGGCCATGGCGTCGGAGGCGCGCCTCTCCCCTTCGAGGCGAGAGAAGGCGCGGCCCGTTCCCCAGAGCAGAACAAAGAGAATCATCGAGGTGAGAAGGAGCAGGACGAGAAGGATGGTAGATGCCCGGGAATAGAGCCCGGCGTAACTCGCTACCCACTCTTCCAACGCAAGGAGCATCTCGCTTTTATCCAGGGTCCCCCGGCGGAGAACATTCAGAAGTCCATCTACCGGGACCGTCGGCTCCACTAATCGCATCGCCTGCTCCAGAGGTCTTCCTGAGTGTTGTAGAGAGAGAAGAGCAGCAACGCACCCCCAAGGAAGGCAGCTATTCCCACGCCCAGGAGGAGCAAGAAGGGTGAGTTTTCCCGAACGGAGAAGCTCATACCCCTCACCTTTCTCCTAGGAAGAGCGAGCCGCGGGGATACAGGAAATGTAAAAGCGTGGCGCATGACCAAGGAGTATCGCCGTTCAAAGTAGTGCACGCCATAGGGAAATCACCTAGATCAATAGCTTTCTCTTCTCTAAAAGTAATGCTATGCTAAGTATAAAACTATGCAACAGGAAACCGAAAGCACCAAAAGCAGTACTTCAATACATTCGGTCTCTATAACCTTCTTAATCGTCCTTGGCATTGCCGCTATAAGTGGGCTAATTACCCGAGTTGTCTCCCACTTCGACATTCCTCTCTTTCTCGATTCCATAGGAACCGCCGTGGTTGCGCTCTGCCTTGGCACCCTTCCTGGCGTGGTAACCGGGCTCCTCTCGAACGTCGCGGCGGAACTCTTTCACGGATTGCCCGGGCACCACTGGCCCTTCGCCATAGTTAACATGGCAACCGGCCTGACCCTCGGGCTCATGGCGCGCCGGTACGACTTCTCCAAGGGCGTGGTTGTGGCCGCAGCGGTCCTCCTCGTGACGCTCCTCAACGCCCTCCTCGGTACCCTAGTCGTGACCCTCGTCTTTACCGGGGTCACCGCCCAGGCGGTGGACTACCTCGTCACCGCCCTTGTCCTGAGCGGTCAGAGCATCTTTTCCGCGGCTTTTCTCGCGAGGCTCCCGATCAATTTCATCGACAAAGCTATCGCGGTGCTGATCGGGGTTGCTGTTATGCGCTGGTATCTAGGCAAGAAAGACGCCGGATTCGCCTGAGCAGTGCAAGCCTCCTCCACGGGGCGGTGGCGACGGCAACAAGGTTCCGACTCTACGCCCGACCCTGCCGCTTCTGACGGTACCGGTTCACTTCGGCAGAAGCTTGACGAACCGTCTCGTGAACGGAGGGATCAAGAGATTTCAGAATACCGGCATCTCGCAGCTCGGGGCGACATTGGAGAAGCATCGTCACGTCGGAGAGATCCTTTGCGGCGGTGGCAGGGCCGTACTCCTCTCGCTTGGATCGATATACCGCGGCCTTTAACTCCAGCAATCGATGAGGCGCCATAAACCAGGCTCCTCCTCTCTGATCCCATTCCCGAACCTCCTCCGGATCCGGGAGCAGAAACGGAAGATCCCAGTTGTCTCCCGCAAAGAGTACATCCACGGGCACTGCGCTTTCGCGGTGTTCCGCCCAGTCCGGGCCAATCCGAAAAGCTTCGCCCTCTTGGTTATCGAGCTGCTTCCACTCCTTCCGTCTTACGAGAATATCGATATCTCCGGTTGTCCGAAACGTACCAGCTCTTGCAACGGCGACCCCGCCGACCACCGCATAGACAATATTACGGCGGTTCAGGAATCGATGTAGCTCTGCAACTACCGACGCAAAAGGGAAGCCATCCCCGACGTTGGCCATGGCAAGAACAGCTAGACCCGACAACGGCGGAGGTTTCGAGAAGCTCATGGTATCAAAGTATAACCCGACCAGGGCCAACGGGGCATCGTCCCAGTTGATTCTCTAATACCGCCGGGCCTCAGCAGGTAAATCCTCCGGGGTGATCTGTCCGCGGCGCACCATACCAGTAACAAAAGCGTCCACAACTGTCGGGTCGAACTGACGGCCTCTGTGCTTGATGAGCTCCCCAACGGCAACATCAATGGGAAGGGCTCCGCGGTAGGGGCGGTCCTCGGTCATAGCGTGCCAGGCGTCGGCAACGGCGATAATGCGCGATTGGATCGGGATTTCTTCTCCCTTGAGACCCCGGGGGTAACCGCTGCCGTCGTAATGCTCCTGGTGGGCGTGGACAGCCTCGCTCACCTCGTCGAAGTGGTCAAACTTCTGCAGGAGCCGAGCGCCGAGCTCGGCGTGGGACTTCATGACTTCCCACTCCTCCTCGTCGAGACTTCCCTCCTTGAGGAGGATGTGATCGGGAATACCAATTTTCCCGATGTCATGCAGTAGGAGTGCTTCCTGGAGGACGTGGTCAACCGGCAACTCTAACTCCTCGGCGATCAGCGTGCCGAACTCGAGTACATCCCGTGAATGGCCAGCAGTGTAGTGATCCCGGAGATCCAGGGACTCCGCAAAGCTTCTCGTAAGCTGCCTGATTCGCTGTTCCAGTTCCTTAGCCCGTGCGGCCGCCTCGTGGAACTTGCCCGAGGTAACGAGATTCCGGATCCGTGCGTCGAGCTCCCGAAGGTTTATCGGCTTTGCGAGATAGTCATCCGCGCCGGTCTGCAATCCGGTAATCCGCGAGTCAATTTCAGACTTGGCCGTAATGAGTATGACCGGAATACGCTGTGTGTGGCTCTCTTCCTTGATACGCTGAAGCAGCTCCAAGCCATCTACATGGGGCATCATCACATCGGAAACGACGATCTCGGGCTTTGTGGCTTGTACTTTCTCCCAACCGTCCGCCCCGTCCACGGCGACGCTCACAGTGTGACCAAAGCTTCGAAGCATGCGAGATATGTAGCTGCGAAGATCCTCGTTGTCCTCCACATAGAGAACTCGGTAACCCTCTCCCTCTACGAGGGGAACCTCCGTCTCGAGATCCTCGGGATCGGGTCCCTGTTCCATGATAAGGAGCTCCTCGGCGCTTATCTCCGGAACATCCGCCTTGCGCCGAGGTCTGCGGCGTCGGTCAGGTCCGGTAAAGGGGCGATCGGTCTTTCGTCGGTCTCTTCCTCGCCGTTCCACAAAAGCTTCGGGAGTCAGCTCCTCGAGATTCGTTGGAAAAACGACGGTGAAGCAGGTCCCCTCGTTCAACTCGCTCTCAACCCAGATCTTGCCCTTCTGCAGCTCAACTGCTTCCTTGACAATTGTGAGCCCGAGGCCCGTGCCGGCGTACCGTCTCGTAGAAGAACCATCCACCTGCTGAAATCGCTCGAATATGAGCGGGAGCTTCTCGTCGGGAATGCCGATTCCGGTGTCCGAGACTGACATGACGATGCTTTTATCCTCGCAGCCAACAGTCACGGTGATCCTGCCCTCTTCGGTAAACTTGATGGCGTTTCGAACCAGATTGAAGAGAATTCGCTCGACCTTGTCCTTGTCCAAGAGCACCAAGGGGATCTCGTCTTCGACCTCGTAACTGAGCTCGAGGCCATTTCGAGCGGCGACCTCGGCGAACATCGTTACCGACTGTTCCGCCAACTCATCGAGCCGAACATCCGAGAGCCGCAGCTCCATCTTTCGGGCGTCGAACTTCGCGAAATCGAGCATCTGGTTGATCATATCCAGGAGACGAAGGGAGTTCCGGTACATCTGCTCCACGAGCTCGAGCTGGTGCTTTGCAAGGGGGCCCACCTCTCCCTGATAGAGGCTCTGAATGGGCGAAATGATCGATGTCAGCGGAGTCCGCACCTCATGGCTTATGTTTGCGAAAAACTGGGACTTCAGCACGTCGAGTTTCTTGAGCTCCTCGTTCGCCTCAGCGAGGTCGAAGCGGGCGGAGAACTCCTGAAAACGTATCTGCCTGGAGAGGTGTGCACTAATGAGCACCAGTGCCATGGTCACCAGAAGAAAGAAGTTGTTGTTCAGTAGTATGCCGTAGTCGTCTATGCCTTGCAGGACAAGGATCGGAACAGCGTAAGAGGCGTAAATAATGGCGCAGACGATCGCCGTCCGGATTAGATCCAGGGGAAGTATGACAATGAAGCCGAGGAGAACGAGGTTTATTCCGGCGTAATAGGGGCTCACGTACCCGCCCACAAGATGAACCATTGTGGCTATCGCGATACCACAGATCAGATACTCCAGCATCGCCAGCTCCAGCACGTGCCGTTTTCCGGCCCCGGTCCGAAGAGCGGCCCGAATAGCCATGTTGAGGAGTACGACGGCAAACCGTATCAGGACAAGTTCTTGAAACTGTGCGGGATAGAGGACATAGTCGAGGGCCGCAAAGACAACGAAAAAGACACTGGCGACCACGGTGGTGCGCCGAGCATCGCGAATTGCCTTCTCGATGGTCTCATGCTGAAACCCTGAGATGAGGTCATGACGTGTTTCTTCTTCGGTTGCCGCCATACTTCTACGTGCGGCTGACGAGCTCCCTACAAACCTGCTTGAAGTGCTCGGACCGCCTCTTATTACTTATCGGATTGTAAATCCCACGGTACACCTCTAAAAGGCCATCTTCTAGCTCTTTTGGAGTGAAATTATCGTGGCGTATTACCGCATTCCACACAGTATACCACTGCCAGTCGTCGTGGAGTATGCGACCTTCTGCCTCGAGGCGATCCCGGAGCCTGCTGCCCGGAAACGGCGTAAGGATAGTAATTTGCGCGCCGAGTAGGTTGTTTTCGTTAATGAAATTGGCGATCTCCGTGGGTGTATCCTTTGTGTCTTCATCCAGCCCGAGAATAAAAGAGCCATAGACTCCGATCCCCCATCGCTGTATCCGTCGGACGGACTCCGGATACTTGGAAAGCTGCTTGAGTTTCCATTGGCTCTCATTCATTTGACGAAGATTGCCCTCGGAGGTGGTCTCGAATCCTATCAGAACTGTCCGACACCCACTTTCGTGGAGCTCCCGGAGAAACTCCTCATCATCAGCGATTGATACATCACAGACCGCAAACCAGGAGAAGTTCATCTCCTTGAATGCTGCAATGAGCTTCCTTGCGTAGCGTTTGTTCACAAAGAGGTTGTCGTCGGCGAATCCGATCTGGGCGAACTTCCAGTGCCGCTTGACCTCCTTTATCTCTTTTACGACCTGCTCTACCCTCTTGTATTTGTAGTGGCGGCCGTAGACGTTCGAGGCTACGCAAAACTCGCAGTCGTGGGGGCATCCCCGAGTCGCCTGAACATAAACGACTGGGTAGTTGTACCGCGAAAGAAGATCGAATCGGGGAATCGGCAGGCTCTTCATATCTACGTCGGGAAAGTCCGCGGAGTCATACGTCGCTCTCGGATGTCCCGCTTCGAACTCCCGAACGAACTCGGGCCAGCTATTCTCCGCCTCGCCGACAAAGACCGTGTCCGCGTGCGTCGCCGCCTCTTCGGGCATTACGGTGGGGTGTATTCCGCCAAGCGCGACGTAGATGCCCCGCTCGCGAAAGGCGTCGCCGATCTCGTACGCCCGAGGCGCCTGCTGTGTCATGGCGGTAATTCCAACGAGGTCGTACTCGCCGTCGAAGTCCACCTCTTCCTGGTTTTCGTCAACGATTTTGACCTCATGATCCCCCGGTGTGCACCCCGCCAGGGTAGGAAGCCCTACACCGATACCGTTCCAGAAGTGGAGAATCGTTCGCATCTCTCTGGAGTTCTCCATAAAGTCGGAAAAGGCGTCAGAGCGACAGAGAAACTCACCTTTCGGGGAAACGAGAAGTATCCGCAATCAGGAAGCCCGTTGATTCTCGTAGAGATCGTGCATGATCGACATGAAGTCGCCTACAGTCTCGACGCAGGCGAAGAGGGTCTCGTCGATTTGAATATCGAGCTCTTTCTCACAGGTGGCGATGATCTCCATCGCCATGAGGCTATCGATACCGAGCTCTTCTCGTATAAGAACGTCGTCTTCGAACTCGGCGGCGTCTATCCGGGATATTCGTGAGACTATCTGTTCCACTCTTCCGCGTAGTTCCGCGGATGCCAGGTTTCGCTTTTCTAGATCACTCATGTGCCGCGGCCCTCCGTTCACCATTTCGAAGTAACGCTCTTAGGTATCTTATACGCAGCGAGACGTTCTCTCAAGAACTCCCTAACGCTCCCGCTGAGCTCTCGGTCCGTCTGGGAGGTGACCGTTTCGACCCGCGCCGTCACGGAACCGTTGGCAAAGCTCGCTTCAACGTTCCTAACCCCGGGCATCCCTGCGAGAGCCTGTTCCACCTCGACCAAATCCACAAGGAGTCCGTTTACCTTGCAGGTTCGCTTTATTTCTCGGTCGAAAACGAGGTGGCCTTCAGAGAAATGGCCCGCGTCTCCGGTTTTGAACCAACCTTCCTGCATCGCCTCCCGGGTCTCCCGGGGCCGGCGATAGTACTCTCCCCGCATTGTGTCGGTTCGCAGCAGGATCTCCCCGGAGGAGTCTCCGGCGATCTGACACTCCACACCATCGCAGAGGGGCCCAACGGTCCCGGGTCGGGACTCGCGCCGACTATTCCTGCTCGCCGGGGTGAACTCCGTTAGGCCGTACCCGTGAAGCACCTCGATGTCGAAATCGCCGCAGAGGGCGTGGTACTCCTCGCTGCTGAGATAGCTCCCTCCGGAAACGAAGGTCTTGAGCGTGGGCAGGGGGCGGTCGGGGTCCCGGGTGCGCAGGAGAAGCCTGTAGAGCTCGGGGACCGCAGTTATGTGTGACACCTGTAACCGCTCAATGGCGTCAAAGGTTCGCCTGGGGTGAAAGGTCCTGGCCACGACCATTGGCATGCCGTAGAGGATCGGAACCAGAAGGCACCCGACCAGGGTGAAGATGTGGGTCATCGGAATGGCGAAGAGCATCGGCTCTCCCGCCTCTCCCTGGAGTCCCTCCTGCAGCACCCTGGCGCCGTGGAGATACTGCTCGGGACTGATAATCGCCCCCAAGGGATAGCCAAGACCACGATAGGTGTAGTTGATGGAAGCCACCGAACCCTCGAGAGCACTCTCTTTCGGGGCGTCACTGCGAGCCTGCACGATCGAGAGTCCCCGGTCGCCCCTCTCGAAGACGAGACGTCCGGAAAGAAAGGGCCCGAGAACCGGAAGCATCTGACCTTCACTGATTACCACCGAGGGGTCGGCGTTCTCGAAGATTTCTCCTAACTCCATGGAGCGGAACTCACTCTTTCCTATTACCGGGACCGCCTGGAGTCGAAACAGGGCGAAGAGAATCGCGAGGAAGTCCACGGAGTTCTCGAGAAAGAGCGCAACTATCACGCCCTCTCGGACTCCGGCGTTGCGGAGGAGCCCGGCAACTGCCTCGATCCGATCGAGCAGTTCCGGGGCAGACACGGCTGTCTCCTCCCCCGTCGCTGAGAGCTCGGTTGCCACGGGTCCCCACCGCCACCGGTGCAGCGCCGGGGTAAGCGTCTCGTCGAGCATGTTCATGGCAGGGCCTCGAGAAAGTATGGTCTCACGGGGCGAACCCCCGGGCGATCACCGCCTGCGGGGGCTTGCCCAGGGAGCGAAATGTTTCGACCTTCTCAAATCCCGCACCGATGAGGAGGGCCTTTAGCTCTTCCTCGGTATAGAAGTGAAAGTACCCCTCCTCCTCGAGCTCAAAGAGCGCTGCGGCCTCGCTCAGTATTGCCTGGGCGCCTTCGAGCTCGCTTCTGCGGTTCCCACCACCGGAGTTGCTTGCCTGGACCGCGCTGACGTAGTCCGTGAAGATGGTGGAAACATCGCTGTCCGGCCGCATGGAGGAGATGACGATCGCCCCGCCGGGCCGAAGGAGCCTTCGAAACTCCGCGACCAGGTAGTCCGGATTGAATATGTAGGAGATAAAGAGGCTCGCCACAATCTTGTCAAAGCTCCCGAGAGGAAAACCGAGATCCATCTCGCGCTCGAAATGATCAAGCTTGAGCCGTTTCGGGCTCAGGGGCTGGGAACCCTTGCCGCCTCCGGGATCGGACACATTGCGGCCTTTTAGATACCTCGCCACCGCCCGCAGGTCGAGTAGCGCTTCGAGTTCCCCGGGCCCGAGAGACTTCTCCAGCCGAGAGAGGAGCCCCGGAGGCTCTGACTCCCCTTTGAGTAGCGCCTCCACTTCCGGGCCGTAGACACTCCTTATCGAATCGATGTGACGGCTGGTGAGCCCTTCCACCCGATTTCGCAGCAGTTCCGGATCCGCCGCCCCCCTCGCAATGAACTCCTGTATCGGGATGAGTCGATTGGGCTCCAGGTTTCGGGGTACGAACTCCACCTCGCAGCGACGGAGTTTCGGATGAGACTTCTGAAGATCCTCACACTTCTGTCGGGCACGCTCGAGAGCCGCAGGCACCAGGTCGACTCCGACGATTCGAGCCGGAAGGGCGAAGTTCCTGCTATCGGCGAGCTCTAGGATCGCCTCGGTGACTACGCCGGTACCGCACCCCATGTCCGCAATCTCTTCGCCCTCTCTCAGACGGAGCAGGTCCACTTGGAACCGCATGAACTCACGAAACTCGGCGAAGTTCCGGTAGAAGTCGTAGCCCTCCTCATTTCGCTCGTTGCCCATGAGGTACTCGTGCCAGTAGGAGGACATCTCCGGAACTTCTTCCTCCTCCAGTCGCTCCCGCTCCTGCGTAACGAGCTCCACCGTCGCCTCCTTCGGTGGCGAGACGGGGTCCAGGGTTTTCTCGAAGAAGGTCTGAAAGAGAAACCCCGTTGCAAGCTTGAAGGCCTCAATGGCGTCCCGACTCCCCCGGAGGTTGTGACCCGTGGGGATCTCCACGAGCTCTCGACGAGCGCCGCCGTCGATGCTCATCAGATCTTCCACTTCTTCCGACTCTACCCACCGATCGTGGGCGCCGTAGATCCAGAGAATGGGTAGGGCGAGATGTGCCATCTCGTAGCGCGCGTCGGTGAGATAGGCGTATTTCTCTTCGATGAGGTCACGAGCGAGGAGGTCCATGTCCACGAGGTGGCCGAGCATCCCACGGATACCGTTGCGAATGCCCATCTTGGCGTTGGCGATAATGTCGGTACCGGCGAGGATATTGCTCAAGGTGTTTCTCGCCGCGGGGACGCCCATCAGGCTCACCCAGGCGTGTACCCGCCCGTTGCTCTCGCGACTGAGAAACTTCCGGGCGTCCACGGAAGACATGCTCGAGGTGAAGAGGGCAACCCCCTCGGGCTCGAAGTAGGGGTTGTCATAGATGTAGTCCATCACCGTGGCGATGTCCTCGACTCCCTGCCTCGGCCGGTAATGGAGCATCTCATAACCCCGGGCGCGGTCCGGGTTGTCGTTGTAGCTCTCCCCGGGTCGATTGATGCCGTCAAACCGCAGGACGATGAGGTCCACCCCGGCGTGGGCAGCGTTGGCGAGGAGGGTGGCGGCCAGGGGCGCAAGGGTTTCCTTCTTCTTGCCGAAGGCCGGCGGTATGAGCACCACCGGCGCCTTTCGCCGCCCCGTGGAGTTGAGGAGAGCGGCGATCTCCTTGCCTTGTGGATTGGTTATGAGAAGGGGGGTGCTTTCGAAGGAAACCTGCTCCAGGGCATCCTCGGAGGGGAATCGCTCCTCCATGGCCCACTGAGACTCATCGAGCCGAGTGAAGCTAAAGGAGCTCCTGCGAACCCCCGCCTCGATGCCGATTTGCACTTCCCTGCCGCCCCGGGCAGAGGGAAACTCGGTGACGTGACGCACCTGGCCGTAGTTGTCGAGACCGAGCGCCTCATCCACCTCATAGCGGACCGAGTCGCCCTCCCGGAGGGGCAGTTCTTCACCATCCGGGAGTTCAACCGAACAGAGAAACCCGCGCCAACTGATGTCCAGCAGGGTAGCGGTGAATCCTTGGGAGAAACGTACCTCCCGAGGCTGGTCGAGGACCTTCCGCTGATAGGAACGTTTCTCAGTCCGGTAGAGGCGATCAGGGAAGGTGACCGTCAAGGAGGTTGATGAAGAATCGAGGATCGAGGCGGAGAAGAGATAGCTCCCACGATGATGATGAAAGCTCACGTAGACACTGGCCTCCGGAGCCGGGGCCTCCTCGACTGACTCTTCGAGCTCCAAGAGAAGACGCCCTGTCTCATCTCCGGTTCGTGCGATGTGGGCACTCCGTATACGTCGCTCCTCCCCGAGCAGGAGGTGTAGCGGACGCCTCTGTCTACCCATGTCAGCGAGGACCCCTTTGATAAGGGAGGGGTCACGAAGGGTGAAATCCGACTCCTCCTGCATGTGGAGATGGAGAGAGCGCACTGAGGAGCTCGAGGTCGCCCCCAGGATGAAGTTGCGGATTCTCGCT
>CAYZHV010000067.1:0-15860 GCA_964478055.1 uncultured Spirochaetaceae bacterium | reverse complement strand
GCGGTTTACCCCAGTCCTCTGGCCTCCCTATATTGAATTTGTAAGGAGCAATCGATGAGCAATGAACTGACAGTAGCCGACGCCCGACGAGTGGTGGACCCGAAGCGGCTTCCTTTCAGGGGGACCGCAGAGGCTGAGCCGAGTGAGGAAATAATAGGCCAGGACCGAGCCATCAAGGCTCTCGAGTTCGGCCTCCAGGTTGAAGGGGAGGGCTTTAATGTATACGTCTCCGGCCCTCCCGGTATCGGCAAGAAAACCTCCGTAAAGGATTTCGTGGAGCACCTGGCCAGCCAGAAACCTACTCCTTCGGATTGGTGCTTTGTTCACAACCACAGGGAGCCCTATGAACCGCGGGCGATCCGCCTGGACCCGGGAAAGGGTCGGGAGTTCAGCGATGACATTGATGAGCTCAAGGAGTTCATTCAGCGTGATATCCCCGGCCTTTTCGAGAGTGATGAGTACTCCTCCAAGCGGGAGGAGACCCTGCGAGAGGTCCAGGAAAAGGGTCAGAACGCCCAGGCGGAGATTCGTGAGAAGGCCCAGGAGAAGGGCTTCGTCATGCAACAGACCTTTATGGGTACAGCGCTTGTTCCCGTGAAAGATGGTGAACCGCTGCGGGATGAGGATCTTCAGAACCTCCCCCAGGAAGAGCAGGAAGAGATCGAGCAGCGCCGGCAGGAGCTCCAGGACGAGATCAAGGATATTCAGAAGCGGTATCGGCGCCTCGACCGGGAGGCCAAAGACAAGGTAAAGGAACTCGACAGGAACGCCGTGCGCGCCCGGATGGAAGGTCCTCTGGAGGATCTGCGGGAGAAATATGAAGGCCACGACGAGGTTCTTGCGTACCTGGACGACGTGGAGGAGGACGTACTCGACAACATCGAGACCCTGAAGAGCGATCCGGAGCAGCAGGGGCAGCAGGTGCCGCCGCAGGTTCGTCAGCAGATGGAAGCGATGAAGCAGCAGTTCTTCAAGAAGTACCAGGTCAACGTTGTGGTCGACAACTCCCGGAGAGAGGGTGCCCCGGTGGTAACTGAGCTGAACCCGACGTACAACAATCTCGTCGGTCGCATCGAGAAAGAGATGCAAATGGGGGCGCTTAACACCGATTTCACGCTCATCAAGCCCGGGGCCCTTCTGCAGGCGAACGGGGGTTTTCTCGTGCTTACGGTGGAAGATGTTCTGAGAAACCCCTACAGCTGGGAGGGCCTCAAACGCGCCCTAAAGAGCAACGAGCTGCGAATCGAGGAGGTTCAGGAGCAACTCGGGCTCATGTCCATAAAGACATTGCGCCCTCAGTCCATACCGTTGGACCTCAAGGTGGTCCTGATCGGCCGTCCGATTATCTATCAGCTCCTCCATCAGCTCGATCCGGACATGCAGGAACTCTTTAAGGTAAAGGCGGACTTTGACGTGGAAATGGAGGCGAACGACGACAACAACAAGAGCTTCATGAGCTTCCTCGCCTCCATCGTGGAACGGGAAAAAGTACCGCACCTCAACGGTGAAGCGGCGGCGGTGATGATGGAGCACGCCCATAGGGTTGCGGACCACAAGGAGAAGATCTCCACCCGATTCGGAGAACTCTCGGACGTTCTTCGAGAGGCGGGATTCTGGGCCACCCAGGAGGGCGCGAAGGAGATTACCGGGAACCACGTACGGCGTGCCCTGGAGGAGAAGATCTACCGTTCCTCGATGATCAAGGACAAGATCGTGGATCTGATCAACCGAGGAACTCTTCTTATCGACACCGATCAGGAGGTGGTAGGGCAGGTGAACGGTCTGTCGGTCATGATGCTCGGGGATTTCACCTTCGGCCGACCAAATCGAATAACCGCAACCGTCGCCGCCGGACGGGATGGGGTTGTGGATATAGAGCGCGAATCAAAGCTCGGCGGTCCGATTCACAATAAAGGGGTGCTTATCCTCTCGGGCTTTCTTTCGAAGCGTTTTGCCCGCCACTCGGCGCTCTCAATGTCCGCTCGTCTGGTCTTTGAACAAAGCTACTCCGGGGTGGAGGGAGATAGCGCTTCCTCCGCAGAGCTGTACGCCCTCCTTTCAGTTCTCTCGGACACGCCGGTAAGGCAGGGAATCGCCGTAACCGGCTCGGTGAACCAGAACGGCGACATTCAGGCTATTGGTGGAGTGAACGAGAAGATCGAAGGTTTCTTTGATGTCTGTACCGTCCAGGGTTTGGACGGCACCCAGGGAGTGGCAATTCCCGCAAGCAATGTACAGAATCTAATGTTGAGGGAGGATGTGGCCAAAGCGATCGAGGATGGAAAGTTCCACCTCTGGTCCTTGAGCCGGGTTGAGGAAGGTATCGAGCTCCTCACCGGCATTAGTGCCGGCAGCCGGGATGAGTCGGGGGCATTTCCCAAGGAGTCGATCTTCGGCCGAGTGGAACAGAAGCTTACCGACTTCCAGGCTGTTCTTCGCTCCTTCGGCGGAAATGGAGGCGGCCAAAACAGTTAAGCCCGTATGGGTACCGTTGAAATCGTCACGAGCATCGTCCTGCTGATGCTCGTGGCCGCCCTTGTTCGGGGCGGGGCAAGCAAACTGAACCTTCCGGTCTCGGTTCTTCTCTTTGTTGTCGGGCTCATACTTGCGCTCATTCTCGATAGCTATGGCGAGGCGGTAGATTCGCTCTTCGGTCTTAGTATCTCAGCGGACATCGTGCTTTTTGTCTTTCTGCCGACGTTAATTTTCGAGTCGGCGATGCACTTCGATCTGCGGAGTCTGGGCAAGAACATAGGCCCCATTCTGGTTCTGGCGGTGCCTGGACTGCTGGTCTCTACCTTTGCCGTAGGAGGCATCGTCTCCTCTCTTACGAGGATCGCTTTTCCCACGGCCCTACTCCTGGGAGCGATTCTCAGTGCCACGGATCCGGTGGCGGTCCTCTCGGTCTTTCAGAAACTCGGAGCCCCGAAGCGACTGAACACGCTTGTGGAAGGGGAGAGCCTCTTTAACGACGCCGCATCCCTGGTGCTCTCGAAGATCATCGCTGGAATTGTTGTCGGCGGCGCCCTTACCTTCACGGATTATGTCCACGGGGTGGGGGAGTTCTTCTATGTCTTTCTCGGCGGAGCCGTGGTGGGTATTCTCCTCGGCGGCGGGGCAATCCTGCTCCTGAGGCTCTTCTCCACGGATTCCCCGATCACTATTACCGTAACCACGATCCTCGCCTACCTCTCCTTTCTCGTGGCGGAGCACTTTCTGGAAGTGAGTGGAGTCATTGCGACCCTGGCAGCGGGGCTCGTCTTCGGTTCCAGGGGCTGGATGAAGCTTCCCGAGGCGGTGCGATCCTATATCGAGTACTTCTGGGGGTATATCGCCTTCCTTGCCAACGCCTTGCTCTTTCTGCTCATGGGCCTTCGTATAGAGCTGCTGACACTGGTTTCGGAGTGGCAGATACTCGCTTTTCTCGTCCTGGCAATGCTCATTGCCCGGGGGGTGGTGGTTTTCGGGGTACTCCCAACCTATGAGGCAATCCATCGAGGACGGCCGATTGCCTGGAGCTATAAGGTAGTGCTTCTCTGGGGTGGCCTTCGCGGGGCGGTGCCGATAGCGATCGTTCTCGGGCTTCCGGCGACTGTAGGCGACCCTTTGATGGTCTCCCTGGTACTCGGGGCGGTGCTCTTTACCCTTCTCTTCCACGGTCTCACTATCCAGCCGGTAGTGCGGCTTCTCGGGCTCGACAAGGGTGTGCTCTCGGAACGGCTCATCGAAACCGAAGGGCGGCTGACGGCGAAGGAGTACGCCTACGAGCGGATCCCGGAGTTCAGCGAGGGAGGCGTCTTCTCACCTCGTATCGCTCGGGAGCTCTCCGGGGAGTACGAGGAACGAATAAACGCGCTCAAGGAACAGCTTCGCTCCATTGAGCATGAGAGCGAAGAAGGAGGAGTGCTGTCGAGCATCATCATGCTTCAGGCGCTAAGAGCGGAGTCTTCCCTTTACCGCGAGCTTCTCGACCGTGGCCATCTCGGTGAGATCGCTTACCGCCAACTGGTGCGACAGACCGAGGCGCAGTCCGAGAAGGTACGCCGCGGCGGCGATGTGCACGACGTTCGCTACGGCATCCTGCACCCGAAGACCCTGGAGGAAAACTTGCGGGCCCTCCTGCATCGTACGCCGGGCTTTCGGGGCGTCGCGGAGCGGTGGCGCCGTCGGCGGCTGGCGATCGACTACGAAGTGGCCTGGGGACACTACGAGGCGAGTCGTCACGTCCTCGAGCATCTCGAGGCGACGGAAGGGAGGGAACTCTTTCCCTTGCCGCCGATCGATGCTGCCCGGGAGCAGTATAACCACTGGCACGACAAGGCCCGGACGTACCTCGAGGAGATGGCTGCGGAGTTCCCGGAGTTCGTCACCGTCACCCAACGAACCCTCGCTCGGAGGTTGACGCTACTTGCGGAGCTGCGGTCCCTGGAGGAACAGGGGGAAAAGGGGTATCTCCCCCTGAACGTCAAGGAACGGGTTCAGGAGGAGCTCTCCACGGCGATATGGCGCAATCGGGTCCGGGAGACAGCGGAGCTCGAAACCGATCCCTCGGAGCTTCTCAAGACCGTACCACTCTTTTCAGAGCTTCCGGCGGAGGAGTTCGGAGTCATAGCTGGCCGAATGCGACCGCGGACGGTTAACGCCGGAGACCTCGTGGTCCGTCAGGGGGAGCCGGGGAGAACTCTATTCCTTGTTGCCCGCGGTGTTGTCAGAGTGGTCAAGGAGCGCCGGGGCGAGCGTGAGAGCCTGGCGACCCTCATGGCAGGGGATTTTTTTGGAGAGATGGCGATCATTCGGGAGACGGAGCGCTCGGCCACCGTGGAGGCGGTGTCCAACTGCCTTCTATACGAGCTCGACCGGGACTCTCTCTTTCGTCTCTTTGATCGGTACCCGGCTATTCGGCGAGCGGTGGAGCGGGCCGACCGCGAACGCCGCGGAGAGTAACAGCCAGGGGGCGCCTTGCCTCGGGTTCACGTTTCGGCACTCCTCTGAGTACGTTTGAAGTATAAGGAGGCAAGAAGTGCCGCGATCAATCGACGCAGTCACAAAAAACTACATTCATGAAGGGAAACAGCTCGACGAGAATACCGGCTCTATGATCCTTACCGCGGGACGCATAGGTACCCTTGTCGGTCGGGGTAGCCTCGACTTTGGCGGCAGCGAGTTTGCACCGTCTCCAACGGCTTGGCAGGAGCCGGTTAAGGCGAGTCCCGACGACAAGTACGGTTGGTGGCATCTGGAGCCGGGAACCTACCTTCTCGAGTTCAATGAGTCGATCGTGCTCGAAGAGGGGGAACGGGTGCTGTTTCAAATCTGGGAAGAGGCCGCACGCACTGGGCTTGCGCACCCGACAGAGCTCATCGTCGCCTCGCGAGAACCCCTGGCCACGGTGATGCAGGTGCCTACTCCTGGCGTGGACATCAAAGAGAACGCCCGGATTTCCCGGGTCCTTCTCCTGGAGTAATCGATGCACGCTGAGCACTACGAGTTCGGCTCCATAACCATAGATGGGAACGTGTACGACCACGATCTGGTTATCGAGTCCGGGACGATAAGGAAACGGAAGAAGGGTCCCTCGAAGCCGCTAAAGGCGGAGTACGGACATACTCCCCTCTCGGACAAGGAAGAAATTCCCCTCTCCGGAAAGCGCCTTATCATCGGGACCGGCGCCTACGGCCGGCTTCCGATTCTCGATGAAGTGTACAACGAGGCGAGAGAGCGGGGGGTGGAAGTAGACCCTATGCCGACCCCAGAGGCGATTACGCATCTGGATGATCCGGACACGGACTTTATACTTCATCTTACCTGTTAGCTGAGGAGGACGCATGCTATTCGAACTACAAGTCGTGCCGGTCGGCACGAACGCCCATATAAGTGACGCAGTGGCGCGCTGCGTCCGAGTGATTCAGAAAGCAAAGCTGAGGTATCAGCTTACTCCTTCGGGTACGGCGATTGAAGGCTCTTGGGAGGAGGTTATGCCGGTGATCAAGGCGGCTCATCAGGAGGTACGAAACCTTACTCCTCACGTAATCACGACTCTCCGAATCGAGGACGACCCGGAGGCCTCAAACAAACTGGAGGAGAACGTTAAGCACGTGCAGGAGAAGCTCGACGCATCGGAGAAGAAGGGTGACGCGGAAGTGGAAGAGGCGTCCCTGGAGTCTTTTCCCGCCAGTGATCCTCCGGGGTTCAACCCTGGCGCCTCCTGAGCTGAGAGACTTAGACAATGAAAAGGCCGCCCCTAGAAGAAGTGAATCCAATATTCGAATCATTCACTTAACTAATAGTGTTATAAACTCTATTATTAACGCCGCAAACTGATAGAAGCCCTACCCCTGAGAGCGATCAACGTTAGAATTCGATGTGCCTGCGGGCAATCCCTTGTGCACCTTGCAGGGGCGTGGATACCCTCGCTCCGACATGCAGAAGGTTGTGCTACTTGGAAATCGGCTGTACATGAAGTTCCCGGACTTCGACTACTTTCGTCAGCGTGCCGCGGAGGTGCAGGCGGAAATCGCAAGTACCGAAGGAATGAGCGACCAGGATATTCTCGAAGAGGTCAAAAACGCCGCTGCCCTGGTGGTGATCGGCCACCCGGTGACGCGCGAGATGATCGGCGCCGCAAAACAGTGCAAGCTGATTATGACCCTTTCGGTGGGATACGATGTGGTGGACCTCGAGGCGGCGACGGAGCGAGGAATAGTAGTTTCCAACTGCCCCCTCTACTGCAGCGAAGAGGTGGCGGAGCACGCGGTCACCCTCCTTTTGGGGGTCTCCCGAAAACTCCACGAGCTTATTCCTCACGTCCGAGAGGGAGGCTGGGACTACAAGCAGGCGCGACCGATTCACTCCTTTAGGACTCGCCGGTTTGGCATCATCGGACTCGGTCGTATCGGCCGTCACGCCGCCAGAAAGGCGCAGGGACTTGGTATGCAGGTCGTCGCCTACGATCCCTATGTCGATGACGACATCTTTGAGCTTCTCGGCGTGGAACGGTACTACGACCTCTATCCGATGCTCGAAGCGACGGATTCGATCTCCATTCATGCGCCCCTGACCGACGAAACCTATCACCTGATCGATGCTGAGGCTCTCGCGAAGATGCAGTCCCATGCGGTCCTGGTTAACACCGCCCGGGGCTCAATCGTCGATCAGAACGCCCTCGAAGATGCCCTGGAGGCGGGGAATATCGGCGGAGCGGGCATAGACGTTCTCGAGACTGAGCCTCCGACCGGAAGGGAGCGGCTTCTTCGTCTTCCGAACGCGATCGTAACGCCCCACATTGCCTGGTACTCCGAGGAGAGCCACCGGCAGAATCAGATAGACGGAATGGATGAGTTGGTACGGGTACTTCAGGGGAGGCGCCCGAGGTACGTTGTAAATCCCCAAATTTTCTCTCGGCGCTGAGGCGTCGAGAAAGTTGCAGGAGGCTTTTATGAAGAACCGAGTAGCTCTCTTGGTCGCAGCGCTACTACTCCTATCCACGGTGCTTTTTGCCGCGGGTCAGGGTGAAGGTAGCGAGTATCCCAGTCGCGCAGTATCCTATGTGATTCCCTTTAACCCCGGTGGACAATCCGATGTCACCGCCCAGTACCAGAAGCCTTACCTCGAAGAGGTTCTCGGCGTGGACATTGTCGTTCGGCATCAACCCGGCGCTGGCGGTGCTCTCGCCTGGTCGAACCTCGTCAAGGCGAAGGGAGACGGCTACACCATCACCGGCAACAACATCCCCCACATCATTATCCAGCCCCTGGTACGTGATGATGCCGGTTACGAGACCGAAGAGCTCAAGCCGGTATATCTCTTCCAGACAACACCGATCGGTCTTGCCGTCTCTCCTGACAGCCAATTCGACACGTTGGAGGAGCTGATCGCTTATGCAACGGAGAATCCCGGCGAGATAACCGTAAGCGGTTCCGGCACTCACTCCGGGCACCATCTCGCTCTCCTGCAGCTCCAGCACCTCACTGGTGCTCAGTTCACCTATATTCCAGCCACCGGGGCAGCTCCGTCAGTGGCAAACTTCCTCGGCGGTCACAGCCAGGTGCTCATGGCAAACTCCAACGATCTCCTTGCCCACGAGGCGGAGATGAAGGTGCTCGCCATAGGGACGGAGGAGCGGTTTCCACAGCTTTCGGACGTTCCCACTTTTATCGAGGAAGGAGTCCAGATGACCGCGGGAATCGACCGAGGGGTGGCGGTTCCGCCGAGTACTCCTGATGAGGTTGTGGCGGCTCTCGAGGCGGCCTTTGCTGAGGTAAGCAGCGATCCCGAATTCCGGAGCGAGATGGACGAGCTCGGTTTCGTCACTCACTCCATCGGGGCTCAGGAGTTTGCAGCCTACATCGAACAGAAGTCCCAGGAGATCGAGACCGTCCTACGTGAGCTCGGCGAGATCTGAGTTCTCCTATGCGTGATATGCTCCTAGGAGCGCTGGCCGGCGTCCTCGACCCGATCAGCCTGATTCTCGTAGTTATCGGAGTGAGCGCCGGCATTATGGTCGGCGCTCTTCCCGGTCTAACGGCAACCATGGCAATCGCCCTCCTGGTGCCGTTTACCTTCGGGATGTCCTCCATCCATGGCCTCGCCCTCCTCGGGGCGATCTATGCCGGAGCGATTTACGGCGGATCCTTCTCTGCGATACTAATAAACACTCCCGGAACTCCCTCAGCCATAGCCACAACCTTCGACGGTTTTCCCATGGCTCGAAAAGGGGAGGCGTACCGGGCGATTGTTACCGCTACTCTCTCCTCAGTCTTTGGTGGCGTCGTGGGAGTGGCTTTTCTCATCTTTCTCTCTCCTCCCCTTGCTCGAGCATCCCTTAGCTTCGGTCCGCCGGAATACTTCTGGCTCGCCGCTTTTGGACTGACCATCATCGCCGCGGTCTCCCCCCGATCGACGTTAAAAGGACTCGTGGGCGGTGGGATCGGGCTACTGATCTCCACCATCGGCATCGCCCCGATAGAGGGGGCTGTGCGGTACAATTTCGGCACCCTGGCGCTCCAGAACGGCATCTCCCTGATACCCGCCCTGATCGGTTTCTTCTGTATCCCCGAAGTGCTGAGGATGGTTGAAGAGAGTCACCAGGCGGGGACGGTGATTCCCTACAAGAAGCAGCGGAAGATGGTTACCCGGGTCTTTCATGCGCTCCTGAGAAAGCCGTGGCTCATGATACGCTCTTCGGTCCTGGGCACCTTGATCGGCATTATTCCCGGGGCCGGAGGCAACATAGCCGGTCTGGTGAGCTACAACGAGGCGATCCGGACGAGCAAGAACAAGGAGAAGTTCGGACAGGGCGCCATGGAAGGAGTGGCAGCCTCGGAGAGCGCGAATAACGCTTCCGTCTCAGGTGCGCTGATTCCGATGCTCACCCTCGGTGTCCCCGGGGCACCGCCGGCGGCAGTACTATTCGGGGCGCTCCTTCTGCAAGGTATGCGACCGGGAGCGGAGCTTTTTACCTCCTTCGGAACCATCACCTACGCTTTCCTCTTCTCCCTGGTCCTTGCGAATCTCGCCATGCTCCCCCTGGGAATCATACTCGGCAAGGCCGTGGCGAAGCTGATGCAGCGGGTGAAGGTGCAGACCATGGCGCCGGTGATCATCTTTCTCTCCATGGTCGGCTCCTACTCCATTTACAACAACGTCGCGGACATCTACACCATGGTGGTCGTCGGCATCGCGGCCCACGCCCTGAGGAAGGCGGGTTTCATGCCGGGACCGATCGTCCTGGGCCTCATCCTCGGTCCTATCGCAGAGCAGGGTCTGACACAATCGGTGCTCATGGGCCGGGCGCAAGGTTCGATGATGGCAGTTTTTTTCGGACGTCCTATTTCGATCATTCTTATCATCCTCACCGTCGCCTCTGTGGCAGCTCCTTTCGTTATTCGCTGGCGGGAGCGACGCGGTAAGGGAGGGGTTCTCAAGGCGGTCCACACCCTGGAAGAGAAGGAAGGGGAGGAGCAAGGATGAAGCAACTCAGCCAAAAGGCCCGCAACCTCGCCTCGGCCGGAGTGATTATGATCGTCTCGGGCTACTGGTACTTCGCCGCCAATGAGTTCCGCCCGTTGAGTCGGCTCTTTCCGCAGGTGCTCGCGGTGATTGTATTCATCCTCGCCCTTATCCTCGCCGCTCTTACCATTCTCGGTAAGGGGCCGAAGATCAGGCTCTCCGAGGGAGACGACAAGAAGCGGCACTCCAGAGCCACAACGCTCATGACGGTGCTCGTCATCTGGACCGTCCTGATACCGGTGGTCGGACTCCTTATCGCCTCGGTGGTCGGCACTCTCCTCATGGGGCTACTCACGTTCCGAGCCCACGTCGGGACAATCCGGGCGGTGTTAATTGCCCTGGTTTCGGTGGCTCTTTTCTACTTGCTCTTCAGCGTGATCCTAAATGTGCCGTTTCCGATGGGACTGCTCGGCTGAGCTCAATTGTGGAGCTCCTCGGGTCCCGATCACGACCCGGAATCCGGGCTACACGCCCCCCTAAGAGGGGCTTACCCTCCACTTGTCGATAAAGCGCTCCGCCTCCTCCTTGGGGCGGAGCGCCCCCACACGGACCCGCATTTCCGGAAACCTCTTGAAGATGCCGTGAATGAAGCCCTCGAGCTCCGATCGTAACTCTTCATCAAGAGACGCCGTCTCTCCCGGGAGCAGCGCCAGTACCTTGTGATCCTTCTCGTCTTCTTCAAAGAACTCGAGGAGACCAATGGGCTCGCAGCTCACTCTGGAGCCACCGCCGAGACTGCTTTTGGTAAGAATGTAGCAGTCCACGCCATCTCCCTCCTCGGTGCGAGTATTGAGGATGAATCCGTAGGGGTACGGGTAGGGGAGGAGGGTCTCTCCGCTGCCCTTATACTCCAGGGTCTGCTCGTCGTAGGAGCGCTTCTCTCGGGAGCCCGCGGTTGCTTCGATGAGAACTTCAATCATACCAACACCTCCAGACTGAAGATCTCCTATAGAATAGCGCGACGGCTTGTTCAACGCCAGGGAGCGGCACATAAGGGACCGTGGACACGATCGGTTCGGCGTGTCCGCTAACGCAGAGAAAAAACGTTTGACACCGCTCGTAAACCGGTTTAGGCTGCAGGAAAACCGGTTTAGTAAACCGGTATAGTAAGCGATTACAACGTCGCGCATAGCCCAACACTAAAGGAGTGGTACTATGAGAAAGGTTCTTTTTCTTCTTATTGCGGTCCTTCTTGCATCGGGAACGGCCTTTGCCGCCGGCAGCAGCGAAGCTGGCGGAAGCATCACGCTGATGCAGAACAAGCCGGAAATCGACGCCATGCTGCAGGAATATGGCGCAGCCTGGTCCGAGGAGACCGGTATCGGCATCACCATCAAATCAGTGGGCGGTTCTTCCGGCACAAGCCTCGGTCAGCAGCTTCGCGCCGACTACGCCGCCGGCGAGATGCCTGATATCTTTGTCATTGCCGGAATCGAAGATTATCGGGAGTGGGAGAGTGTGATTCTCGATCTTTCCGGTGAGGAGTGGGTCGATGAGACCTCGGTTGCCTTTACCGTGGATGGAACTGTATACGGTTTTCCTGTGGCCATCGAGGGATGGGGCATGGCGTACAACGGTGACATCCTCGAAGAGGCCGGTGTGGATCCCGCATCTCTGACCAACTACGACGCCTACAAGGACGCCTTCGAGAAGATCGACGCCATGAAGGATGAGCTCGGTCTCGACTCCGTCGTTTCAATGGCCGCCTCCGCGGATATGGGTTGGGTCACCGCTCACCACAACTTCAATTCCCTGCTTTCCAACGGCCTCCCCTACGGCGACAGCTCCGTGGTAGATGAGCTCAAGGCGGGAGACGTTGATCGCCGGCGCCTGGCAGAGTACGCCGACTGGGTGGAGCTCCTCTTCGACTACGCGGATCCGGCGATTCTCACCACTGGCAACTACGATGCCCAGGTGGGCGCATTTGCCACCGAGAAGGCGGCTTTCCTGCACCAGGGCAACTGGGTTGATCCCAACATGGAGGCTGCCAACGCTACCTTCGATATGGCTTTTGCCCCCCACGGCTCCATGAAAGAGGACACCGAGGGCATCTTCGTCTCTGCTCCCTCCTTTTACGTCATCAACGCCGAGTCTCAGAACATCGAGGCTGCCAAGAAATTCCTCAACGACATGGTCTTTACCGACGAGGGACAGGAGTTCATGGTCAACGAGGCGGGAATGATTCCTGCGTACAAGAACGTCGAACTCAACCCGTCGGGACAGCTTTCCCGATCGGTACAGAATTGGGCGGCCCAGGGCAAGGTCTACGCCTGGAATCAGTACCAGTTCTCCGGTGAGTTTCGCGATCAGACCCTTGCTCCGATCTACAACCAGTTTGCCACCGGTCAGATCAGCAAGCAACAGTTTATTAACGCGATGACCGAGGCTTTCGAGAGTCTTCAGTAGTCCTCTATCATCGTTCACAGGTTACATGGGGCGCCCGGCGGGAGACTTGCCGGGCGCCGGTAGCCTCGCTCCCTAGGAGGCGACGTGAGCAGATTTCATCGAAACAGTCTTACCTTCTGGGCGTTCCTGGCGCCGGTACTCTTCGCCTTTCTCATGGTGATAGTCGTACCGTTCTTCGTGGGTGCCTATTACTCACTTACGGACTGGAACGCCACCGCCCGGGCGGGACAGGGAATCTCCTTTGTCGGCTTCGAGAACTTTCTTCGAACCTTCAAAGACCCGGCGTTTCTCTACTCCTTTATCATCACCACCATTTACACGATTGCGAATGTAGTGGTGATAAATGTCGTAGCCATTGGCCTGGCTCTCGCCGTGACGAGCAAGCTCAAGCTTCGCAACGTCTATCGCATGGGCTTTTTTATTCCCTACCTGATCGGGGGACTCATTCTCGGTTATCTCTGGCAATTCATCTTCAACAACGCCATCCCCGCCATCGGCGAGGGGGTCGGATTTCTCTCCTCCCTGGGCAACCCGGAAAACCTCATACTCGGTAGAGTCCCCACGGCGATCATGGCGTTGGTGATCGTAGGTAGCTGGCAGTACGCCGGGTACATCATGATGATCTATGTCGCTGCGATCGAAGGGGTTCCCGAGGAGCTCTACGAGGCGGCGAGGATTGACGGCGCCTCGGAGTGGCACCGATTCAGGAACATAACTGTTCCGATGATCGCCCAGGCCTTTACGATCACCATGTTTCTCACCCTGGTGAACTCCTTCAAGCAGTTCGACGTCAATTACTCCCTCACCGCCGGCGGCCCGGCCACCACCTTTATGGAGAAATCCATATTCGGCACCGAGCTCCTGGCGATGAACATTTACAATACAGCCTTCGTCGGTAACGACCTCGCCGCCGGGCAGGCCCGGGCGGTTATCTTCTTCGTTGTCCTGGTGGTCTTTTCTCTGGTGCAGGTGACGATCAACAAACGAAAAGAGTTAGAGCTATGATGCGCTACGCGAGACGACACATGCTCGAGGGGCTCATGGTGCTCCTCCTGATTATCTACCTCTACCCCTTTGTCATAGTGACCATCAACTCCGCCAAGGACGCCTTTAGCGTTACCCAGTTTCCGATGCAACTCCCGGAGAACTGGGGCCAGATCTTCGTCAACATGGAGTCGATCTGGACCAGCCCGAACATCCGCTACGCCTCCTCTTTTTTCTCCTCGGTGGTAATTACTGCTCTCTCTCTGGTGGCGGTGACTATATTCCCGGGAATGGCAGGGTGGGTGTTGGTCCGAACCAAGACGAGGACGAGCCAGATTATCTTTCTCCTTTTTGTCGCGGCGATGGTAATTCCGTTTCAGATCGTCATGTTCCCCCTGATTTCCTGGTTCAGGACGGTCTGGCAGGTGACCGGCATCAGGCTCCTACGCACCTATCTGGGGATAGTGCTCTCCTACCTCGGTTTCGGGCTCTCCCTCTCGGTATTTATGTATCACGGCTTTATAAAGTCGATTCCCTTTGAGCTCGAGGAGGCGGCCATCATAGATGGGTCCGGGCTGCCGCAGGTCTTTTTCAGGATTATCTTTCCCCTGCTGACGCCGGTCCACGCGACCATCGGGATACTCCACGGCATATGGATCTGGAACGACTTTCTCCTCCCCCTGCTGGTCCTGGGAAAAGGAAACAGAATCCAAACACTGCCGTTGGCGGTGGCGAATTTCGCGGGGGCCTACGTAAAACAGTGGGACCTCATACTCACGGCAATCCTGATGGCGATGATTCCGGTACTGGTCTTTTTCTTCCTCGCCCAGAAGAAGATCATCAAGGGCATGGTCGCGGGCTCGATCAAGTAGAGAATAGGAAGAACGGTGGCGCGGGTTACAATCAACGATATTGCACGCATTTCCGGCTACTCCAAGACCAGCGTCTCCTTTGCCTTTAACGATCCTGGGCGGATAAGCGAGAAAGCCCGGGAACGGATACTTACCATAGCTGAGGAGCTCGGGTACATCCCGGACCCCGTGGCGCGAAATCTCACCCTTCGCCGCCACGGAACGATCGGACTCCTCCTGCCGGAGACCATCTCCGTCGCCTTTCTGAACTCTCACCTCTCGCAGATTGTGCAAGGTATCGGTGAGGTTTGCGAACGGGAGGGGCACTCCCTTACGCTCATCCCCCCGGTGCGGGAGTCGGTTCTCGAGGGGGTCCGGAGCGCCGCGGTAGACGGGCTGATCACTGTCGGCCTCGAGCCGGGGATGGAGACAGTGGATCTTATCCGGCAGCGCCACCTTCCCTTTGTAACAATCGACGGGCGAGTGGGCGGGGGGTTCCCGGTGGTGGGCATTGACGATCGCCACGCCGCGGCTGCCATTATGCGCTACGTGCTACAGCTGGGGCACCGCTCCCTGGCAGTTGTCTGCTTCGTCGATGAGCCTCAGCTCTCCGGCCCCTCGCAGGTAAAGGGCGAGCGCCTAACAGGGTACCAGGACGCGGTAACCGAGGCCGCCCCGGAAGCGGAGGTGCGATTCTACGAGTCCGAGTCCTCCATTACCGGCGGCCGGGAGATCGCGGAAGAGATCCTCGACGCCCCGAACCGTCCCACCGTGATCATCGCAATGAGCGACGTCATCGCCCTGGGGATTCTCGAACACCTCGCAGCCCGGGGAGTCTCGGTTCCCGAGGAGGTCAGCGTTGTGGGCTTTGATGATATCCCCGAGGCACGGCTCGTGCGTCCGCAACTGACCACTGTCTCGCAGCACGGGTTCGAGAAGGGGCAGACCGCCGCAAACCTGCTCATGCGTCTGATCGCAAAAGAGCCCTCCGAGGGGCATATCGTTCTCGATACGAGGCTCGTGGT
This sequence comes from uncultured Spirochaetaceae bacterium, assembly GCA_964478055.1. Taxonomy (GTDB): domain Bacteria; phylum Spirochaetota; class Spirochaetia; order DSM-27196; family Alkalispirochaetaceae; genus CAYZHV01. The sequence goes on along the minus strand of CAYZHV010000067.1, from coordinate 586 downwards.
GCGGGAGAGTAGTGCGGAGCCCTCTCGGACTGCCTAAGTGGCTGGTGGGAGCGAAGCTGCGGGGAGTAGCTCACCAGAGAATGGATAAGGACCCGGGAGGCTACTAGGGTGTTCCACCGGCCCGGTGCCCCGGGGCTCTGTCTCTGCGCTGCTGCGCTTCTCGCCTCCCAGAGCCCCTTGTCGCCGGTGGCGGCTGCCGATATCTTTCGAGACCGTGAGTTCGAAGCGTTTTGCGATCTTCCTCGCGGGGGTCGCCCTGGTCATTACGATATTGATGCTCGACATCCAACTCAGACCGGTCTCGATCGAGATACAGCAGTCCGAAGCAGCCCCTCTCTCCGCAGAGGTGCGGCTCCGTACGCGCCGGCCGAGCTCTCTAGAAATGATCGTTCACGGGATCGACGGCGAAGACCTGATACGGGAGTACGGCGAGCCGGTGCTCGAGCGGACCGTGCAACTTCTCGGTCTCTATCCGGAGCGAGAGAACCGGGTCACCTTTCTCCTAGCGGACCTGGATGGAAAGGAGCGGCGCCTGGAGCGGAGGATCACCACTGGGCCTCTGCCTGAGATCTATCCTGAGGTCAGA
>CAYZHV010000066.1:7998-16052 GCA_964478055.1 uncultured Spirochaetaceae bacterium | reverse complement strand
ACGGCCGCCGCGGTGCCCCTTCTTCTATCGGTATACGGGCTCTACGCCTTCTCCCGCTCCCATCCGGTGGAGCGGGAAGTAGGCCTGCTCCTGGTGCAGCAGAATGTCGATAGCTGGGCTCCGGGCAATTTCGCCGCGGCCCTGGAAAAGGCGCAGCGCCTCTCGGAAGAAGGGCTCGAAGGAGCTCCGGAGAAGGTGGATCTGGTTGTTTGGAGCGAGACCTCCCTCCGGCGTCCCTATGAGACATGGAGAGGCTTCTACCAGGAGAATCCCGCAGCCCGGCCCTTCTCGGAGTTCCTGCGGGATATCGATGCGCCGCTTCTGACCGGCTCCCCGATTCCCGTGGAGAGCGGCTACATGAATGGGGCACTCCTCATCGCACCTGACGGCTCCGTTCTCGGTCGTTACGGTAAGCAGCAACTCGTCCCGTTCGCCGAGCGAGTTCCTTTCTGGGAGCTGGAGAGCGTGAGTAGCTTTTTTCGCAGATACATCGGTCTCCAGGCGGTCTGGATGCCCGGGAGCTCCCCGGCTCCGTTGGAGGTGCCGATAGATGGGGGAGAGCCTCTCCCTCTGGGGATTCCGATCTGTTTCGAGGACGCCTTTTCCGGGGTGGTCCGGGAAATGGTTCTCGGAGGAGCTCGGGGCCTCGTAAACCTTACCAACAACAGCTGGTCCCGAAGCGAATCGGCGCAGATTCAGCACCTCGCGGCGGCGCGATTTCGCTCAATCGAGTACAGGATCGCCCTCGCCCGCTCGACAAACAGCGGCGTCACCACGCTGGTGGACATCTTCGGTCGGGAAACCCACTCCCTGCCGATGTTCGAGGCGGGCACCCGCTATGTGCGCCTTCCTATATACGAAGAAGTGGGCCGCACTCCCTACACCTATCTCGGCCCCTGGCTTCCCTATCTCGCGCTGCTGGGCACCGCTTTGCTGCTCCTCTTCGTCCGAGTCAGAGAGTAGTGCAAAGAGCCGTGTCGATAAAAAAAGGCGACCAGCCCGCAAGCCAGTCGCCTCTCGATTGCCGGAATCCTCCGACTCGGCACCGCGTATCCCCGGCAAACCGGAGGTAGGCGCCTCTGCAACGGAAGCCCCGAAAGGGCATCCGTTACTTGATGTTGTACTTTCTCTTGAACCGCTCGACTCGACCCGCCGTATCAACAAGCTTCTGCTTGCCGGTAAAGAAAGGATGGGAATCCGATGAGATTTCCACATCGAAGACGGGATACTCGTTACCGTCCTCGTAGGTTACGGTTTGACTCGTCTGCACGGTTGACTTGGTGAGAAACATTTTGCCGGTTCCGCCGTCGCGAAAAACAACCGGTCGGTACTCTGGATGGATACCTTTCTTCATCAGTTCAACCTCCGCTACTCGCCGCCCGAAGTGTTCATCGAGCGCAAGAACGCCTCATTATTCTTAGTTTTCTTCATCCTGTCAATTAGCAGCTCAATGATCTCCACGTCGTCCATCGGGTTGATCACTTTCCGAAGAACCCACATCTTCTGAAGCTCTTCTTCCGTGAGAAGGAGCTCCTCTCGTCGAGTGCCAGAGCGCTTGATGTTGATCGCCGGAAAGAGTCTGCGGTCCGAGAGGCGCCGATCCAGGTTGATCTCCATGTTACCGGTTCCTTTGAACTCCTCGAAGATCACCTCGTCCATGCGGCTGCCGGTCTCGATAAGAGCCGTGGCTACGATGGTTAGGCTTCCGCCGTCCTCAATGTTTCGAGCGGCCCCGAAAAACCGCTTCGGTTTGTGAAGCGCGTTGGAGTCCACACCACCGGAAAGGATCTTACCGGAGGTGGGGACAGTCTGGTTGTACGCCCGGGCGAGTCGTGTGATTGAGTCGAGAAGAATCACAACGTCCTTCTTGTGCTCCACCAGTCGACGGGACTTCTCGAGAACCATTTCCGCCACCTGGACATGTCGGGTCGCCTGCTCGTCGAAGGTGGAGGAAATAACCTCGGCGTCGACGTTGCGCATCATATCGGTTACCTCTTCCGGTCGCTCGTCGATGAGCAACACGATGAGATACACCTCCGGGTGATTCTCGGTAATGGCGTTGGCGATCTTCTGGAGGAAGATAGTCTTACCGGTGCGCGGGGGCGAAACGATCAAGCCCCTTTGCCCCTTACCGATGGGCGAGAATAGGTTGATCATCCTCGTCGCCACATCGCCGTTCTTACACTCCATATTGAGTCGCTCATCCGGATAGAGGGGCGTCAGGTTGTCAAAAGGAATCCTCGACTGCGCCACCGAGGGGTTATCGAAGTTGACGCTCTCCACCCGAAGCATGGCAAAAAACCGCTCTCCCTCTTTGGGAGGTCGAATCTGCCCGTATACGGTGTCACCGGTCTTGAGATTGAAAAGCCGGATCTGGGAGGGGGAAATGTAGATATCGTCCGGGCCGGAGAGGTAGGAGTTCTGGGGAGACCGCAGGAATCCGTAGCCATCGGGCAGGATCTCCAGGGAGCCATAGGCGTAAATCGTGCCGCCCTTCTCGGTGTGCGCCTTGAGAACCGCGAAAATGACCTCCTGCTTCTTGAGGGAAAGCAGATTGTCCTGGGCGATACCGATCTTGGAAGCGTAGTTTCGGAGCTCCTTCATGTTGAGTCGGCTGAGCTCGTTAATGCTCAGGCTCTTGTCGTCCTTGGAAGAGAAATCTTCGAAGGAAGGAGCTTTTTTCTTCCTGTTCTTGGAAGAATCGTCCCGCCGATCCTCTCTCCCGTTGGACTGCTGCTGTTCTTTTTCGTTGGTTTTCTCGTTCGCTTCACTGGTGGTACCGTTGTCGGCACCGGAGGAGGAGCCGTTGCTCTCTCCGTTGTCTGAGTCTTTGATCAGGGCCACCTTGACCCGTTTCCGTTTCGGATTCTTCTTAACGGCGACCTTCGGGTTCTTTTCTTCGGTCTCAGGTGTATCCTGTCTCTGCTCAGACTGATCCGTGTGGTCTGAATCCTTGTTAGACGCCATATGTGTCTCCCTTTTTTTGCAGATAGAGGAATTGTCTCATTGGTATGGTCTAATGCGCCGACGGGTCATGGACTCTGTCGTTTGGCGCCGAACTCTCACAAGTATTGTAGGGATTTGTGGCCCTGCCTCTGATCAGGTTCGCTCTGTTGCAGGTTTACCCAAAGAATACACAGCCCCTAACCGGCTGTCAACCGTTTCCCGTCGATTGCCTCGAGAGGGAAATCCCAACCCTCCCTGATTCGACGATAGATAAGCAGCAACGCAGCCTCCACGCTTCGTTCCCGGATCTCGCTGCGGCCACCGGAGAAACGGAACTCATATCGATCGATCCGCCCTCCCGAGCCAAGTGCCATATATACGAGCCCCACGGGCTTCTCCGGGGTTCCCCCGTCGGGACCGGCAATGCCGGTGATAGCGATTTGCACGCTTCCCCCGAGGCGCTTCTCAGTGCCTGCACACATTTCCTCCGCACACTCCGGAGATACGGCGCCGCGGCGGTCCAGAGTCTCTCGAGCAACCCCGAGGAGTAGCTCTTTCATCTCGTAGGAGTAACTAATGACTCCTCCGAGAAAGACCGAGGATGATCCTGGAACCTCCGTGAGCGCTGCTCCGAGGGCACCGCCGGTACAGGACTCGGCGGTGGTGATCGTAAACCCCTCCTCGATTGCAGAGGCGATTACCGCAGCCCCGAGGCTATCTTCCGGGGCTATCAGGTTCTGCTCCGCAGCGACACGCCCTGCCTCTGCCTCTGCCCGGCCGCCCTCCCTGGAGAGAGCGAGGGTGTAATACCTCCCGCTTCCGGGGACTGCCAGGCTCCTGCTCTTTGTCGGAAGAAAGAAGACCGGCACTACTCTACTACGGGACGCACCTCTTCGCGGAGCTTTTCCAGGGGCGCCGCAAAGATGTCGACGGAGGAGGAATTTCGAATCATTTCGCACTTGCCCTCAAAGACGACGCCGTCGGCAATCCTGATCCGACCGGCTCTCACGTTTCCGTAGAGCTTGCAGCTCGGAAGCATCTCGATCTCTTTCCGGGCCACCACATTTCCGTGGACCGTGCCGCCCACGATAATCCTGTCTGCCTGTATGTCCGCCTTTACGGTAGCCCCCTCTTCCACGTAGAGAAAGCCAGCGGCTTCGATTTCACCTTCGTACCGCCCGCCGATTCGCACAGATTCCTTGAACCGGAGCTTTCCCTTAAAGACGGTCTCGGGACCGAGGCGGGAATGACAGTCAGGGATTGAGTTGAGGTCAGTATGCATCGGTCCTCCGCTTCCGCCCTACTTGGTGTTCATCACGAAGACGCCGTCCCAATCCTCCGGGGGCGGGTTTTCGATATAGTGCTTGCAGCGAGCGTAGTAGACCTTTGACGGTCCGTCCTCAGGATCGATTTTCAGCGCCTGAGCGAAATAATCCTTCGCGTCCTCGAACTCCATGAGCTTGTAGAGCTTACGCCCCTTGCTGAAGAGCTCCAACACCTGGGTCTTCTCTTCGGTAATCATCCCTTTTGCACCTCGTCGATGCTCCCAATGTTATCACGGAGCCGCCGAAAATGCTCCTGATACTTCTCCTCCAGATCGCCGACAGTCACTTCCTGAGCCTTGAGCTCGTCGCCCTTGCCACGAAGCTCATCAATTTCCTCCTCCAGGGCGGAAAGGGAGGCAAGGGTTCGCTCAGACTCGGTCTTGACCATGGCTACAAAGGACTCCACCGCGGCGGAGTCGGAGGTATCCAGCTTCTCCGCCTGGTCGAGAACCGCGCCAATCGGTCCCTTGACGTGCTGGGTAAAGTAGAGAAGCGACTTGTTGAGGGACTCGACGATAGCGAGCCGCCGTTCTCGCTGAACCACCTGCTGCGCCACTTCTCGGTGTCGCAGAACCGCCTTGATCCGGGCGAGAACCTCCGAGAAGTTGAAGGGCTTGGTGATATAGTCTTCCACCCCGAGCTCAAAACCCTCGATCTTGTCCTGCACGTCGTCCATGGCGGAGAACATGATGACCGGAGTATCCGCCACGTCGGAAAACTCCTCGTCCCGCTTTATCCGTCTGGTGACTTCCCAGCCGGAGTACTTCGGCATAATGTTGTCGAGAATGATGAGATCCGGCTTCTCCTCGGGAATAACATCCAGAGCTTCCTCCCCGTCCCGGGCTGTAATCACTTCGAACCCGAGGCGGGTGAGCATCACATCAAAGAAGTTACGGTTTATCTCTTCGTCGTCTACGATCAGAATAAGTGGCTTGGTGTCCATGGAATCTATCCCTGTTAGTATTGTCCCGTCAGAGCGGGTAACTGTCAATCGGCCTTCCGTCTGACCACTGCCCGGACCACCCCCGCTATCAGCAGGAGGGTCGACAGAATCAGAAGCAGATAGGCGAACCAGTCACCGAATCGGGTGTAGAGCGTCTCTTTCTCCGTATAGACCGGCACGCTGTCCACCATATACGCCTCGGTAAAGGCGGGCAGCAGGGCACGGATCTTTCCGTTCGGGTCAATAGTTGTTGTCATCCCGCCGTTTGTGCTTCGGACGACGGTTCGTCGATTCTCGACGGCCCGAAATACCGCCATTCCCATATGTTGCATCGCCGAGGGCACGGAGAAGGACCAGGAATCGTTGGTCAGATTTACGATTACCTCCGCTCCCCGGTTTACGAAACCTCGGGAAAGATAGCCAAAGGTGTCTTCGAAACAAATCGGCGTGGAAAAGCGAACGCCCCCGGCATCAAAAACAGTCCACTCCGTCCCCTTCTCCCAGAAGTTGGTGTTGTTGGCTACCAACAAATCATACATCCACGGCAGCTGCCGTTCGTAGGGGAAATGCTCCGTAAAGGGGACGAGATGAATCTTCCGATACGGCTCGCTGAACGTTCCCTCGTCGTGGACTAGAACAGCATTGTAGTCCACCCGCTCGAATTCGCCGGCCTCGTTCTTTACGAGCTGTCCGTCGCTATTGCCGATCACAAAGGGTACGGGCTTGTCCTCGAGGTAGAGGGTAAGGCGGCGTACGAGCTCGTAGGTTGTCTGGTCTCCGCGGTACCGTGTGTGGTAGTCGATGGCCGGGACGAAGCTTGTCTCCGACCAGATAACGATATCCGGATTCTCCTTTAGGGCGAGATCGCTCTGCCGGACAAGAGCCTCGAATGAGTTCTCATAAGCGCGGTACCCGCCAACCCAGGGATCGACGTTCTGTTGAATGAGGGCGACTTTCCAGCGCGGAGCCTCGGAATGATCTACCGGGGAGAGGAGCCCGTAGGCGATGGTAGCCAGGAAAAGGAGCACATAGACCCCCGGAAACCGCCGATGCTCCCGTAAGAAGGAGCGGAATCCCCCCCAGCCTCCCCTGAGTGCGTTTCCGAGATAGAGGGAAGGAAGCACCACGAGGAGCGAGACTACCCATACGCCACCGAACTCGGCAATTTGAATGAGCGGCGTCATCTCGTACTGGGAGTACCCGATTATTCCGTAGGCGTAGCCCAAGTACCCTTTGGTGCGAAGAAGCTCGTATGAAATCCAGATTGCCCCCTGCACCAGGTAGCCCTGCTTGGGAAAGAGAGTGTCCGCCAGCTTGAGGACCGGGAAGAGCAGAAAGAAGTAGGCAGCGTAGATCGTCGGGACAATGAAAATGGCCAGAGGGTGAAAGTTCGCCAGCCAGTAATTAAAGAGCGCGTAGGTTCCAAAGCCGTAGAAGAGACCGTAGAACCAGATCGCGATCCAGCCCGAACGATAAATTACAGGGAATATCGTGATGAGGGCGACAAAGGCGAGAGGAGCAAATCCCTCGACTAAAAGAGGATTCGGAAAGGCTCCGGTAAAAAAGAAGGCGGAAAGAGCCAGGAGAGCGAGATCGACCCCAACGTCCTGGAACCGGGAGCCCCAGCTCTTGGTAGGAGCCTCATCGCTGATCGGTTGGCTTGGTGAACCGTTCTTCACGCTACTGCCGAAGTGACCAGGACGCTTCCTTCAGCTCTTTGCCGGGCCGGAAGACGACGACGCCGTGGTTTCTCACCTGCACCGTCTCGCCAGTCTTCGGATTGCGCGCGCGCTCCCGCCCCTTTCGGGTCCGAACCTCGAAGGTACCGAACCCGCGAAACTCGACGACTTTGTCCTCGAGGAGCGCGCTTTTCACTTCGTCGAAGAACTGGTCAATGATGTAGTGAATGTCCTTCTTACTGACGTCCACCTCGTCACTGATACTCTCAACGATTTGTGCCTTCGTCAGCTTTGACGCGCTCACGGTACCTCCGGATTACTGGAGCTTCTGCAGGTGGTGACTAAGTCTCGACTTTGTCCGGGCAGCAGTGTTCTTGTGATAGACACCCTTTCCCGCGGCAGTATCGATTAGCTTTGTTACTTCCTGGAAACGAGTCTCAGCCTCGTTCTTGTCATTCGCCGCGACCGCTTCGCGGAATCTGCGAATGCTTGAGCGGACGCGACTGCGAACAGCTTTGTTTCTAAGGCGTCGCTTTTCCGACTGTCGATGCCGCTTGGCTGCGGATCCTTTAACTATCAACGGTTATGCTCCTTATTGGTGTATGGTAGCAAGGCCGAAAGCTACCAAATATGTTCTTTCGTGTCAACGGCTTATGAGTATTCCCGTAATCGGGGCCGGTTCCGGATGGTTGTACCGGGGCTTCTCATTTAGCCCCAACTGGAGTATTTTGTCTACCACATCATGCGAGGCGTTCTCTTTGTACTAACCGTAATAGGCCAGCTCCTCGCCTGGGACCTGGCAATGAAGCTTATCCTCCTTTTCTCCTATCGAAGCGCGTTAGGATACGTAGACCGTCGGGTGAGCCGCTGGGCACAGCGACTCTTCGGTTTTGCCCACGCCTATGTCGGGTTTCGAATTAGGTACATCGACTCGCAGGTTAAAATACCGGAGCGCTTCATTCTGGTCTCGAACCACCAGAGCTTGGCTGATATCGTCGCACTGATGGCCTCCTTCTCGGACCGGCAGGTGCGATTCGTGGCGAAGCGGGAGCTCCGTCACGGCTTTCCGGCGGTCTCCCAGGTTCTCAGGCTCCAGCGTCACGCCCTGATCGATCGACGGGGAAACTTCACCGAAACGATGCGAGAGATTGAGCTTCTCGG
>CAYZHV010000066.1:0-7988 GCA_964478055.1 uncultured Spirochaetaceae bacterium | reverse complement strand
GAAACGGAGCCGTCTCAGGGGTTGGTGCCCGGTTATTTTTCCGGAGGGAACCCGCTCCCGGGACGGCGTCGTCAAGACCTTTCACGCCGGGGCGGTGCGACGGCTGGCGGAGAGCACGGGGTTCCCGATCCTCGCAGTCGCCGTGGACGGGGGACACAAGGTCTCCCGTCTTTCGGACTTTGTCGGCAATGAGGCTCTAGGCATCTACCACGTCAGACCGGTGGCAGCCTACCCTCCCTCGGCAAGCAAGCACGAGCTCCGAGATCGACTCGCGGACGCGGAAGCGCGGATCGCTCGACAAGTAGCCGTCTGGCAAGGCAGGTAGGGCCGTGCTAAAGGAGTACCGAACCCTTCTCCCGTATCTGAAAAAATACCGCTGGTCTTACCTCTTCGGAGTCCTGAGCCTGGTGGTTACCAGCGGCGGACAGCTCTTTATACCGAGGTTCCTCGGCTCCGCGGTGGATATTATCGTTCAGGGTTCCTTCGAAACCAGCGCCATAGCCTCGCTCATGGGGACGATGCTCGCGGTTTCGGTGGTGATCGCTCTCGGGCGCCTCGGCTGGCGCTTCTTTATTCATGGCGCGTCGAGGCGAATCGAAATGCACCTCCGAGACCGCCTTTTCTCACACCTCCTCAAGCTCTCCCGAACCTTCTACGACCGCTCCAAAACCGGAGACCTCATGGCCCGGGCGACTAACGACATGAACGCCATTCGTACCGCCGTCGGCATGGCTCTGGTCGCCTTTATCGATGGCGTCTTTATGACCCTGGCGATTCTGATCATTCTCTTTTCCCAGAACGCCAGGCTGGCGGCGCTCATCATTATTCCCCTTCCCCTGATCACCGTGGCGATGATCCTCGTCGGCTCCTACATCGGCCGCCTCTTCAAACGCGTCCAGGAGGGATTCTCGGATTTGAGCGATCAGGCCCAGGAGGTACTCTCAGGGATTCGGGTGGTAAAGGCCTTTGTCAAGGAGGCGTACTTTCTCAACCGGTTTCAGGACGCCAACGACACCTACAAGCGGCGCAACCTCCGGCTTGTGCGAATTTGGGGCCTCTTTTTTCCGGTGGTATCCTTCCTCTCGGGCCTCACCATACTTCTCCTCGTCTTCTTCGGCGGTCAGGAGGTGATTCTCGGCGAGCTCAGCCACGGTGATTTCGTGGCGACCCTGAGCTACCTGGAGATGCTCATCTGGCCCATGCTCGGCGCTGGATTTGTCGTCAATATGCTCCAGCGCGGAGGAGCCTCCCTCTCCAGGATTAACGCCATTCTCGACGAGGAGCCGGATATCGTCTCTCCTCCCAATCCAGTTCAACGGGTACCGAAGGGGAAAATCAAGGTAGAGGAGCTAAGCTACACCTATCCCGACGCCGAGGTTCCCGCCTTGGAGCATGTCTCATTCCAGCTCGATCAGGGGGAAACCCTCGGGATTCTCGGCCGCACGGGCTCGGGAAAGTCTACCCTGTTGAATCTCCTGCCCCGACTGATCGACCCGCCCCGGGGCGCCATCGAGATAGACGGTCACGACGTCCATGAGTATGACCTCGACTCCCTCCGCGGCGCCTTTGGCGTGGTGCCGCAGAGCACCTTTCTCTTCTCCGCAACCATCTCGGAGAATATCTCCTTTGCTCTCTCCGACCACGATGAGCGAGTCATAGATGAAGTCGGCGACATCTCGATGATCGCCCGGGATGTGAGCGAGTTTCCCGGCGGATGGCAGACTACCGTGGGAGAGAGGGGCCTCACCCTTTCCGGCGGACAGAAGCAGCGGGTCGCCATAGCTCGAGCCCTGGCGAAGGATCCAGAGATTCTCATATTCGACGACGCCCTCTCGGCGGTGGATACGGAGACGGAAGAGAAGATTCTCTCGAAGCTCCTGGAGTTCCGTTTGGGAAGGACGAACCTCATCGTCTCCCACCGGGTTTCCACGTTGCAGCACGCGGACCGAATCCTGGTGCTCGACGGCGGAAAGGCGGTACAGCTGGGCACCCACGAGGAGCTATTGAAAGAGAAGGGGCTCTACCGGGACATCTATCACCTGCAGCAACTCGAGCATGAGAAGGAGCACCGATGAGTTCCGGTGAAGCAGTCATAACCGAGGTCAATCCCCACGTCGTCCGTCGGCTTCTCACCTATTTGCGCCCCTTCAAGCTCGCGGTGGCCGCGGCGCTCATCGGCCTCCTCTTTTCTACAGTCGGAGAAATGCTCATTCCGGTGGTGGTGCAACAGAGTGTTGACCAGTACCTTCTCAAGCGGTACGTCCGGGTAGAAGAGCAGTCTGTTCCCCAGATACCACGGGTTGCGGAGGCGGGAGAGAGCGCACGAATCGATGAATACCGGTACATCCCGGACCACCTTCTCGACCTCCTCACGGAAGAAGAGAAAGAAGCCCTCAATCGTGAGAACATCCTCCAGGCTACGCGATACTACGTCGCCCCGGTTACCGACCGGAGCCGGCAGGTAATCGAGGAGAATCCCGGCATCTTTGACGCCGGCGATGAGTGGGCGGCGGTCGTGGAGGAGGATCTCGCCCAGCTCGATGAGGGAGAAATCCGGGATCTCCGGACCCGGGACTTCGCCGGGATACGCCGCATGGCCCTCTATTTTCTCTTCGTACTCCTCGGGATTCTGCTCTTCACCTTCGCACAAGTCTATCTGATGGCCCACACCGGTCAGGGCGTGATGAAGGAGCTCCGGCTCGAGCTATTCTCCCATAACATGAACCAGTCTCTTAACTTTCTGAATGCCCGGCCCGTTGGAAAGCTGGTAACGAGGATTACCAACGACGTTGAGACGATAAACGAGCTTTTCACCTCGGTGCTCCCGAATCTCCTTCGCGACGTCTCCATGATGGCCGGCGTCATAATCACTATGTTCGCTCTGAACAGCCGCCTCGCCCTGATAACGATGGCCACTCTTCCCCCGGTAATCCTTCTCACCGAATTCTTTCGCCGCCTCGCCCGAGAGGCGTTTCGTAGGGTGCGGCAGCGAGTATCCACGATGAACGGCTTTCTCTCGGAGTACATCTCCGGCATGTCCGTGGTTCAGACCTTCGTGCAGGAGTATCCGACCAAGGGGCGCTTCGACGAGCACAACCAGTCGCTCACGAAGGCTCACCTCAAAGAGATGTACGTTTTCGCGGTCTTTCGCCCCCTCATCGACCTGCTCTCCTCCATTTCGATCGCTGTGATGGTCTACTTTGGAGCGAGGCTCTTCTCCCTGGAAATCGTCTCCCTGGGAGTGCTCATCGCCTTTATTAACCTGATCCGCCGCTTCTACCGACCGGTGATGCAGATCTCGGAGCAGTTCACCATCCTCCAGAGCGCCATGGCGGGGGCGGAGCGGGTTTTCGAGCTCCTGGACACCAAGGATCGCATCGATGACACCGGCGAACACGAGCTCCCCGCGGAGGTGCAGGGGCGCATCGAATTCGACAATGTGAAGTTTTCCTACAAGCCCGGAGAGCCGGTCATTCGGGACCTCTCCTTTGCGGTGGAGCCTGGAGAGACCGTGGCAATTGTGGGCTACACCGGCGCCGGAAAGACCACCATCGCCAACCTCCTTACTCGCCTCTGGGACATCGAAGGTGGGAGCATCAGGATCGACGGCACGGACATACGGAAGTTTCGGCTACCGGAGCTAAGAAAAGCGGTGCAACCGATTCAGCAGGATGTGCAGCTCTTTCGGGCGACAATTCGGGAGAACATCACCCTCGGTCTCTCCCTCTCGGATGAGGAGATCGAAGAGGCGTGCCGGGCGGTCCAAGCCTGGGGCTTTGTTGAGGCGCTCCCGGGGCAGCTCGACGCGGAGCTTCGGGAGGGGGCGGTAAACCTCTCCGTGGGACAGAGGCAGCTTATCGCCTTTGCCCGGGTCATCGCGCATGATCCGCGAATACTCATACTCGATGAGGCAACGTCGAGCGTGGATACGGAGACCGAGCAGAAGATTCAGGCCGCCCTGAGGCGGATCACGGAAGGAAGAACCTCCCTGGTGATCGCACACCGTCTATCGACGATTAGAAACGCCGACCGCATACTCGTTCTATCTCACGGTGAGCTCGTTGAGCAGGGCAGCCATGAGGAGCTCCTCACTGCCGACGGAGTCTACGCTACCCTCTATCGTCTTCAATACCAGGATCAACCGGCGTAAGGTCCAGGTTCCAGCGACCATTCTCCTTTCGGCACTGCTCCATGGAGACTCCCAAGTAGCGACCGTCATCCCCGGAGAGATAGACCTTCTTGCTGAGATAGTTAACGTCGACGACCCGACAACTCGAGCCCTCGCACATAACGGAGCAGCCGATGGTTGGGTTGTGCCGCCGGGCCTCTTCGTAGAACCTATGCTCGTAGGCGAGGCAGCAGAGCAACCGGCCGCAGGGACCGGAGATTTTCATACTGTTGAGAGATAGATTCTGCGCCTTCGCCATCTTGATGGAGACCGGCTCAAGCTTGTCGGAAACCGCGCTGCAGCAAAGGGCCCGGCCGCAGACGCCAATCCCTCCGCTCATCCGCGCCTCCTCCCGCACACCGATCTGTCGCAGCTCGATCCTGGTACGAAAGTGAGAGACCAGATCCTTCACCAGTCCCCGAAAGTCCACTCTGTTCTCAGCGGTAAAGAAGAAGAGCAGCTTCGACCCGTCATAGAGAAAGTGCGCCCCCACGAGCTGCATCTTGAGTCCGTGGTACTCGATCCGTTCACGGCAGATCTCGAGAGCCCGACGAGCCTCCCCACGGTGCTCCTCCTCCCTGGCGTGATCCTTCTCGGTGGCTCGGCGAATAACCTGACGCCGCTCCTTCCAGGAGGTGCTGTTGCTCGGCGAGACCGGGCCGAGGACCCGGCAAATGTCGTCGCCATACCGAGTCTCGACAATCACCGAGGATCCGATCAGATCGTCCACCGGCGGTAGCTCATCCTGCTCGGAGATGGCGCAGAGTTCTGTCTCTCCCGTATAGTCATTGCGGACCAGTACAAATTGTTCGGCTTCCATATGCCCCTGCTTTCGCGCCGCGTCGTCAGTGCATGAGATCCACGAGCATACCATGTATCTCTTCGAGCCGGGCGAGTATGTCAAACTGCCGTCCCTGACTCTGCAAAATCCCTGCGACGAGGCGCTCTACTTTCTGATCAATCTGTCTTACTAGTGTAAACCGTTTTCGCTTGAGGATGTTACCGCCGGACTGGTGTTCTTCTACGTCAAAGGCTCCCGGAACAAGGCCCCGCATGAACCGCTGCACCAGTTCCCGGTACGCCTTCGCCTGCTGGGGCGTAGGCTCTTCGAGAAGCCTGTCACCGGCCTGATGAATCTCATCGAGGAGGGAGTGTGCCTCCTCAATGGATATGTTTCCGTCCATCAACGCGCCGGCCGCGCTGGACTCGGAGACTTCAGACTCTACAACGGAGAAAAATGAGCGCTTCGGTCGCTTGCCGTCCTGTACCCGCTTCTTCTCCCGAGCGCGGTCACGGCGAGTAAAGAACCCATCAGGTTCGATTCGATCCATATGCGGCTCCCTCCCGGGCTCCGCGGCTCCATCGGGAACGTCGCACCGCTGTTCTGGTTCCATCTCCCGGACCTGCCGTCGGCCGCACCTCAGGCTTGCCCTCGCCGGACACCATCAGCCCGGCATCGATCAGGACACCCTCCTCCGCTATGAGGCGGGTGGCGTATATGTTCCCGATGATGATCGCGCTCTCGAGGGCGATCACCTTGTCCGTCGCGTACACATTCCCCCGGACGATTCCACCGATCACAACCGTGTGTGCATCGATCGAACAGTCCGCCCGGCCTCCCCGGCCGACGATCACTTTTCCCTGGGTCTTTACAGACCCGGAAAAATCGCCGTCAATCCGCAAGAGCCCGGAGAGCTCGATGTGCCCCCGAAAGTGTGTGCCACTCCCGACGATAGAATTAACGAGGGAGTCATCAAAGTGCTGGGCCATCAGCTTACCGATTTCCCGACCAGCGGTGCCAGTCGTTTGAGATCTTGAGGAACGCCGCGGGGTCCACAACGTCGGTCCCGAGCCAAATCTGAAAGTCCAGATGGGGGCCTGTTGAAATACCGGTGTTGCCAAGGGTACCCAGTACCGCTCCCTGGACGACTTCCTCACCCTCGGAGACGCTAATGCTCTGGAGGTGAGAGTAGCGGGTTCGAAATCCGTACTTGTGTCGTAGCCAGACGTACATGCCGTAGCCCGGGTCAAAGCCGAGTTCCACGACTTTGCCATTGGCGCTTGCCACCACCGGAACGCCGACGGAGTCGGCAATATCGAACCCTTTGTGGAGATACCATTGGGCCGTCACGGGATGGAGGTTGGGACCGAACTCCATGGTCACTCTGCCACGACCAGCCACCAAGGGCCAGGAGTTCGGAATGTCGCCCAGAAGGTCCTGCTGCGAGTTGAGAACCTCTCGGATGTTCTGCAGGGGCTCCACGGAGGCGCGCAAGTTGGCCGCCATGGTGCGCAGTTGCTGGAGCTCCCGGAGCTCATCCCGCTCCACCGAACGAACGTCGAGGAACGAGGCGAGGTCGCCGCTGCCGGCGAGCTGATTCTCCCCCTCTTCCAAGCTTCCCATGTCCAGGTCTTGAAGGGTCTGGGCCAGGGTTTGGTCAAAGGTCTCCGCGACCTTTACGACCTCCGCCAGCTCATCCAGAACCGACTCGAGACTCGCTTCGCTCTGCTCTAGGGCTTCGCTTCTCTCGGTAATGAGGCGGGCGCTTCCGGTATACATCGTGGAAAAGTAGAAAAAGCCACCCACAACTGCGACCACGAGAACACCCACAAAAAGGATTGTGACCATGTTCACATGGAAGTTGACGACCCTCCGCTCCGAGTGCGGAATGAGCATGATCGTGAACTTCATCCGGCCGAGCTTACCGATCCGAGAAAACAGCCTTCCCAGAACCCGTAGCGGGTTCCAGCCGACGACGGATCGGCGGTTCATGCTGCTACCTCGTGATCGACCTATTGGTGACAAACGCTCCTCCCCGGGGTAATTGTATACATCCAAAACAATAGCACGCGCCTAGAATCATGTCAAATGCGTGCACTATTTCTGCTTCTATCTGATCCTTGACTCTAATAGCTACCATTGCTATGTTACCGGACAGACTCGGCTCCTGAACCGTGATTACATTGTAGTTCTATTATCGGATCAGGTTACCCTGGACTCCACGTATCGGTACGGCCATGAAACTATTTGATACTCACGCCCACATCGGGCTCATTGATGAAGACCCGATTGAACAGCTTATTGTTGTTCAAGAAGCCCGGCAGGCCAAAGTGCAGGGCATTTTGAGCATTTGCAACAACGTACGAGACTTCTTTGAGCTCTACGACAACCTCAAAACGGCGAATAACGTCTACTTCGCCATCGGTGTATCTCCGAGCGAAGTCACCAATCCCGGCTCCGACTGGGAAGGGGACATCGAGCGGGGGCTCACCAAAGACCGGGTGGTCGCTATCGGCGAGACCGGCCTCGACTACTATCGCAAGTTCGGCAATCGTGACGATCAGATCGAGCTCTTTATTCGGCAGCTGGAGCTCGCTAATCAGCACGACAAGCCCGTGGTTATTCACAACCGGGAGGCCGGCCGGGACGTCCTCGACATCCTGAAGGATAAGATCCCGCCCCGGGGAGCGGTGCTACACTGCTACTCCGAGAACTGGCAGTACGCCGAGGAGGCGCTGGAGCTGCCGATCTACATCTCCTTTGCGGGAAACGTGACCTATCGGAACGCTCGAAATCTCCACGAGACTGCGAAGAACATGCCCCTCGAGCGCATGCTCGTTGAGTCCGAGAGCCCCTTTATGGTGCCCTCGGCGTATAGAGGCAAGCGAAATCGCCCCTCCTACCTCGGAGAGACGGTGAAGTTTCTCGCCTCCATCCGGGAGATGGAGGAAGAGGAGCTCGCTGAAACGCTCTACAACAACGCCTGTACGTTCTTTGGGATATCCTGACGAACCTGTGTGAACATCAGATGATGCTGAC
>CAYZHV010000065.1:0-16326 GCA_964478055.1 uncultured Spirochaetaceae bacterium | reverse complement strand
GGAGCAAAATTCCACTCCAGCAAGAAAAAAGGTGTCTGCCATTCTAAACGAATCTCTGGATCTATCAAGACCCCGCCAAGGGACTGAATATCATCTTCTTGCCTCGACGGTACGTTCTGAGCCGGATCAGCCTGGAGCTGAACTAGCATTTCCAAAAATAGCTCATTACCGAGGTATCTACCCATAAAAACCGACGTATTGTTCAGGTAGCTTCCCAGGGATGGATAGGGCTCCTGGGGAGAAACCCCCTGCTCGTTCGGGACCGTCTGACCGTCCTCGATGGCGGAGGCGACAATGTTCTGAAAGATCTGCGTTCGAATACTAAAGAGATCGAGATTGAGCGCGTCTCGCACGTTGTCCTCGAACTCCCGGAGGACCCCGAACTGCGTGAGTATATCGCTTGTTGCAAGGAGAGCGGAGGAGACATCAACCTCCCCTTCCGGAGATTGGGCAAAGATGTTTCCTCCGAGGATACCGACGATCTCCGCCGTGGAGAGGGGCGGAGAGGACTCAAAGCGAGGAGAAAACTCACTCAACAGCTCATTGTTTGCCACGAGGTAGATTCGCACCGGGCCCTCCGGAGTGGCCTCCCGGAGCTCCGCTCGAACGGTGACCCGGGGATCAAAGGAATCCTGATCCTCGTCAAAACTGATCTCCCCCTCCCGGATGTAGAAGTTTCGGTCGAAATAGAAGATATCCCCGCTCTGCATCTCCACATCCCCTTCCAGGGAGAAGGTGTCTGCCTGCCTGTTGGCGACTATTGCCACCTCCTGCTGCGTCGCCAGGGTACTGCGGAGGACGGGAAACTCCGTGTTGGGCCAGACGAACTGAACGCCCCTACCGCTGACGATCTCAAGGTCCACCGAGAGGTTGGCCCGGTCCGTCCGAGCTTCCCGGTCGGGACGCTCCGAAGCCGGAGAGAGGGCGAGACGGAGACTCTGGGTGGTAATTCGGCCCTCCAGGGCGGCGCCTACGGTGTCCCCGGATACGCTCAAGGTGCCCGAGGCAAAGCCCTCGGCATTGACCGGACCGATCCGGCCATCCACCGGGATGGTCTCCTCCTCCGCCACGGAGATCGCTATGCGGTATCCCTCCAGGGCGAGGCGATTTAGGAGGAGTTGGGCTTCCACCGTGGCCTCTCCGGAACCCACCGGCACAACGGTCCTGGTGGTGCGGAAGTTCTTCTCATCGAGAATGACGTTGGTGTCAAAGGGGCCAATGGTGTCCCCCACGGGATTGACGGTCATTCTTACCTCCCGGAGCCGGAGGGTTCCAAAGAAATTCGGGTCCCGAAGGTCCCCAACTATGCGCATGGAACCGCCGAGCTCACCGGAATCGACCAAACGGCGCTCCGAGGGAAGCCGGTCGAGAAGGGCAGCTAAAGAGACGTCGATCTCGGTAATCGTCGTTTCGATCTCCCCTTCCCCCAGGGTGCCCTCGAAGACCGCCTGAACGATCAAGGGCTCCCTGGCGTAGCCCGAGAACTCGCCGCTCTCCCGGTTGAAACGGAGCAGTAACCCGTCGCGGTACCAGTTGGTGAGGGTAAGCTCGTTCTCCGCATAGGCCAGGCGAAGCTCCCGGGCCCCGGTGTCCTCCGCCGTCAGGGGGCGAAATCCGTCCATCCGCAGGATTCCCTGGGCCTGGAGAACCGCCAGCACCGGTTCCTCCGTAAACTGCGGCAGAGAGTAATCGACTTGCAGGTTTCCGGTGATAGCCTGCTCTCGCTGAAGGGCGTTGTTGTCAACCGTGAAGGCGAGCTCCACGGTCTCGTTCTCCTGGTCGACGGTTCCGTTCTGCACTCGGAGGACGTAGGTGCTGTACTCCAGAGCCAACGACCTGAGCTCGAGAAGGCCCTCCTGGTAGGCGAGACTTCCTGAGAAAACCAACTCTTCCGCGGCGATACCCGCCTCGTTGCTTCGAACGTTGACTGTGAGAGTCGGGTCAGCGGGGGTTCCCCGTATCCGCACATTCATGTCCACCCCGCCTCGTAAACCCTCCATTCCGAGGCGGAGAAAAGGCACCCGCACCGCAGAGAGGGTCGCGGCAACGTTGCCTTCCTCGTAACTACCGGAGATCTCGTACCGCTCGTCCCCCTGGGTGGACTCCAGGCGGGCGTTGAGGGCCACCGTCAGGGGCATCAGGGACTGCCACTTTACCGTTCCTTTTCCGGTAAGATTGGAAACCGGGTCTTCATACTCGATTGAACTCAGCGTAATACCGTCAGGTTCCGCTACACCGGCGACTTCCAGGCGGCCTGAGGATCGGGTAAGCAGAAACTCTGTTCCGTTTAGCCTGATCTGCCTGAGCTGCACGCGCCAATCCGAGGCAGAAGCGTATCTGCCGTCTAACCTGAAGGTGAGGGCCCCGGTTCCGCTTTGCAAGGGCACCGGAATGGACATGCCCCTGAGGGCAAAGAGGATTTCTCCATTTCGGCTCTGGTAGATCCGCCCATCGACCCCGTGGCCACCGGAGAAGACAAAACTATCTCCCGGTGTATAGAGACCTCGGAGAGAGTACTCGATCCCCTCTACGTCGAGATCGAGTTCGAAATCCAGGGTCCCACCACTGGAGAGCCTGGCGAAGAGTCGGCCGGTCCCCTCATAGCCCGCGGTACCCCCAACGATGTCTTCCAGAACCAGGGTACCCTGATCGTAGGTGAGGTTGAGAGAGAGATAGGTATCAAAGTCTTCCGTATCGAAGAGAGAGACGAAGGGCGCCCGGATGTAGAGCCCTTCTTTGTCCCGGCGAACTCGTAGACGGGTATCGAGACGATACCGCCCGTCAGGGACCGAACCGGCGTACCGGGCAATCCGAGGATCGTAGCTACCCAGGGCGTCGAGAAGCTCATCCAGAGAGACCTGTTCGACTTGCGCGTCCAGGGAGATAACTCCTTCACTCCCGATGGAGCCACTGCCCCGGACTATGCCAGTTCTCTCGGGGTTCAGGGAGAGGGCAACCTCGAAGTCCGAAGGGGTATCTCCGTTGCGCAGAAGCTCTCCAAGCTCGACGGAACCGGAGAGGTGGTAGATCGTGCTTTCCGCCACGGTAAGCGCCACGGAAGAGAAACCTTGTCTCCCGTCCAGGGAGGATAGACTTCCTCCTCCGGTAACAGCCGGGGAGCCAGCATAGCTGAAGTTGGAAAAAGTGAGCCGTCCCGCGGCGACCACGCGATCAAGATCGAGGGTGCCCCCGAATCTGGCCACCCCACCCCGGGGGTCAGAGAGCTCGAGCGTTTCAACTTCCACCTGCTGCTGATCGCCTTCGGCGGTGACCGCCAGAGCCAGGGGCTCGGGAAGCGATCCTGACGGTACGTACGCTTGGAGATCCGCTGCATACCCCGCCAACTCCCCCTCGGCGAGACGAATCTCCGCGTCCCCGGTAAGAGAACTCTCGAGCCAGGGTCCTAACTCCGCCAAAGGTGGACCCGGGGAAACGATGTCACCCGGTACGAACCGGTCCATTTGGGCCGAAAGGGTTACCTCTTCCTCCGAGACGTCCACCCGGAGGTCGAAGGGTTGGGCGTCCTGCTGTTTGGTCACGCTCCAACTACTTCCGGACTTTGCGACGTCAAAGGCGAGAGGATCGACCACGAGGTGCGTTCCAAAGAGCCTACCCAGGGCGATCTCGCCATCGAGACTCTCGAAGCCCCGGGCAGTGCTCATTTGCACCGCCACCTGGCTTTCGAGCTGCACCGGATTCTCCCCCTCCCCCCGCAGGACAACCCGTGACTGAAGGTCCGCGAGGATGCTCGGGTCTTCGAGCTGGACCTCTCCGCCGATATTGGTCATTTGGACCGTGAGGCCCTCCTGGATGAGGCGGATCTCCACTTCTCTCAAGGAGATGGTGAGGTCCTGGGGAAAGAGGCCGCGACCAAAGAGGGACTCCCGCACGTTTTCTATAAAGGCGCGGTCCCGGGTGAAATCGATTTCGAGATAGGCCCGTTGAATGATAAGCCTCTCCACGACGTTCTGAACGTCCCCGAAGAGAATCGCGAGAATGCTGTAGGAGGCTCTGGCGCGGTCGATTCGCAGCGTATCTCCTCGGGGTCCTTCAATCTCGAGTCCATAGATCTCCAGATTGCGGAAAACCGAAGGCGAAAGGCGCTCATAGCTAAAGGGGCGACCGAGTTGTTGGGTGAGAGAGGCGGTAATGTTGCTTCTCACATCGTCGAACTGCCGATAGAGTAGATCTCTCACCACCGGTGTGAGGAGCGCGAGACCGAGAACCGCTACCGCGAGGACGATGAGATGAAGATACCGCTGAAAGTAATGGCCCAAAGGGCTTCGATGCATCGCCGAATTTCCTGTACTCTAATCTATCACGCAACGTTTTCAGGAGAGAAGTAGTGTCAGAACTGCTCGATCGCTTCGCGGTCATAGAGGGGCTCGACGGAGCCGGTACTACAACCCAGGCCAAGGCCCTCGCCTCGGTTCTCAGGGAGAAGGAAGCGGTCCATCTCACCTGCGAGCCCACGGAGGGGGAAATAGGCAAGCTTATTCGCCGCATTCTCCACCGTGAGGTGCCGGCGGAGCCGCGGACAATAGCGCATCTCTACGCCGCGGACCGTACCGACCACCTCTATCAGGGCCCCGATTGCGTAACCGCGCGCCTCGAGGCGGGGGATTTCGTCATATCTGATCGCTACCTCTTCTCCTCCCTTGCCTATCAGAGCGTCCACTGTGGCTTCGACTTTGTTTATCGGCTCAATGAGCCCTTTCCCCTGCCCCGATATCTCTTCTACCTCGATATCGACCCGGATCTCGGTGAGCAGCGACTATCCGGACGGGAAAAGCGGGACATGTACGAACGTATCGCCTTCCAGAGAGAGGTAAAGCGCTTCTATGAGCGTACCCTAATACACTTTGCGCAGAGCGGCATCGAGATACACCGTCTCGACGGCTCTCTTCCAGTGGAGCATCTAACGGAGGTCATCCTTAGATCCTTGCGGTTATGAGGAGCCCCGGGAACGCCGATAAGAGAAGCGTGAGAGCTCTCTATCGCGGGTCCCTTTTCGCGTTGCTTTTGACAATCTTGCTCCCCACTCCCCTGGAGGCGTACCGCCTCATTTACAAGGAGCAGCTCTACGAGCTCTATCACGTACATCTCTACCAGTATCCGGAACGGATCAAAGAGAATATCTACTGGCTCGAGCAGGTGCAGGAGGCGGATTTTGCCAATCCCCTGCACGCCCTTGCACGAATAGAGAATGAACGTGAATGGGAGTGGTACCGTTATCTCTTTTCCATGCACATAAATCTCAAGCTCACGGAGCTCTACCTTCGCTGGGGAAGCAAGTACAATAAGTTCGAGGCGTACTTCTACAACTACCCCTGGAAAGAGGACAATCTGGAAAGCCTGGAAATCGCGGAGTCCCTCTTCCGGGAGGCGCGCTACTACTGGTCCGAAGCGCAGCGGTGGGCCGAACGGGCGGGACAGTTTCGCTGGTTGAGTCTCGAGGAGATACAGAACTGGGAAGATGAGCAACACCGTATTTCGACGGGAGAGCTCGACTACGGCTTCATCATAGATCGCCACTTGCGTCGTCTCGAGGATGTGCGAGCCGCTTTCGAGGCGATGGACGAGAACAGCTACTGATTACTTCATCAACATTGCGTCACCGTAGCTGAAAAAGCGGTAACGCTCCTCTACCGCGTGCTCGTACCAGCTGAGGAGTTGCTCCCGGCCGGCAAAGGCGGAAACGAGCATGAGCAGGGTCGACTTCGGTGTGTGGAAGTTGGTGAAGAGCTGGTCAACCACCTGAAAGGTGTATCCCGGATAAATGAAGATATCCGTCTCCTGGTCTCCCCGCTGGAGTCGCTCCTCTCCCGGTATCCAGGCCGCCTCGAGAGAGCGAAGAGAAGTTGTCCCCACCGCCAGCACCGGCCGCCCTTCCCGCTTCGCCTGTTCCACGGCGGCGGCGGTTTCGTCAGTAATGGTGAACTCCTCGCTGTGCATTCGGTGCTCTTCGACCTCATCGGAGGTCACCGGGAGAAATGTTCCCAGGCCCACGTGAAGCGTAATGCGGTGGATTTCCACCCCTCTCTCCCGGAGGGAGTCAAAGATTTCTTCGGTGAAGTGCAATCCCGCAGTGGGGGCTGCCACGGAGCCGGTATTGCGGGCGTATACCGTCTGGTACCGCTCGCTATCCGCGGGGGTGTCCTCCCGGCGAATGTAGGGAGGCAGGGGCACATGGCCGTTCCGTTCTAGGTACGCCTCGTCCACCGTTCCGTAGAATCGAACCCGGCGATACCGCTCGTCGACGCCAACGATCTCCGCCTCGACCCCCTCGGGAAAGGTGTATCGCCGCCCGGGACGTTGCCGTTTCGCCTTGTTTACCGTGGCGAGCCACTCCGTGGCGTGGGGTCCCAATGCGTCGTTCCCCTGCTCTCCGGAACGCCGCTCCCCGGTGTCCGGGCTGTGGGCAACGGTGAGTGGCCGGACAAGGAGAAACTCCACCGGCGCCGTCCCGCCGATCGGGGTGGCGTAGATCCTCGCCTTTCGCACCCGGGAGTCGTTGAGAACCATTACAGTCCCGGGCTCCAGATGCTCGTGCAAGGAGGAGACCTTAGTGTCCACGATGTTGCCGGACGAACGATCCGCGACCAGGAGGCGGCTCTTGCCCCGTTCGGTGGTCGGATGCTGTGCTATTAGTTCTTCGGGAAGGTCAAAAGAGAAGGCTCTGGTCTCCACCGGAGGTATCCTCCAATCCAAGTAGTTGTCTCGCAAAGGGTGTGACGATTCTGCCTCGGGGGGTGCGCTGCAAAAGGCCTCTTTGAATCAAATAGGGCTCGTAGAAGTCCTCCAGGGACTCTATGCCTTCTCCCACGGAAATGGCGAGAGTTTCCGCCCCGACCGGTCCTCCACCGTATTTTTCTACGATAGTGCGAAGAATGACCCGGTCGTGCTCCTCGAGGCCGTAGGTGTCGATGCCGAGGCGGCGCATACCCTCTTCCACCACCTTAATGGTGATGTTGCCACCGGCGAGGACCTGGGCAAAGTCTCGCATTCGTCGCAGGAGGCGGTTTGCCACTCGAGGCGTACCCCGAGAGGAGCGTGCCAGAAGCAGGTAGGCGTCTTCGTCCACGGGCACCTCGAGAATATCCGCGGAGCGGCGGAGGATCGAGACGATATCTTCCTCGGTGTAGAAGTTGAGCCGGGCGGTGATGCCGAAGCGGGTAAAAAGAGGCGCCGCCACCGCTCCCGGGCGGGTTGTAGCGCCTACCAGGGTAAACCGCGGTAAGGGGATCCGTATGGTTCGCGCCGCGGGACCCTGCCCGATAACCCAGTCGATCTCAAAGTCTTCCATGGCAATGTAGAGCATCTCTTCCAACGCGGGCTTGAGTCGATGCACCTCATCGATGAAGAAGAGAGTCCCCGGGGCCAGGGTCGTGAGAATACCCGCCAGATCCTTCGGTTTTTCCAGGGCCGGAGCGGAGGTCGCCTTGAAATCGCCCTCCATCTCGTGAGCCATGATACCCGCCAGGGTTGTCTTGCCGAGCCCCGGAGGACCACTCAGGAACACGTGGTCGAGAGCTTCCTCTCGTTCCCGGGCGGCGGTTATAAAGACCCGTAAATTCTCCTTGATCTCCCGCTGTCCCTGGAACTCCTCGAGCCGCTGCGGGCGAAGCGTCATCTCCGCCTCGTCATCCAGGTGCGCTCCTCCGTGGAGGGGGTGCTCATCACTCATACCGCTACTACTCTATCAGCTCAGCTCGATTATTGCTCGCCTGAATAGCTCCTGTTCCCGCTCGTTCTCGGGCATCCGGGTCCGGGATAGCTCCTCCGCGACCCTTCCAAGGGCGTCACGGGCGAGGCGACGGTCGTAGCCCATCTCCACGAGAGCTTCGAGAATCTCACCGTGAGGCTCTTTGCCCCCGGCGGCACCCGTTGAGCTGGCCTGGACGAGGCGATCCTGGAGGCTGAGAAGTATTTTCTGGGCTGTTTTCATTCCCAACCCTTTTATGTGGGTAAGGGCGTCCACGTTACCCTCCTCCACGCTCTGGAGAAAGCTCTCCACGCTAGTTCCTGAGAGTATGCGAATCGCCTGTTTTGGCCCGATTCCGTCGACTTTGATGAGATCGAAAAAGAGGGAACGCTCCGCCTCGGTGGCAAATCCGAAGAGGGTGAGACCGTCGTCCCGGGAGTGGAGGTAGGTAAAGACCGTCACTTCCTCGCCGCGGTGGCCCATAAGGGTCCGAATCGTCCCGGCGCTCGCTTCGATCTGCCAGTGCATCGGCCCGGTTCTGAGAATGACCGCGTTCGGGGTGGCCCCGGTTATCGCTCCGGTAAGGGCGTGAATCATTTGGTTTCCTCCTCCCCGAGTATGATACTCCGTCCCTGCCCGGAGTGGTGGTGTGTTATGGCCGCCGCCAGGGCGTCCGCGGCGTGGTCCGGTTTCGGGATCTCCTGGAGTCCCAGGAGGAGGCGGACGAGCTCCTGTACCTGCTCCTTCTCGGCCCGACCGTGTCCAACCAAGGCCTGCTTGATCGCCTGAGGCGGGTATTCCTCCGCGGGAATTCTCTGTTGTTCGAGGAGAAGCATCACCACGCCTCGAGCCTGGGCGACGGGAATGGCACTGGTAATGTTCTTGGCGAAGTAGAGGCTCTCTATGGCCGCCGCGACGGGTCCTGCGGTTGTGCAAATCTCCTCGAGCTCCCTGTGGATCTTGAGAAGTCGTCTTCCCGGGGTCCAGGAGGCGTCTGTTCGGACCACGCCGTGGCCTATATAGCGAAGAGAGTTGCCTCGGGCGTCGATCAGGCCCCATCCCGTAGCGGCGAGACCCGGATCGATACCAAGGATTACCGCCATTTAGTAGTCGAAGTCGTCAGGTATGTCGAGGTTGGTGGATACGTTCTGCACGTCGTCGTGGTCATCCAGGAGCTCGATCAGCCGGAGGGCCTTGCGGGTTCCATCCTCGTCGAGGGAGATCGTGGACTCCGGAACCATGGTGATTTCCGCTGTCTCGTGCTCGAATCCCTTCTGCTGCAGCGCTCCCAGGACCGTGTCAAACTCGTCCGGAGCAGTATCGACCTCGATCGCTTCACCCTGGGTCGAGACATCCTCTGCCCCTGCCTCAAGGGCGACCTCCAGGATATCGTCCTCGCTGTACTTCTCAGCGTCGTAGGTCATGACGCCCTTTCTGCTGAAGAGGTAAGAGACACAGCCGTTCTCGCCGAGGTTCCCGCCGTGTTTGGAAAAGATGCTGCGGACATCGGCGGCGGTCCTGTTCTTGTTGTCCGTAAGGCACTCTACCATGATGGCAACGCCTCCGGGCCCGTAGCCTTCATAGACCAGATCGAGGTAATCCTCGCCCCCGAGCTCGCCGGTACCTTTTTTCACTGCCCGTTCGATGTTGTCCTTGGGCATATTGGCGTCTTTTGCCTTGAGAATCGCGGTTCTAAGCCGGGGATTTGCGTTTTCGTCTCCGCCGCCTTCTCGGGCGGCTACGGTGATTTCTTTGATAAGTTTGGTGAAGAGCTTACCCCGCTTCGCATCGGCGGCGCCCTTCTTATGCTTGATGGTCGACCATTTGTTATGACCGGACATTCGCTCTCCTATAAATCGTTCTGCCTGCGGTACTAACGACGCTATCACGCCGGTCTGGGGGTGTCAATATGGTTCGCGGGCAAGGGGCAGGAGTCGCTCCACCGCCTCCAGTACCGCACGATCGAGAATGTTCCATTCCTCCGGAAGTACCGTCAGCCTGCCCCCTTCTCCCGGGGAGATCCGGAGCAGTCGGGAGGGTCCGAGGGCGTGTTCCACCGCCTCCGGGGAGATGCCGAATCGCCGCTGCAGCCGTCGGAGAGAAACGCCTTCACTGGTCCTCAGACCCATAAGAAGCGCCTCCTCGAGGAGTTCCTCGGTGGACAAACTATCCGTCGTGTAGCGTCTGCCGGAAGGGGCGAGATACTTGGGCAGATCCCGAACTCCTTCCATTCGGACCCCGGTGAGAGGGTGCGTCTGGTAATAGATGGTGCTGGCTGCTGCCGGACCGAGTCCCAGATAGGGCTCCATCCGCCAGTAGCGGAGGTTGTGAAGACTCTCCTCTCCCGGAAGGGCATAGTTGGAGACCTCGTAACGTCTGAGGCCCCTCTCGGAGAGTACTTCTTGCGCCGCCGAGAGCAGCTCCAGAACCTCCTCGTCTTCAGGGAGCGTTACGGCGCCGGAATCCACGGCCGTCGCCAGGGGGGTGCCCTCCTCCAGTGTGAGGGCGTAGACGGAGAGGTGGCGAGCACCGGAGCTCGTTAGCAGCTCCAGGTCCCGAGCTACCCGTGCCGGCGAATCCCCCTGGAAACCGAGAATGAGGTCACCGTTCCAGCGCCCTTTCCAGACTGCAGTTAGAAGCTCCACGGCTCGCTCCGTTCTCTCGGCGGTAGCCGCCCGGCCCAGAGCGGTCAGTCCCTCCTGAGAAAGGGTCTGGACGCCAAGGGAGAGCCGGTCGACCCCGGCGCCGCACAGGATATCTAGAGTCCCCTCGGTTAGGGTCTCCGGATTGAGCTCCACCGTCCACTCCCGTGGCGTGTTTGGCAGGAGCTTGCGGATACCTGCGGTTAGCCGTCTGAGGCTCTTCTCCGATAGTACGCTCGGGGTCCCGCCACCGACGTAGACGGTCTCTACGGTACCCCCTGAGGCAACCAGAGGGGGAAGCATCGACTCAGCATCCTCCAGGATGGAAGAGACGGTCTCTTCCATCCGTGCCGGTGCAACTCCGGTGAGGGAAAAAAAGTCACAGTAGCCGCACTTGACCGTGCAGAAGGGTATGTGGATGTAGAGCGAAATCGAGGACTGCGGCGGGAGCGAGAAAGAAGCGATCACTCTTCTTTGCCGAGGGGACCGAATCTGTCCAGGGGAAGGAGGCGAAGAATAACCGGCCCCCTAAGGCGCTCTGCCCCAAGGGGGCCCCAGATGCGGGAGTCCATGGGGCCACCTCGATTATCAGCAGCGACGTAGTAGCTCTCCGGCGGGATTGTCACTGCCGGAGCGTCCGGGGAGCCCGGCGTGTTAGCCGAAGGCCATGGCGTCTGCGCATCTCCGGTCTCCGGGAGGAGCAATTGATAGCTTCCTGAGGAGAGGCGGCTCTCGCCAACCCACGCTCCTTCTTCGCTTCGAATGTAAAAGCGATACTCTTCCAGGAGGATTCTCTCTCCGGGAAGCCCTAAAATCCGGCGCAGGAGAAACGGAGACCCCGAGGGGGCGGTGCCCTGGGCTCTTCCAAGGGTGAAAAACTGGATGAAGCGTCTCGTCAGCTGACCGCCAAGAGTCACGGAAGGTCGAGCGGGGTTTTCAACAAGAACCATATCCGCCCGTTCGACCCGGCGTAGTCGCTCCAGACGGTGCAGAAGTGGGGAGGCAACTAGCAGATCCCCTTCCATTAGGGTGGGAGCCATGGAGTTATCCGTGACTCGGACGACCTCCAGGAGAAAGCTCGTAATCAGGAGATAGGCAATGAGAAAGAGAGACAAGAAGCCGAGGAGTCGGCGGATTCGCCGCTGCCGCCGCTTTCGTCGATGACTGCTCAGACCTCGCTCAGCCATCGCCCTACCGAATCGAGCCGAAGCGATTCAGAGGCCAGTAAATGAACATGGCCCGTCCGAGAACCTTTTCCTTCGATACAGCGCCGAAGTAGCGCGCATCCCGGGAGTTGTCTCGATTGTCGCCCATGGGGAAGAGCCTTCCTCGCGGCACGTAGTAACCGTTCTCCAGGCTGTTGAACCGACGACGCACTCTTTCCGAGGAGGGGTCTATCTGATAGAGCGTGGCGGTTCGGCTCTGCTCCAGGGCAAAGGGGTCGATAAAGCCCATTTGCGATACCTCGGAA
This sequence comes from uncultured Spirochaetaceae bacterium, assembly GCA_964478055.1. Classification (GTDB taxonomy): domain Bacteria; phylum Spirochaetota; class Spirochaetia; order DSM-27196; family Alkalispirochaetaceae; genus CAYZHV01. The sequence continues at coordinate 4,508 of CAYZHV010000065.1, read as the reverse complement.
ATCGCTTCCGCTTCCGCTTCAGTAACGCTCAACCCCGCGTCGCGAAGGGCCGAGGCGCGTCCGGCAAGGGTGAAGGTGGCGTAGTCCGGGCGATCGATTATGCGCCGAACCGGATACTCCTTGGAGGCGTACTCCTTGAACTCCTCTTCGTCATACCAACGGGCGCTTCCCTGGGGCTTGATCTCGACGTTACCGAAGCGTAGACGAATCTGGTCTCCTTCGGCCCCGACGGCGCGCTTTATGAGAAAATGTGCCCGGGGCATGCCCTGCTCATCCCGGTCTATGTCCACCATGCTGAGGGTGAGCATATAGATTACCCGCTGCAGAATATCGAAGAGGGGCCCTTTTCCGATGTAGGAGGGGTTCTCGAAAATGATCACCTCCGCCCTTCGAGGTGTGGCAAATCCCGGCAGTTTGATCATCCCCGGTATGAGCTCGGGCCCGTAGACGACCTTGTTCACAAAGATCCGATCCTGCTGCCGGAGCGTGTCGATCATGGACCCCGAGGGTATTTGATACGCCTGCAGCAAGTACTGATTCACCAGAAGCACCACGAAAGCTGCCCAGATGAATGCCTCGATCCAGTCCACCACAACGTTCTTCTGCCGCTGCTTCTCCGCTTTCCGGTGCTTGCGCATCTTACGCCAGGTGAGAAATCGCTCAGTTGCCTCTAGAATGGTGCGGCGCCAGGGGCGCTCCTGGGTACTCATGAACGGATGGACGATACCATGGAGCAGTTGCGTTGACAAGTCGAGAAGCCGCTCCATATACTCTGCCGCATGGCCAGAACACGCAAGAGTGAGTCTCCAGAGCCAAAACCGGTACGGCTCAAACCGGTTTTTGGCGTAAAGCCTGAGAGTTACGTCCCGGTCGTCCTGGGATTGGGCCTCTTGCTTCTCCTTTTTTTCATACTTCTCTATCCAGGAATACGCGATTATGGCTCCGAAGTGACGTTTCGCTCCACCCCCGCGGGGTCCGAGGTAGTGATCAACGGTGTCCGACTCGGAGCGACCCCGGTGACGAGATTTGTGGAAGCTGGGGAGCACGAGCTGCTAATTCGTTATCCCGGCTTCGAGACGGAGGAGCGGGAGCTGCGAGTTCGGGGGCGTCTCTTTGGCACTCTCTTCGCGGCGCGGAAACAGCGGATTACTGTGACACTCACTCCGCTATCTCCGGAGGAACTGGCCGTTGATCGGGCGCACGCCTTCGCCCGATGGGCCCTAGGGGGCGCCGGAAGCGCTGCCTTCCAAGTGCCTCCCATTATATCTGAGACCAGCCGAGCCCTTGCCTCCTTTCCTGATAACCCCGACGCGGTCACCGCCGGGAGAAGCCTCCTGAGGACCGCTCGATTCCACCTCGCTTCGCCCACGCAGCTCAAGGACCTCACCCGCGGAACGCTTCTGGCCAACGGCATGGGAGGAGCGTCACCCCTCGGAATCGGCCGAAGTGTATTGGAACTCATACAGCCTGTGACTGATTCTCAGGGCGCGGCTGCCCTACAGGTGATTCTTCAGCGGACGCTGCCCGATCGGTTGGGTAGTCGCTTTCAGGAGGGCGAGTGGTATGATGAGGCCCGGACCATTGGGCCGGCGGAAAGCGTGGGGCCGGCGGAAGGCTCCACCGGCGGCGAGCTGCCGGCGACGCTCACGGTCGAGGGAATATCCTTTCGGCGAGTAGGTGGCGTTCTGATGATGGAGCGAGAAGTGACCCGGGGTGACTACGCCGGATTTCTCGCGGATACTCCAGCCTGGAGGCCGGAGAATCGGCAGCAGTTGACTGAGACCGGGGTAGTCACCGAGGACTATTTGGCGGACTGGGGAATGCCGCGGAGTCCCGAGGAGCCCGTCCGCTTCGTTTCCTGGCATGCCGCGTCGGCCTTTGCCAACTGGATGAGCCGGAGGTTATCCGACACCTATCCAGCTTACCGTGGGGAACTGCTTGTTCGCCTTCCCCGAGGGACGGAGTGGAGGGAGGCTGCCTCCACTGAGCCGGCGCCGGGCTCCGGGGAGTCAGCTCCTGTTAGAGTTACCTTCGAAGCCGACGGTGAGACGCCCTACCCGATTAGCCCCGAGCGGCGAAGCAACGCCGGTTTCTACGATCTCTACGGCAACCTCTGGGAGTGGTCCGAGGATTGGTATACTCCCTCTCCCGAGGCGAGATACCTCACCGGTGCCGCGGCGCCGCAGATCGGCGGCGCGGAACGGGTAGTCCAGGGTGGCTCCTTCGCGAATTCTCTCAGGGACCTTTCCGGGAGTCTCCTCGGCAGCCAGCCTCCTTCCTGGTGCTCCCCCTATCTCGGCTTTCGCCTCGTCATCGCGGTGCAGGAGGAGGAGCTATGAGCGGTACGAAGCTACTGGCAAAGAACAGGCGCGCCTTCCACGAGTATGAGGTGGAAGAGAAGATCGAGTGTGGCATCGCACTCGAAGGCACCGAAGTGAAGTCTATGAGGGACGGAAAACTCTCCTTCTCCGACTCTTACGGGCGGATTCGAAATAACGAGCTCTGGCTCATAGGGTTTCACGTAGCGGAGTACAAGCAGGGGAACATCAATAACCATGAGCCCCTGCGGGACCGAAAACTCCTGGTGCACCGCGAGGAGCTCAAACGGCTCAAACGGCGGGTGGACGAGCGCGGGTACACGTTGGTACCGCTCTCCGTCTATCTCAAAGGTGACCTGATTAAGGTCGAAATGGGACTCTGCAAAGGAAAGAAGCTCTACGACAAGCGAGAAGACCTCAAGCGCAAAGCGCAGAAGAGGGACGCCGAACGAGAAATTCGGGGAAGGTATTGAGATGAGTGATGGCATCGAGGCCCTGGCGGAGTACCGACGCTTCGCGGAAGAGATCGCCCGGGAGGCAGGAGAGATAACCCTCCGCTACTTCAGAACCGGAGTGGCTGTGGACCACAAGGATGATCAGACGCCGGTGACCGTGGCGGATCGGGAAACCGAGGCGTTCATTCGGAAGCGAATCAGCGAGCAATTCCCAGAGCATACGATTATTGGTGAAGAGGGGGGCGAGGAGAGCCACGACTCCCGTTATTCCTGGATCGTGGACCCCATAGACGGAACCAAATCGTTCGTCCACGGAGTACCCTTCTATACGGTCCTTATCGCCTTCGCCATCGACCAGCGCCCGGTGGCCGGGGTGATACACGCTCCCGCTCTAGAAGAGACCGTGAGCGCGAGCACCGGAAGCGGCCTTCTCTACAACCGTGGAGCGGCGGGAATCACCGGCGTAAGAGAACTCGAGGAGGCGCGGCTCCACAGCACCGATTTCGCGGACCTCTTCCGGCGGTATCCGAAAGGCGTGCCGGCCCTACTCTCCAGAGTAAGAGCCGCCCGAACCTGGGCAGATGCCTACGGATACGTAATGCTGGTGACTGGACGCTGCGACCTCATGCTAGACCCGATCATGAGTCTTTGGGATATCGCTCCCCTCTACCCGATTCTCGAGGAGGCCGGGGCCTCCTGGAGTGACTTCCAGGGAAGAAGAGATATGCCAGGAGATAGTATTATCGCTGCTGCCTCACCGGAGCTGCAGGAGGCTGCCTTTTCCTACCTCTCGGAGGGCTGAATCTCGACCCTCACTGTTCCCTGGGCGTAGATTTCCGGCTGCACCAGGAGGATGTAGGTTCGGTCTCGTCTCGCCAAGAACTCGCCCGACTCCTGGTTGGTGGAGAAGATCGCCTCCTCCTCTCCGTCTCGAAGCCGATAGAGGTCGAGAAAGATGAACCCTTCCCCTTCCAGCCGCACCCGCACCGATATCTGTTGGCGCTCGGAAGGGACCAAAAGGTAGGCTTCAGCGGCGGCGGCGGCTCGGCCGTCCGCCTGAAAGGTGCCCGAGAACGGAGGTTCAACCCTTCTCGGGGCTTCCAGGGCGGCTCTCCCTTGCTCCCGCCATTGCCTGGCCCCTTCCGTCTCTAAAAGCCCTGCCCTACCGAGACCAGCGAGGTAATCCTCCCTCCCCACGCCTCCTGGAGGAACAGTGTAGGAGGGGCCGCAGCCGGAGAGCAGAAGCAGTAGGAAGAGACTCAGCAGCGTAACTGGTGCTTTCATGGTGCCCGAGAATTTACCGCTCCAGGAGAATCAGGAAAACCGGAACTGTTAACAAGCTCTCTGATCATGCCCTGCGGCTCCCCGATTGACAAAAGGGTGGATCTTTACTATGTTAGCTAACAATTAGCGAAACAGGGGGTGTCCCGGTTTCGACTGTGATAGCTGCAAGGGCACGACGTTGCAGGTGGAGCGCTACCTCCTAAATCTGGCACACTTGTATATCTGCCGACGAAGCAGAATACCTTCCGGTCGCGGCGTAAGCTAAGCGACCACGGGCGCATGTTGCACAGTCCTGAGCGACATGTTGCTTGACAAAGACCAGGACTCACCAAGCGGTAAGGTCGGGTACCGCCTGGGACATCTAACCGACCTGGAAGAGTTACGGGCTGCTCATGCCGCCGGCTCTTCGACACACAAGCATGCGCTAAACCTGTAGAAGCGTCGGTCCGGC
>CAYZHV010000064.1:0-16619 GCA_964478055.1 uncultured Spirochaetaceae bacterium | reverse complement strand
CGTACGAGCTCCGTGGTGCCCTTCTTCTGCTTGACGCTGATCTTGTCTCCCGGGCGTACAACCGCGGAGGGAACGGTCACCTTCCGCTCGTTGAGCAGGATGTGCCCGTGGCTTACGAGCTGTCGAGCCTGAGAGCGGCTGGTAGCCATACCGAGGCGGTAGACCACGTTGTCGAGGCGTCGCTCGAGAAGAATGAGCATGTTATGGCCGGTAACGCCCTTCTGAGTCTTGGCTTTGTAGAAGAGATTCCGGAACTGCCGTTCCGAGAGGCCGTAGGCCCACTTTACTTTCTGCTTCTCAGCCAGCTGGCGGGCATACTCGGTCTGTCGAATGCGCCCCTTCTTCGGCTCTCCCGGGGGATGGGGCTTCTTCTTGAGAAGACGATCGTACTTCGGGTTTCCGTAAATATTAACGCCGAATCGTCGTGCAATCTTTCCTTTGGCCGTGCTATTTCGAGCCATTCAAACAATCTCCTTAACAATAACTGACACCAACTGTGCAGGGAGTTGGCAGCATACCTGTCCCGTCAATCTCTGTCAAGAGGCAATGCCTTCCCATCTAGAGGATGGTATGCGCTATTTCTTTCCACCAAAGAGATTTCGTAGCTTACCGAGGACTCCTTCCGTCTTGGAATCATCCTTCTCACCGGTTTTCTCTTGAGCCTCCGAACCCTTTGATTTGGGAGGCTCTTTCCGGGGCCGCTGCTTCGCCGGAGCCTTACGGCTACCGCCTTCGGCCTTCCTCGTCTCCTCGGTTGGCTTGAAATCCTCGCCGTATTTCTGCTTGTAGTACTCGAGGCGATCGTCGAGGGAGCTGTCCCGGCTCGGAGGGCCCGCCGGGGTCTCTTCCTTCCGTCGCTGCTCACCCTTGCCACTTCGGCGGCGAGAGCGTCGCTTGCGCTCGTTCTCCTCCGCCTTGGCGTGCTCGTATCGCGGCTTGGATCGCTCCGGCTCCTCGCTAGGACTCGCGGTAGGCTTGGGACGACTCCTGCCCTTTGGCGGAGCGCTCTTTCTCGGGCCCGCAGGACGGCCTCGGCCGCCTCCCCTGCCGTACTCTCGGCTGTCTCGGCTGTCTCTACTGTCTCTGCCCCCGCGACCTCGCCCGGAGCGTCCGCCGCGATCACGGTCACTCTCGAGCTCTATACGCTGACCGCGACTCTCGTCGGCGGCTACAATGTCGTCGGAGAGGGAGCCGGTGGGGATCTTCATGCCGATAAAGCTCTCTATGGCCTCGAGGCTATATACAAACCGCTCGCAGGCGAGGGAGATTGCGTGTCCCTCCCTGCCAGCTCGGGCAGTTCTGCCGATCCGGTGAACGTAATTCTCCGGGTCCTCCGGAAGATCGTAGTTCACCACCAGATCGAGGTTTTCTATGTGGAGACCTCTGGCGGCAACATCCGTGGCCACCAGGATTTCGTTCTTTCCTTCTTTAATGGTTCGGATTATCTTGAGCCGCTTCTTCTGGGGTAGGTCACCGATAATGTAGTCCGTGGGAAAGCCGTTTATCTCCAGCCGCTTGGCCACCTCTTCCGCCATGCGCTTGGTATTGGTAAAGATCAACGCGCTCGATGGCTCGTGCTTCTTGAGAAGGCCGATAAGAAGCTCCATCTTCTCTGACTTGGAGACGTGGTAGAGCTCCTGGTTGACGCCTTCGACGGTCATCTGTTCCGGGGTGACCACGATCTCCTGAGCGTTATTCATAAACTCCCAGGCGAGATTGCGTACCCGCGTACCCAGGGTCGCGCTGAATAGCGACGTGAGCCGCTCTTCCCGTTCGACCATGCGACGGAGCATCTTTCGAATGTCCGGGTAGAAGCCCATGTCAAAGAGACGGTCCGCCTCGTCGATTATGCAGATGCCGATTTCCCGAAAGTCGAGGGTCCCTGACTCGTTGAGATCAATAAGGCGCCCGGGGGTTCCCACGAGAATCTCGTAACCCTCCTTCAGGGCGTCTTGCTGCGGCTTATAACCCACACCGCCGAAAAAGCTCGCCACGCGAAAGTCGAGAAACTGCCCGAGAAGTCGCGCTTCCTCTTCAATTTGGACCGCCAGCTCCCGAGTAGGGGCTATGATTAGCACCCTCCGGCCTCGATATCGCTCGTCGTGAAGAAGGAGGTGAAAAATCGGCAGGAGAAAAGCCGCGGTCTTTCCGGTACCCGTCTGGGACTGGACCGCTACGTCCCGGGCCTCCAGGAGAAATGGGATCGCCTGCTCCTGGACAGGGGTGCATCGTTCGAACCCCGCCTCATCAATACCTTTCAAAATCGCGGGGTCGAGAGAAAACTCGTTAAACTTCATACTGGTCAACAGAATATAGGAAAGTGAAACTTATTTGAAGGTGTGCCCGCCGCCCCGGCGGTACGCGATTCTTCGTGCTAGGAGAGCGATAGTCAGGGCAGGAACAGTAAGGAGTGCGCCGATCCCGGTCACAACAACCCAGACGAGGGTGGATGCCACGAAAAGAAGAGCAACCACGCCCACCACCAGGGCAATGGCACCGACCCACATGATCGAGAGGGCAGTAAGGGCTATACGTTTGCGCCGTCTCTGATAGCGCTGGTCGATGTAGGTGACCCAACGATACGCTTTGATCTCATCGATTTCGTACCGCCCGGCAATCTCCCCGGCGATCTCCTGAAGCTCCCGGCCTTCTCCGAGAGCTCGGATAATCTCCGGCTCCGCCTCGGCGGCTATGCGCTGTTCCCGTTCTCGTTCGCTGCTGCTCATCGAGGATAACATACAAAACTCCCCGTCCACCGGCGACACCTGCCGTGCACCGGTCTGGTGCTTTCCAAAGGGGCCGTCATCTGGCACTATTGCCCCATGGCGTCAATTATCGAACCCCGGGTGCTCAAAGGCTTTAGAGACTTCCTTCCCGCCGATCAGGGCTTGCGGGAGCAGCTCATAGATGGTCTAAAAGAGGTGTTTCGCGCCCACGGGTTCCTCCCTATCGACACGCCGATCCTCGAGTACACAGAGGTACTCCTCGGAAAAGGGGGCGGTGAGACGGACAAGCAGGTATACCGCTTCGAGGACAAAGGGGGCCGGGACGTGGCGATGCGTTTTGACCTGACCGTTCCCTTTGCCAGGTACATGGCGGGCCATTTGCCGGAGCTCTACCTTCCCTTTCGCCGCTACCATATCGACAAGGTCTTTCGCGGAGAGAACACCCAGCGTGGCAGGTATCGGGAGTTTATGCAGTGCGACTTCGACATCGTAGGGACGACCAGCGTCTCCTCGGATTTCGAGATTCTACTGCTTATCGCTCTCTCCGTGGAGCGCCTCGGAGTCGAGGATTACCACATCCACCTCTCTCATCGCGGAGTCTTTAATCGCTTTCTGCAGCGCCTCGGAGTCGGAGAGAGCTCCGAAGAGGTCCTTCGATCCGTTGACAAGCTCGGCAAAATCGGTCGGGAGAAGACAAGAGAGCTACTCACGGAGAACGTCGGCGAGAACGAAGCGGAGGAGATCCTCGGGTACATCGGCGCCGAAGGGAGCTACCTCGAGACGCTTGCGGCCATGAAGGAGAAGGTCGGCGAGAGCATCGAGGAGACCGAGCGCTTGGAGAAGCTCTACGAGCTCGCGGAGTCGGTGGGCATTGCCGAACGTCTGGTGCTCGACCCCTCCATTACCCGGGGTCTGGACTACTACACCGGGGTGGTCTTCGAGACCTTTCTCGACCGCCTACCGGAGATTGGTTCCATCTGCTCCGGCGGTCGCTACGACAATCTCGCCTCTCTCTACACCAAGGAAGTGCTTCCGGGAGTTGGTGCCTCGGTGGGTTTAGACCGGCTTGTGGCGGCCCTGGAGGAGCTTGGGCTTGCACGGAAGGAGGACCGCCCCACGGAGGTGCTGGTCCTCAACCTCGATGAGTCCCTGGAAGGAGAGTACCACCGCATCGCCCAGGCGTTCCGAAAGGCCGGGCTCTCGGCGGAGGTCTATCCTGACAACAAGAAGCTCGGTCAGCAGTTCGCCTACGCCGAAAAGAAGGGCATCCCCCTGGGCATAATTTGCGGCGAATCCGAACAGCAGGAAGGCGTTGTCAATCTGCGTTTTCTGGAAACCCGGGAGAGCGTCGAGCGTATCTCAGTGGAGGAGGCGATCCGCCGGGGTCGCGAGACTCTGCAGGCGTAGCCCCTGTCCAGACTCCCGAGGGGCGTAGTACCTTCTAACCATGGATCCACACTCACTGCCGGTATACGAGCAACGTTCCCGCATTCTCGAGGCGCTCAAAGGCTCCCAGGTCATCGTCGTGGAGAGTCCTACGGGCTCCGGTAAGACGACCCAGCTACCGCTCATCCTCCATGAGGCGGGGTACAGCGAACGGGGGATCATTGGAGTTACCCAACCCCGACGAATCGCGGCGGTCTCGGTCAGTGAGTACATCGGCAAGCAGATTGGCTCGCAGGTCGGCGACTTCGTGGGGTACAAGATGCGCTTCGACGATCATACCTCCCCGGATACCCATCTCAAGATCATGACCGACGGGATCCTCCTGCAGGAAATCAAGAACGACTATCTCCTGAGCAACTACAGCGTCATTATGGTGGACGAGGCGCATGAGCGGAGCCTGAATATCGACTTTACTCTGGGGCTCCTCAAGCGGGTCCTCGAGGTACGGGCGGACTTCAAGGTTATTGTCTCCTCCGCGACCATAAACGCTGAGGTCTTCTCCGAATACTTCGAAGAGGCACCGATCGTGCGGATCGAGACGCCGATGTATCCGGTGCAACTCCTCTACGAGCCCGCCACCACGCCGGATGGCAGGATGAATATTCCGGATAAGCTCGCCGAGGCGCGCAGTGGCTCGGAAAAGCAGTCCGCCTACGAAGTGATCATCGCCAAGATTACTCGGATCGTGGAGCGCATCATTAAAGAGAAGCGGAAGGGAGACATTCTCATCTTTCTGACCGGGGAGCGCATGATCAAGGATTGCATCAACGCCCTCTACTCAATGCCCTTCAGAAAGAAGCTGCATATCCTGCCCCTCTACGGCAGGCTGAGCAAGGAGGAGCAGGAGGAGGTCTTTCCGCCACCTCCGGAGGGCAAGATCAAAGTTGTCGTCTCCACCAACATAGCCGAGACGAGTGTCACCATTGACGGCATCACCACGGTGATCGATTCCGGGCTTGCCAAGATCAACTACTATAACCCGCGGACCTACACCTCCTCCCTGGTGGAAACGGCCATCTCCAAGGCGAGCGCCAACCAGCGCAAAGGTCGCGCCGGCAGAACCCAGCCGGGCAGCTGCTACCGCCTCTACGGCAAGGAGGACTTCGACCGCCGACCGCTTTTTACCACCGAGGAGATCTACCGCACGGACCTCTCGGAGGTGGTCCTGCGAATGGCGGAGCTCGGTATTCACGACTTCGAGGACTTCGACTTCATCTCCTCTCCGGGAAAGCGGGGCATTGCCGGCGCCGTAGAAACCCTGCGAATGCTCGACGCGATCGACACCGAGAATCGACTCACCCAGATCGGCGAGCTCATGGCGCGGTTTCCGCTGCTTCCCCGCCACTCGCGGATGATCGTCGAGGCGGTCCGATCCTACCCGGACGTGATCGACGAAGTGGTCACCGCCGCAGCCTTTCTGACCACCCAGTCTCCCTTTCTCCTCCCCCAGGGAGAAGAAATCGAAGCTCGGAGAGCACACCACCAGTACCGAGACGATCTCGGCGACTTCGTGAGCTACCTTCGTCTCTACCAGGCGTACACGAGCACCCCGAACCGGGAAAAGTTCTGTGAGAGCCGTTATCTCGACCCTCGGGTAATGCGGGAAATCGTCAACGTGAAGGAACAGCTCGCTCAGATCGTCACGGACCTCGGGATCCCGATCGGTTACGGCGGGAGCAAGGCGGACTATCTCTCTTCCGTGGCAAAGGGGCTCATGCAGTTCGTCTGCATTAGAAGCGGCAAGCGGGTCTACCAGTCCCTGACTGCGGAGCGGATCCAAATCCACCCGGGGTCCGTGATGTTCCAGGAGAACCCAGCCTTTATCGTGGCCGGGGAGATTGTGCGGACCAGCCGAATGTACGCACGGAGCGTCTCTCCCTTGAAGAAGGAGTGGCTCGAGCGCATTTCGCCGGAGCTATTCCGAAGCCTCGCGGCTTCGGGAAAGGGCGGCGGCAAGGGTGGGCAAAAGCCCGGCGGTAAGCCGGGCCGAGACACCACCTGGCAGATCTCCCTGGGGCCAAAGCTTATTACTCTCAAGCCCCTCAAAGGAAAGAAGAAGATAGCCATTCTCAAATGGCACGAGGTAGAAGAGATACTCCGGCTCCAGGAGGCGCGTCTGCCGCAGCACTACCAGAACATCAAGGGCCGGGTGGAATACAACGGCTATACCCTTCTCTCCGACGAAAAGCTCTCCACGATCCTATCGGTATCGCGGTTCATCGATCCCCGAAGCGACATTCTGCCAAACTTTCCAAGAAAGAAACGGTTTCTTGCCCAGGAACAGGCGGAGCAGCTCTGTCGCGCTCTTTACGCTCTGATGCTTCTCGCTCCAATCAAGAGCGGCGCCAAGCAGCTCGGCTTCATCGGTATGCACACCGACGGTACGGGCCACTACTGGCTCAAGCCGAACCGTAACTTTCACGCCGCCCTCACCGCCAGCCTCTCCTCTCTGGAGAGCCTGGCGGACGAACTGGACAAAGATCTCGAGGAAAACTCGAGACAGTTGCTCAATGACGCCTACCGACGCCTGGCGGAAATCTTCGAGAACGAGTAGTCCCGTTCTCATCCGTGACGCGAGCCCTACTGGTAAAGCGTTAGCGTATACTCCCCTTCTCCGCCAAAATAGGAGGTGATGACGAGCGTATAGGTGTCCTCCCGGGGAGCGGTTACGTCAATCATCGCGTTGCTCTCTCCGGCGCTATCGTCGTCGCTGTCGTAGTTCTCTCCGCTGGAAAAGTTCAGGTAGAGAAAGGCGTCGAAGTCATCGGACTCGAGCATTGCGGTAATCCTCTCTCCGGGCTCCGCATCCACGCGAACGACGTCATAGAGCCGCCCGTCTATCGCCCTCGGATCCCCCGGGGCGAGCTCTCCTTCCACAACCCTGGCATCTGAGGCGTCCACTTCCTGGACGAGGAGCTGGTAACTCCCCGCGGAGAGGCCGTCATAGCTCGTGGCGGTAATAATAACCCAACCATCTTCCTCGAACTGGTAGGAGAGGCGGGCGTTGGTCTCGTCGCCGCCGTCGTCGTCGCTCAGGCGGCGACCGCTGCTGTCGAGAAGCTCAAGAAAGGCGTCAAACTCCTCCGAGATGAGCTCGATCCGCAGCCGCTCGCCGGCGCTGCCGGTGACGAGGTACTGATCAGCCCGACGTCCGGCGACGCCGCTTCTCTGAAGGGTCGCTTCCACTCGCTCCCCCGGTTCCAGTTCGGTTGGTTCCGGAAGGGATACCACCCGCACGGAATAACTGCCGGTCTCACCACTAAAGAGCGAGGAAACCCCAAACTCCACGGTTCCTGTCTCCTCGGCGATAAACTCGAAACCGGCGTTCCAGTCGATGTAGTCGTCGTTGCTCTCTTGGGTGCCATCCGGCAGGGTCACGTAGAGATAGGAATCAAACTCCTCTGAGGCAACTACGATCGCGACGCGCTCCCCTTCCTGAACGCGAACCTGGTAGTAGTCCACGAAGCTCCCGTCGGAGACCGTCTGGTCCCCCGGGCCGAGGCTATTCTCCGTAGAGAAGAGCACCTCGCCGCCTTCCTGCGCCACCGCCGGGAAGAACGAAAAAAGAACGAGCAGAGTGCCGATGATTATACTTTTATACATGCTTGGGCCTCCTGGAGGATTTCCTTACTCATCATATCGCGCCTCGATTCTCGCCGCCAGAGATTCTTCGACGAGCTCCCGCTCCGCGGTAACCAACTCAGTCGTGCAGAGGTCTCGTTGCACCACGAAGCGAAGCTCCCCGGCGGAGCGCTTCTTGTCCTGCCCCATGGCGCCGATGAGCTGATCCGCGGAGTATGATACCGGAGCAATATCGTAGTCGTACGCCCGCAGGAGAGCCGCGACCCGTCGCTGGTACTCTTGCTCGGTAATGCCGAGAAGACGACCGAGCTCCAAGGCACGTCCGATGCCCCAGGCTACCGCCTCGCCGTGAGTGTATCGGCCAAAACCGCTTACGGACTCCAGAGCGTGACCGTAGGTGTGCCCCAAATTGAGAAACGCCCTCCGTCCCCCCTCTCGAAAATCCTCCTGCACAACATCGACCTTTACCCCCACCGCTCGAGCTATGATCTCCTCCATAAGAGTGGGCTCTCTCTCGAGTACTTTCTCTCGCTGCCCTTCGAGCAACTCCAGGAGCTCCTCGTCTCCGAGAAGAGCCGCCTTTATCACCTCTGCCAGGCCGCTGCGGAACTCCGCCTCCGGCAAGGTCGAAAGGAGACTCGGATAGACCCTTACCTCCTCTGCGAGGTAGAAGCTCCCGACCATGTTCTTGTATCCGCGAAAGTTGACTCCTGTCTTACCACCCACCGCGGCGTCCACCATCGCAAGCAGGGTCGTCGGGAAGAGCTGGACCCGCACACCCCTAAGATAGACGCTTGCAGCGAAGCTCCCGAGATCGGTGAGGACGCCTCCTCCGACGATGAGAAATAGGGCGTCCCTTCCGAGTCCCGCCTCGAGCGCCGAGCTGAGCACCGCCTGCAGGTTGTCGAAGTTCTTCTCACTCTCTCCCGCATGAAGCGTCTCAGAGACCGCAATCTCCACGGCTTCCGCGGAGTTCTCCGCGATCTCCCTGGCAATATGAGCGGTGTTTTCGTCGCTTAGCAGGTAGCTCCGGGCACGGTTCGTTGCCGCGGGAACTGCCGGTCGCGCCCCGGCGGGGAAAACCGTGACCGTCGAGCGCATCCCCCCTAGGTCGAGCGTGAACTGTCTCATGTTCTCGCATAGTAGCGACGGCAAGATGAGCTGCCTACCCCCGGAGCAAAAAAGAGGGACAGCCCAGGAGAGCTGTCCCTTCTTGCCGCTCCTCTCACCGGGAGCGCAGATGGTGTATGGCGTGCGGCGTGGCGGTACCGCGGCTTCTATACCGGAACATCCTCGGGAACAGCCATTGGCGTATCCACCAGAGACCCGACAATCTTGCTAATGAAGGGATCAACGATAGAGTATACCCGACGGTTGCCACGAACCTCTGACTGCACAATGCCTTTCTGCTTGAGCACTGCCAGGTGTTGTGAAACAACGGGCTGCGGCTGTTCGAGGCAGGTCCAGAGCTCGGAGACGCAGGGCTCCTGTTCCATGGCAATCCGACAAAGGAGCTTGAGCCGCATCGGATGGCCGCAAACTTTCAGTTTCTGCGCACAGGTCTCGACTACTTCGTCAGAACAGCAGTGTTTTTCCTCATTCATGGGAAAATAATACTATATAGTGTTTTCAAAATCAACTGCCCAATGCAGTAAGGTTTATCGCGTGCTAGGCAGCGTCGGTTGAGGAGCCTGACTTGCTATCAGAGGAGCTTTTGCTCTCACTGCTACTCTTGCCTTCGCTCTTGCTCTCGCTCTTCTTCTCGCTGCTCTTGCTTCCGCTACTGCTGCCGTTGCCGGATTTACGGCTGTCGGTTACATAGAAGCCGCTTCCCTTGAAGATGATTCCGCTGCCGCCGCTAATGAGCCGACGCAGAGCGGCTTCCTTGCACTCCGGACACTCTCTAAGAGGATCGGCGCTCATACTCTGGAAGGCCTCGAAAACGTGGCCGCAACTGTCGCACTGGTAATCATAGGTAGGCACGTGTCGCCCTCCTGACCTAGGTTTTCTGAATATTTCGAGAGAAATATATCCTGTGAAGCCCCGCTTGGCAAGCTATTTGAAGTGAGTGCGTACCGGGATCCCGTGATCAGAAAGGTACTGCTTGATCTCCGGAAGCGAGTAATCGCCGTAATGCACCATGGAGGCTATAAGCGCCGCGTCAGCTTTGCCTTCACCGAGGACAGCCTTCAAATGCGACGGTTCCCCGGCGCCCCCGGAGGCAACCACTGGAATCGAAACCGCCTCCGATATCATTCGGGTGAGGTTGAGCTCGTAGCCTTCCTTCGTCCCGTCCGCATCAATACTGTTCAGGACGATCTCCCCGGCGCCGATCCGCTCCGCTTCTTTCGCCCAGCTCAGAGCGTCGAGCTCCGTCGGGACCCGACCGCCGTTTATCACAACCCGGTAGCCCGACGGCATCTCCTCGTCCCGGGCGGCGTCCATACCGAGGACGATGCACTGCCGCCCGAATCGGGCCGCTCCCTCCTCGATTATCCCGGGCTTTCGTACAGCCTGAGAGTTCAAGCTCACCTTCTCAGCGCCGGCGAGGAGCACTTCCCGAATGTCCTCCACCGAACCGAGGCCGCCGCCGACACAGAAAGGGATAAAGATCTGCTCCGCTACCCGACGGACCACGTCGATCATTACCCCCCGCTTCTCGTGGGAGGCGGTTATGTCGTAGAAGACGAGCTCGTCTACGCCCTGATCGTAGTACTCCCGAGCCATCTCTACGGGGTCTCCAATGTCGACGTTACCCTTGAACTTTATGCCCTTGGTGGTCTTTCCATCCCGCACATCGAGACAGACGATTATCCGTTTCTGAAGCATGCCGTCACCCCCGATTCAGGAAGTTCGAAAGCATCCGGAGACCAAACTCTCCCGATTTCTCCGGGTGAAACTGCGTGGCCACCAAGTTCTCCCGCTCGATCGCCGCGGGAAAGCTAATGCCGTACTCAGAGGTGGCTATCACCGCTTCTTCAGACTCCGGCCGGGGATAGTAGGAGTGAACGAAGTAGAACGCCGTACCCTCGGGAATGCCCGCGAAGAGCCAGTGTTTGCCGGTAGGAGTCACCTCATTCCAACCCATGTGGGGCACCTTCTCCCCTAAATCAGGAGGAAAGCGCACCGCCCGGCCCGGGATGAGCCCGAGACAGGTTGCCTCTCGCTCCTCGGAGCTCTCGAGGACAACCTGGGACCCCAGACAGATGCCGAGCATCGGTTTCCCGGAACGAAAGAACTCAGCTATACCTTCTTCCAGGCCCCGGCTGCGGAGCACACCCATGCAGTAGTTGGCGTCTCCAACTCCGGGGATAATGAGGCGATCGAGCTCCGATAGCTCCTCTCCGGAGTCGATGATCCGAAAAGAGGCCCCGAGGCGAGTGAGGGCGGTCTCGACACTGCGCAGATTTCCCGCCTCGTAATCAACTACACCGATCACGGGAGCACCTCTCCTCTGGAGGTAGGAACCCGTTCGAGAAAAAGCCGAGCGATCTGTCCCTCCCGGAGCAGGAGACCGTCAAGGAGAATGACGCTTCCCTCCCGCTCCACGGTGAGAGATTCGGGAATCTCGTCAAAGGCGATACCCCCGGCGCTCAGGGTGCCTACCACCAGGAGCCGGGTTATGACAAGAAGTGTGCGAGCGTCTTGCTCGCTCCGGGTGGTCACCCTTGCAACCACTTCCCTGAGCTCATCCTCCCCGGGTGGCAGAAATTCGACGTAGACGTCCTGAATGGGTAGCTCACCCCTTCCAACGAGTCCGGCAAGCATGCTCCTTCCTGGCTCCGGGGCGTAGAAGCCCATGGAGGCAGAGACAAAACGGCGCTGCTCTCCCTCAGCGAGGCGAAAAGCTGGACCGCTTTCCCACTCCTCGGCGGTGGTAATGAGGTATACGTCAGACTGGAGCCGGACAATTTGATAGGAGGCCGTCGGATTGACCCAGCTCACTCCCCCAAAGGGCTCCTCGCGCTCCTCCCAACCCTGCCGCCGCAGGTTCCGGGCGACGGCTCGGTCGGGATACCGCCCGAGGGCGACGAGACTGAACTCCTGTTCCGGTCCGAGGCCGAGAAAGGCGCGCTCGGTTCGGTCGGCAATCCGTTCGGCCTCACCCTCCTCGAATCCGAAGGCCCGGAGGAGGGTCTCCGAGAAGAAGGGCTCCTGAGAGGGTGCGACGGAAACGTAGCCGTTATGAGTCGCCGGAAGTTGAGAAAGAAGGTCCCGGGGCTCGTACTCCGGAACGGTGGCGCAGCCCCCGAGCAATATTAGCAGCAACGCCACCACTAGCTTCGAGCGCGTGAAGCCCGCGGAAGGCACCACCAAAGCGCGCATACTCGTCTTAGCCAACGCGTTCGACAGCGACTCGGACGTTTTCTCCAGCGATTTCATAGCTTTCAGCTCCGTCGGCGCTCTTTCGATATACCTTCTCCGCCAGGGTCTCGTTCGCCAGGTAATCTTCGAACATCTCCACCGCGCCGTTAACCTCAGGCCCCGCATCCACGTAAAGGGCGATACGGTCAGAGACCTCGAGGCCCCTCTCCTTTCGCAGGTTCTGGACCAGGCGAATAAGGTCACGGATCACGCCCTCCTTGCGGAGCTCTTCGGTGATCTCCGGGTCCAGGGCGACGGTCAAAGATCCCTCGTTGAGCACCTTGAGGTTATGCTTCTCCATGCGCTGGATCTCGATGCTCTCGCTGGTGATATCCACTGCCCGGCCGTCCAAGTCGAGGTTGAGGGTGCCTCCCTCCATGAGACTCTGGATCTCTCGAGCAGAAAGGGATTCGATGCGCTCCTTGGCGACCTTCATATCCTTGCCGAGACGCTTTCCGAGGACACGGTAGTTCGGCTTCGCCTGATACTCCACGAGCTCCTCTTCATTCTCCCGGAAAATCACCTCTTTGACGTTGAGCTCTTCTCGGATCATATCCTCCATCTCTCGGAGGATGCGCCGTTCCTGCTCGTCCCGGGTAACCAGGTGAATCGCCTGCAAGGGCTGACGAATCTTCAGGTTATGGAGGCTCCGAATTGCCCGGCCCATGCTGACGGCCTTGCGGGTCGTCGCCATCTTCTGCTCGAGCTCGTAATCCCGCAGGCTCTCCCGGCTAAGCGGATAATCCACCAGATGCACGGACTCCGGAGCACCCTCGTCGCGGAGGTTGCGATAGATCTCCTCGGTTACGAAGGGCATAATCGGCGCGGCAACCATGGTGAGCTTGAGAAGTACGGCGTAGAGGGTCTCATACGCCTGGTTCTTGTCGGCGTCGTTCTCGCTTTTCCAGAATCGTCGCCGGGAGCGACGGATGTACCAGTTGTTGAGCAGGTCGATGAAATTGACGATCGGATCGATCGCCCTCTGCAGGTCATACGCCTCGAGCTGTTCGGTGACTTCCGCCACCAGTCGCTCGGTCTCCGAGAGGATCCAACGATCCAGAGGGTTGTCCGGGTTCTCCGGCGCTCCCTTCGGCTCCACTCCGTCGATGTTCGCGTAGGTAACAAAAAAGCTGTAAGCGTTCCAGAGGGGGATGAGGACGGTCTTGAGCACCTCCCGGACCCCGTCGTCGGAGTACTTGAGATCCTCGGCCTTGACCACCGTGGAGTTCATGAGAAAGAGGCGCAGGGCGTCGGCGCCGAACTCGTTAATCACGTCCTCGGGATCCGTGTAGTTACGCTCGCTCTTGCTCATCTTCTTGCCGTCATTGGCAAGAACGAGACCATTTACCACGACGTTCTCAAAGGCGGGCTTCTCGAAGAGTGCCGCAGCCAGGACGGTCAGGGTGTAAAACCACCCGCGAGTCTGATCGAGGCCTTCGCAGATGAAGTCAGCGGGAAAGTTCGCCTCGAACTCCTTCTTGTTCTCCATGGGATAGTGGTTCTGGGCGTAGGGCATCGCCCCGGACTCGAACCAGCAGTCGAGAACCTCCGGCACCCGGCGCATGGTCCCCTTTCCGTCCGGGGAGGGCCAGGTGATCTCATCCACGTAGTGCTTGTGAAGGTCCTCTACCCGCTTGCCGCTCTTCTCCTCGAGCTCTTCCCGGGAGCCGATAACCTCGATGTGGTCGCTTCCGTCACACTTCCAGACAGGAATCGGGTTTCCCCAGAACCGGTTGCGGCTGATCGCCCAGTCCCGGGCTCCCTCGAGCCACTTGCCGAATCGGCCCTGCTGCAGATGGTTGGGTACCCAGTTGACCTGGTTGTTCGCGTCGAGCATCGCCTGCTTCACCTTCTCGATGTCCACAAACCAGGAGGAGATCGCTCGATAGATGAGAGGCTTCTTGGTTCGGTAGCAGTGCGGATACGGGTGGAGATAGTTCTCCCGCTTTACCAGAGCCCCGGAACCTTTGAGATCCTTGATAATCTCCTTGTCCGCGTCTTTGACGTAAAGCCCCTCGTAGTCCCAGACCTCGCTGGTAAATCTGGCTTCGGGGTCGATCGGTACGAGCACCGGAAGGCCGGAGTCCTTGAGGACCTCGTGGTCCTCCTCACCAAAGCCCGGAGCGATGTGAACGATTCCGGTACCATCCTCGGTGGTGACGTAGTCCGCCAGGTGCGCCCGGAAGGCGCCCTGACTGCTGAGATCCTTGAAATAGGGAAAGAGCGGCTCATACTGGAGCCCCTCGAGGTCCGCACCGGTCAGGTGCTCCACAATCTCATACTCTTCCTCGGACTTGTAATACGCGCCGAGGCGGCTTTTTGCGAGGATAAACTGCTCTTCCCCATCTCTAACCTTCACATAGTCGATCTCCGGGCCCACGGCGAGGCCGAGGTTACTCGGGAGCGTCCAGGGAGTGGTCGTCCAGGCGAGAATATGGGTCTTCGGCTGATCCTTGAGAGTGAATTTCACCGTGATAGCAGGATCGTGGACCTCTTTGTAACCGCCGAGATTTACCTCGAAGTTGGACAGGGGCGTGGCAAGGGCGGGGCTGTAAGGGAGAATGTAGTGCCCCTCATAGACGAGCCCTTTCTCGTAGAGGCGCTTGAAGACCCACCAGATCGACTCCATGTAGTCCGGATCCATGGTCTTGTAGTCGTTGTCAAAGTCCACCCAGCGACCGAGGCGGGTCACGATGCGGCGCCACTCGTCGGTGAACCGCAGAACGATGGAGCGGCACGCCTCGTTGAACTTGGCCACGCCGTATGCTTCGATCTCACTCTTTCCGGAGATCCCGAGCTCCTTCTCCATCTCATACTCCACCGGAAGACCGTGGCAGTCCCAGCCGAAGCGGCGCTCGACGTACTTGCCCTTCATCGTCTGAAAGCGCGGAATAATATCCTTGATCGTGCCGGGCACGAAGTGACCAAAGTGGGGCAGACCTGTGGCAAAGGGAGGGCCGTCATAGAAAACAAAGCTCTCCTGACCTTTGCGCTGTTCTACGGAGCGCTCGAATACCCGGTTATCTTCCCAGAACTTGAGAACACCTTCCTCCATTGAGGGAAAGTTAACCTTCGGGTCAACAGGGGAATACAAAACAACCTCCTACGATGCGAGTTCTACTCGTCGTCTTCTTCTTCGTTGGGTGTCCTGACGACCGTGCGAACAACCTCGGTATCGAAACGGTAGAGAACCAAGGTAGTGCCCACAGGCTCGTCATAGGGTACGGCGATTCTTCCGCCGGGGTGGACCATGCTCAGGAGCGTCACTTCTTCACCGTCCGGGCGGACCGCTAGCAGGGAGAGGTCCACGGCTACGGCGTAGTTCGGAAGAACACGGTCAAAGATGCCAAAAACGTTCTCCTCCCCTTCCGGTTCGCCGGGGGTCATGGTGAGTTGAACGTTTGTAGAGGCGGATATCTCGGTTCCGGGCTCCGGTGACTGATCGACAATGACGCCGGAGCCTGCGTCCGCAAGGGCATCGGGGTCTTCGGTAACGGTAAAGGTGAAAGGCGTATCCGACCTCGCAAGCACGGGAACGGCCTCTCGCCAGCTCAAGCCTACATAGGCCGGCAGCTCCTGTCGACGAACATCAGGTCCCCGACTCACCACAAAATCCAGTTCCGTGGGACCGGTAAGCTCCGTCCCCGCCGGGGGATCCTGTTCCAGAATCGTTCCCGGATCCGCCTCATCGAATACATAGCTTACGTCATCGATGGTGAGGAGCGCGTCAAAAGAGGAGAAGAGCGTTCTCAGCTCGCTCCTGACGTCATCGAGATTTCTTCCGACGTACTCTCCCACGGTGTCGACCACCGCGCCCTGGCTCACAACGATGCTAATACGCTTGCCCGCCCGGACCGAGGTTCCCGGCGCCGGCTCCTGCTGAACGACCTTACCCTTGAGGGTAGGGTCCGAGAAATATCGGAGCTGCACCTGGGGATAGAGGTTTCGTTCCTGCAGGGCCAGAAGGGCGTCTACAAGCTCGACCCGCTCTACGTCGGGAACCATAGTTTCTTCCGCTCCCCGCAGAGAGAGGAGAAAAGTAGCGAGCCCGGCGATGAACGTAAGGGCCACCACGCCAATGAGAGCGATGACTGTGATCTTGAAATAGCGGTGCTCAGGATGCTCGTCGGGTTTTGGACCCAGATCCTTCAGGCGGCTCCAGAATAGCTTCATTTCGTCTCGGACTCCTTTGACGCGCCGAGTAACGCCGACACCAATTCCGGATTGCCGTTGAGAAAAGCGTCCCATGTCATGGGCTTGCGGGCCGGGGCCTGCAATCGGGTTATTCCAAGCGCGCCAACGCCTGTTTGTACCAGAATTCCAAAAACCTTGTCTACACCGAGAACCTGCCCCGCCTCGGGAACCGCGCCTGCCGATCTGTTCTGGTACTCCCGCCGTATCGCCTCGTCCAGCCGGTCCTCCGGGAGGACGGACTCGTGGATTATAAGCGGCGTGCTCTCCCAGCTCGTCCGCGCCAGGGGCCAGGGATTGAACGCCCGG
>CAYZHV010000063.1:0-16894 GCA_964478055.1 uncultured Spirochaetaceae bacterium | reverse complement strand
AGTTAATGAGCTCTCGCCCCTGCTTGAGGGCGGGACCGAGGCCGCAGCTCGCCGCAGGAGCCGCGACTCCTTCGCGCCCTTCACCGAGACTCTTGAGAATCTCGAGCATCGCACCCTCGCTAACCCGGTTCTTCTCGATCACTTCCATGTGATCCATCCCGAGCTCTTCGGCGAGTTCCTTTACCGCGACCTGCAGCGCAAAGTTAGCCTTTGGCGCGCCGTATCCCTGATACGCCCCGGTGGGTGGAATGTTGGAGTAGTACGCCACGACGTCGAAGTGGACGTTCTCACAGAGAAAGAGCGGAAGGCTCTTGGAGACTCCGTTCATGGGGACCGTTAGAGCATGGGCGCCGTAGGCGCCCTGATTGGATTCCACCTTCATCTCCATGGCGGTAAAGGTGCCGTCCTTTTTCGCCCCGAGCTTTACGGTGAAGCGCATCGGCTTTCGGGTGGAGTTTGCTATAAACTCCTCCTCCCGGCTGTATCGCTGAAATACCGGTCGTCCGGTCTTATAGGCGCAGAAACCGACCAGGTCCTCGAGGATGATGTCCTGCTTGGAACCGTAACCGCCGCCGACCCGCTCTTTAATGACCCGAACCTTGTTCTCCGGGAGGTCGAGAAGGGTGGAGACGATGCGGCGCACGTGGTAGGGAACCTGGGTGGAGGCGTGGATAATGAGGCGGTCTCCCTCGACCCTGGCGTAACAGGTGTGGGTCTCCAGGGGGGTGCACTGTATTTGCGGGGTGGTGTAGCTGCGCTCCACCACAACATCCGCCTCGGCAAACCCTTTCGCCACGTCTCCGATACCACCGGAGACGGAGGCGGCGACATTCTTGCGCGGATTGCCGCCGATCGGGAACTGGTAGAGTACCGGCTCTTCCTCTTTCTCTGCCTCGCTGTTGAGCTCGTCGAGATCCTCCGGGGCACCGTCGCCGTAGCGGATCTCCCCGCCGTGCACCTGAGGAGCCCCCGCCGCCTGGGCGTCGTCCCAGTCGAGGAGCGGCTTTAGCGGTTCATACTCGACCTTGATGAGCTTTAGTGCCTCCTCGGCGATCTCCTCGCTCTCCGCTACTATCGCGGCTACCCGATCTCCTGCGTGCCGCGCCTTTCTCGAGAGGAGCATCCTGTCGTAAGGCGAGGGCTCAGGAAAGCCCTGCCCCGCCTGGCTGTACACCTTCTCCGGGACGTCCTTGTGAGTGAAGACCGCCACCACCCCTTCCAGGGCTTCGGCCCTGCTGGTGTCTATGGAACGAATCCAGGCGTGGGCGTAGGGACTGCGCAGTACCTTGAGAAAACAGGCGTCTTTCTCCAACCGGTCTTCGACAAAGAGCTTTTCCCCGGCGATCATCCGGGCGGAGTCCTTTTTGGGCGAAGGCTTGCCGACGATGGTGTAGTTCTCTCCGAAGGAGGGGGTGTCCGTGGGCTTGAGAGCGGGATCCTTGAGTCGCTGAGAAGCGAGGTGCACGGCGTCGAAGAACTGCTCGTACCCGGTGGCCCGGTTGAAGAGTCCCGAGAGGGCATCGATTACCTCGGCTCGAGTCGGCTCGGGACTCCGCTCCAGGAGCTCGTGAATCATGAGCGCCGCCGCCGGGGAGTTGTACCCCGACTGGACGCAGCCGGCCTCGAGGAGCGCCTGCTGAACGACACCTAACTTCCGTCCCTCCCGGAGGGACTCCACCGTCTTTACCTCTCTGCCTTCGAGCTGCGGAGCGAGGAGAATGTTCGCCCCCACGACCTTTCCGTCGAGGAGGATCGTGTCAGAGCCCGCAAAACCGTGGCCGTCGTCGGAGTTTCGCACCGAGGGGACCGCATGGCGCTGCAAAAAACGCTGTGCGCTCTCCCCGGGCTCCGCCTCAAAAGATACCTTTCGGTTGTTCAGGGTGAAGGTGACTTTCATTCCGATACCTCCTCTGCACAGCGGCGTATGAGGTCAGCGATGATAACACTGTTGATGTACCGCTTGTACTCGACGCTGCCGAGAATGTCCGCAAGGGGTTCGACGGAGTCGGCGATCCGTTCTTCCAGGGTGCCATCTTGCAGAGACTGAGCTTCAACAACGTATCGCTCAACCTCCGGAAGCCGCAGGACATGGCGAGCAACGCACCCCGCCGCCACAACGGCCTCGCGGATGCCGTCGCCGGTGGTTGCCAGGCGAACCGCCGCGGAAACGACCGGCAGGGCGAGGTGAGAGCGTGACTCCTTGGCCACCAGGCAGCTTCCCTGGATTGGCGGGAGCTTGAAGGAGAGTATGAGCTCCTCCCGCTCCTGGCTAACGTACTCTTCCACCAACGTATCTCCGCCGGGAGTAACCGCCACGGCCCCCAGAGCGATCAGGGCGGGGATAAGGTAGGAGTCCGGCCGGTTCGCTCCGACGTTTCCGCCGATGGTTGCGATATTCCGTACGCTCCTGGTGGGTATGAAGCCCGCCGCCTGCCTGAGGGGGGCGGGAACGATGGAGCTCTCCACCAACTCCTGCAGGGTCACCCCGGCGCCGATGGTCACCTGACCGCCGGAGTAGTCCACTCCGCTAAGCCCGAGGGCGTCCAGGGAGGCTACCTTTTCAATAGGAGACCCCCATTTCTTGAAGGGGGCGTTGTTAACCTGAGTTCCCCCGGCGAGAAAGACATACCCCTTCTTACCGAGTGCTACCGCCTCTTCCACCGAAGAGGGGCGTCGGAATTCCTTGATCATATGCCTGCTCCCTTGTAGAGCCGCCCTGCCGCGGCGTTTCCTTTCTCCACGATCTCCTGCTCATCGACGCCGACGAGGCGACCCTCTTCCACAACCACCTTTCCGTTGACGATGGTATACGCCGTTCCATGGTTGTAACCGGAAAATATGAGCGCCCCTAAAGGATCCGAGAGGGAGCCTGCGTACTCGAGCTTGTGCACGTCGAAGAGGGCGACGTCCGCGGCCCACCCCTCTTTCAGTTTGCCTACCTTCTCGAAGTTGAGAAGCTTCGCGCCGTTCTCGGTGCCCATACGGAAAACGTCTCTCCCGGTGAGGGCGTCGGCGCCCTTGGTTACCCGCTGCAGGAGGAGGGCGTTTCGTACCTCCCCGAGCATGTCCGAGGTGTCATTGGAAGCGCTTCCGTCCACACCGAGGCCCACATTGATGCCGAGCTCCTTCATCTCGCTGACCCGGCAGATGCCGGAACCGAGGCGCATGTTGCTGGTCGGACAGTGAGCTATGTGACAGCCGGTCTCAGCGAGGGTTTCGAGCTCTTCGTCGTTGAAGTGGATACCATGGGCAAAGAAGACGTCGGGACCGACGAAGTCGCAATCCTCCATGAGCTTGAGGGGGCGGCGCCCGCTCGTCTGGAGGCAGTACTCGTTCTCGTCGAGGGTCTCCGCCAGATGGGTGTGTAGAAGCACCCCATACTGCCGCGCCAGGGCGGCGGTCTCTTTCATGGATGCTTCGGAGACGCTGAAGGGGCTACAGGGCGCCAGGGCGATCTTCTTCATGGATAGCTCGGAAGAGTCGTGAAACGACTTAATTACCCGCTCCGAGTCGGCGAGGATCTCCTTCTCTTCCTGCACCACCGAGTCCGGGGGCAGGCCGCCGTCTTTTTTGGAGAGGCTCATGGAGCCCCGGGTGGGAGAGAAGCGAATTCCCGTCGCCTCGGCCCCGGAGAACTGGGTCGCCATTATGTCCGCCGTGACCCCTTTCGGGTAGAGGTAGTGGTGGTCCGTAGCGGTGGTACAACCGGTTTTGAGAAGCTCCGCGGTGGCGAGAACCGTGGACCAGTAAATCGCGTCCTGGTCCACATGCTTCCATACCTCGTAGAGATAGACGAGCCAGTCAAAGAGCTTGGCGTCCTGTACCGCCGGGAGGTTACGGGTCAGGGTCTGGTAGAAGTGGTGGTGGGTGTTCACCAGTCCCGGAATGACCACGCACTTGGAGGCATCTATAACCCGCGCGCCCTGGGGTGGATCGATCCTCTCGGCGATCTTGGCGATGCGATTGCCGTCGATGAGCAAATCCATCCCTCTTTGCCCGGGATCGTCGGCGTCGGTCACGAGGTAGAAGCAATCTTTCAGAAGAATCATAAGGTCCCCTTCAGTTCCATTGTATATCCACTTCGCCTACTTGTACTTCTCCACCCGGCCGTTGAACTCTTTGATGAGATCGTCCAGGGGCTCCCGGGTCTCGTAGATCGACTGCCAGTAGTCTCGATCGTACCACTGCCGATTGATCTCCTCGTAGGTCTTACCCTGCTGCTCGACCCAGGTGTAGTACTTGAGGTTGTGCACCCGCTTGCGGTCCTCGTAGCGGAGCTCTAGGAGATCGTTGGTGCCGATCTGCTGCAGCATCTCGAAGTCCGCCACGGCGTTGTCCCGGGTGTACTCGCCTCGCTCCTCTCTGAGCTCCTGGAGCCGGGATGTGTAGAGCGCCTCGGAATCGGTAAAGACGGTCATAACGATATCTTCGCCGGTGAGTTCGTAGTACTTGGCGAACTTAATGGCGGTGATGACATTGCAAATGCAGCTAATGCCCAGGGTGTCGAGGTTGTCGACGATTTCCGGGGCCACGCCCTTTTCCTTGAGGTACTTCCGTCCCACCGGCTCGTTAAAGAGTCTCAGGAGCCGCATGGTGTGCTCATCATCAACGGCGACCACCATGTCAGTGTTTTTGACGTTGTGTATCCATGGCACGTGTTTGTCGCCGATTCCCTCGATGCGATGACCGCCGAAGCCGTTGGCCAGGAGGGTCGGGCACTGCGTCGCCTCGCTTACCGCCAGTTTCGCCTCAGGAAAGCGCTTCTTCAGGTACTCTCCGGAGGCTGTGGTGCCCGCGGAGCCTGAAGAGACACAGGTTCCCGCCAGCCGATCCCGGGGGCCCATCTCCTTCTCCAAAACCTTCTCCATCGCTCGGCCGGTAACTTCGTGGTGCCAGAGATGGTTTCCGAACTCGGAAAACTGGTTGAAGATAAAGATGTTCGTGCCTCGCTCCGCCTCGAGCTCGTGACACTTGTCGAAGATTTCTTTGACGTTGGACTCGCACCCTGGGGTTGCGATGGTCTCGTCCGCCATGTTCTCGAGCCAACGGAAACGCTCCTGGGACATCTCCTCCGGTAGAATCGCCACGGATTTGCACGCCAATAGACGAGAGATGTAGGCACCACCACGGCAGTAGTTGCCCGTGGAGGGCCAGACCGCCATGTTCTTCTCCGGGTCGAACTGACCGGTCACGAGCGTAGGCGCGAGGCAGCTGTACGCCGCGCCAACCTTGTGGGCTCCGGTGGGAAACCACTTGCCTACGAGACCGATAATCCGCGCATTCACCCCGGTGAGCTCACTGGGGATTTCCATGTAGTTAACCCCATCGAAGCCCCCCCCCTGTCGGGTGGGCTCATTCTCCCAGGTCACTCGAAAGAGGTTTCGGGAGTGGACCTCGTCGGTGCCGATGGATTCTAGCTCTTTGCGGATCTCCGCGGGAATCTTCTCACTTTCGGCCATCTGGTCAAAGGTGGGAAGAAGAATACCCTGCCTGGCGCAGAGTTTGGCGTTCTTTTCTATCTGGTCGTTGTGAAGAGTCAGGTCGATCATTGTTCCTCCGAAAGTTGGTGCAGAAATTCCCCAAGGGTATTCAGGGCGACCTGCTTGCGGTAGGTCGCGGTAGAGCGCTGGTCATCTATCGGTTGAATGCGCGGGGCGGCGAGGTCGAGTATCTCCGGGAAGTCGAGGCTCCCCGGAGCTTTGCCGACAACGGCCTCCTCCGCCTCGGGGAGCCGGACCACCGTGGGAGCCACGGCGCCCACGGCAAACCGGAACGCCGCGATCCTACCTCCTTCGAGGCGGGCGTAACCCGCGGCGGAGAGCTTGGAGAGGGCGTTCGCCCTGCGAGTTCCCACTTTCCGGTAGTAGAGTCTCCCTTCCGGTAGAGCGGGCACCCGGATGCCGTAGAGAATCTCCTCAGCCGCGAGAGCGGTACGTCCCGGGCCGGTGAGAAACTCCGTTATCGGGAGGGTTCTCTCCCCGGAGCGACTCTTCACCACTACCTCCGCCTCGTGGACGTAAAGGGGCGGAAGAGAGTCCGCCGCGGGAGAAGCGTTGCAGATGTTTCCGCCCAAGGTGGCGCGGTTTCGCAGAGCCGGGGCGGCGATAAGGGCGAGAGAACGGCGAAGAAGCTCCGGAACTGCGCTGTGGGCGAGAATCTCCGCCATGGTTGCGGCGCCGCCGATCCAGAGGGTGTCACCCACCGTGCGGATGGAGTGGAGCTCCTCCACCGCATCGAGAAAGAGGACCTCCCCCTCAATGTGCGGCATCGTTCCGGTATAGCCGCGGTATCGCACCATCAGGTCCGTGCCGCCGCCGAAAGGTACCGCCTGGTGCTCAGCGCGGTAGGCGAGGGCCTCCTCCAGGGCCCTCGGCCTGAGGACGTTGCTCATGACCGTTGCTCCCGGTCCTGCCGGGAAGCCTCGGCCTCCCCGAGCCCCGAGAGCCTGCGCCCGGCGAGTTCTATACCGTCCACGATCATGTCATATCCGGTGCAGCGGCAGATATTGCCGGAGATCGCCTCGCGAATCTCAGCCTCCGACAGGGGCGGCGCCGTTGCGCCCCGGGCGCCGCCGCCGGTGGGCCCGCCCCCGGTAGCCCCGGTACCCACGGGCCCGGCGCCGCCGGTAAGATAGGCCGCAGCGGCCATCATCATCCCCGGAGAACAGAAGCCGCACTGCACGGCGTGGGTTTCGGCGAAGGCGTCGCTTATGATCTTGCCCAGGTCGCTCTCCCGGACCCCTTCTATCGTCGTGATTTCGCTTCCTGCGGCCTGGACCACGGGAATCAGACAGCTGTTGACAAGCTTACCGTCCAGGAGAACGCTGCAGGCGCCGCACTCCCCTTCGCCACACCCTTCCTTGGTCCCGGTGAGGCCGAGATCCTCCCGAAGCACATCCAGGAGTCGCTGCATCGGGTCGAGGTCGAGACCCCGCTTTTCTCCGTTTACCGTGAACTCAATCTTCATTGTTCATTATCCCCAGGATCCGCTCCGGCGAGAGAGGGATCCTGTCACAGGTTCGTCCCAGAGCCTGGCTCACCGCCGCCGCCAGGGCAGCGTGACCCCCGTCGTGGACCATCTCCCCCATCCCTTTCGCGCCAAAGGGACCGTACTCGTAGGGATTGTCCACCGTGGCCGCCCCGGTTCTCGGAAGGTCGAGGCTCGTGGGAACGATGTAGTCCGCCATGCTCGCCTGCTTGAACACTCCGCGATCGTCCACCTCGAGCTTCTCGAGGTAGCCGTAGCCCAGAGCCTGGCTCATGCCGCCGTGTATCTGGCCGTGGACGACTCGCTCGTCGATGGCGACGCCCACGTCGTAGACGCCCCAGGCGCCGAGGACCGTGAGCTCCCAACTTACGGGGTCCACTTCAACTTCAACAATATTTACGCCCCAACCAAAGGCGGCGTAGGCGTCACCTCGCAATCCCTGCTGATCCCAAGAGATGCCGGGAGGCATCTTGTAGCCCACCTCCACCTCCTGGGCCTCCCCGGGCTTCCACTGATCCCGGAGACGCTCCGCGGCTTGCTGCAGGAGATACCCCACCACCATCATGGTTCGGCTCGCCACGGTGGGGCCTGAGTCCGGCACGAGATCCGTGTCGGGGTTCTCGAAGGAGATCTCTTCCGGATCGATACCGAGAATCCGGGAGGCCACTTTTCGGAAGGTGGTCTTGGGGCCCTGCCCCATGTCGATGCTCGCAGAGAGAATCGAGACGTGGTCGGACTCGTCCTTACGGATCTGTATTCGTCCCTTGATGATTCGCTGCTCACCATCCCCGGTAAAACCGCAGCCGTGGTTAAAGAGAGAAATACCGATACCCCGGCGGGGTGCGGTGTCGCCAGCCCTGAGTGCGCCGCTCGCCCCGGGGGCTCCGCTGGTCCCGGGCCCCTGTGCGGCCCCGATCCCGCCGCTCTCCGCCCGGCGCCGCTCCTCCTCGTACCGCTTCCACTTCTTTTCGAAGTCGGAGAGCTCCCAGGCCCGATCAATGAGCTTGTCCAGAATCACCTTCTCCCGAATCGTTCCGCCGGTAACCGTGGGGTCTCCGGCGGTGACGAAGTAGGGCTTTCGCAGGGTTAGGGGCTCGAGACCGAGCTCCCGGGCAACCCGATCCATGTGCATTTCCAGGGCGAAGATCGCCTGAGGCGCGCCGAAGCCGCGAAAGGCGCCGGAGGGAACGGTGTTGGTCGCTATCGCCCTTCCCCGGACTCTAACGTTCGGGAAATTGTACACCCCATTGGAGGTGAACATGGCGCGCTGCAGAACGATGAGAGAGTAGCTCTCGTAGGCGCCGCCGTCGAGGAGGACCTCGAAGTCCAACCCTAAAATGCGTCCCTTCTCGTCATGGGCGGTCCTCACCTTGGTCCGGGAGGGGTGACGTTTGGAGGTCCAGGCGAGGTCCTCGCTCCGATCAAAGATCATCCGCAAAGGCTTACCGATCTTCCACGCCGCCACGGTTAGCGGTGCTCCCATGATCTCCGGGTAGTCCTCCTTGCCGCCAAAGCCGCCACCGGTGGTCGCCTGCTTGACCCGAATCGTAGCGGCGTCCCCCATGACATGCTCCACGGCGTGCTTAACGTAGTAGGGGCACTGCATGGAACCCTCGATGGTAACCTTTCCCCCATCCCGATCGGGATAGACGATGAGCCCCTGGGTCTCCAAATAGAGCTGCTCCTGGAAACCGGTGGAGTACTCGCCCTCTATGACCCGGTGAGCCGAGGCAAAGACCCCATCCGGGTCTCCTCGCCGGAGCTCGAGGTCCGCAAAGAGGTTGTCACTGCCGTGAATCGGACCGCCTTTGAGAGCGAGGGCGTCGTCGAGACTGACCGCCGGCTCCACTTCCTCCACGTCTATTTCGATTCGGCCTAAGAGCTCCTCGACCACCATCGGGTCCGGTCCGGCGAGAACGAGAATAATCTGTCCTACGTAACGGACCTCGTCCACCGCGAAGGCGGGCCAGTCGTTCTTGATGAGAGGCACCTCGTTCGCCCCGGGTACACTCCGGTGGTCAACGGCGTAGTACCCCTCCGGAAGCTCCGGAACAGTCAGCGAGCGAATCCGTCCCCGGCAGACCGGGGAGCGATAGAATCGTGCGGTGAGCACCCCGTCGTGGGGGTAGTCACCGATGTAGTTCGCCTCCCCCCGCGCTTTGACCTTGCCGTCGAGGCGCGGGATGGGGCGACTGATCGTACTACTCATGAGAGGCCGACCCCCTTCTTGGCTGAGTCCACGTCCTTGAGGCCGCTACCGGTGATGAGGAGCACCACCGTGGCATCTTCGGGCAACTCGTTACGAATGGAGAAGAAGCCCGCCGCCGCCGCGGCTGCCGCCGGCTCCGCGAAGAGACCGGTGGTCGAGGCGAGGCGGCGCTGGGCGGCGAGGATCTCCTCGTCGGTGACGATGACCGGCCGGCCTCCGTGGCGTTTCATGCGTCCCACGGCGAAGTAGCCGGCGCTGGGAACGTCTACGGAGATGGAGTCCGCGATCGTCTTTGCCGAGCTGGGAGGGCCGAAGCTTCCGGCCTCCAGGGCGCGACTGATCGCCTGGGAGCCTTCGGCCTGGACCATGCAAATCGTGGGCATCTTCTCCGCAAAGCCGAGATCCACCAGGTCCTCGAAACCTTTGAAGAGACCGCTGAGAATAACGCCGTCCCCGGCGGAGACGAAAACGTAGTCCGGAGCCTTCTCTCCCAGTTGACGAAAGATCTCCAGAGAGACGGTCTTTTTACCCTCGATGGTGAGGGGGTTGTATCCGGTGTTCCGGGAGAGGCCGCCGTGTTCTTTCGAGTACGCCAAGGACTGGGCGAAGGCCTCATCGTAGGTACCTTCCACCTTTACCAGGTCTGCCCCGTACTGCAGGGACTGGGTCATCTTGGCCGGGGGTGCCGCTGCGGGCAGGTAGAGCCGCACCTGCAATCCCGCGGCAGCACCGACCCCTGCCATGGAGGAGCCGGCGTTTCCGGTTGAGGCAACAACGATGCGGTCTATCCCCTGGGAACGGGCGTAGGCCGCTACCAGGTAGCTCGCCCGATCCTTGAGGGATCCCGTGGGATTCGCGGTGTCATCTTTAAGGTAGAGCTTGGGCATGCCGAGCTCTTCTCGCAGACGTTCGGGCTCCCAGAGGGGTGTGTTCCCCACGGGAATCGAAGGGAACCAGCGACGCTCTACCGGGAGGAGGTCGTAGGCGGTCCAAGCGGGAGTGGTCCCGCTCCCCCGGTCCACGTTCCCGGTAAGCTTCACCTGGAGGATCCCCCGCAACGGCTCGTCGTCGCGCTGTTCTGCCGAACAATCGTCGCAGAGCATGCGATCCGGGGTTATCTCATACTCCCGGCCGCACTCGCTGCACCGATATCCAAAGGAGAGCATTTCTATTCGGCCTCCTCCAGGACGTAGGGCAGCATGGCGTAAAAGGCGCTGCAGATTTCGAGATCCGCCACCCGGGTGATTTCGTTCGGGGCGTGGGCCTGCTCCTCGTCTCCGGGACCGAAGCCGATCGCCGGCACTTCGTGTCGTCCCGTTGTTGCCACCAGGTTGGTGGAAAAGGTCCACTTGTCAACCACAGGCTCCTTCTTATAGAGAGCCTTGTACGTCTCTACCCCGGCTAAAACAATAGGATGATTCTCAGGAATTTTCCAGGTCGGAAAGTAGAGCTCCTGTCCGTAGTCCGCATCCTTCCAGCCCCGGCGAGTGTACTCCGGCATCGTTACATCCACCGCGCTCTCGGGCTCCCCGATCGCCTTTGCAACCTCCGCTTTGAC
Source organism: uncultured Spirochaetaceae bacterium (assembly GCA_964478055.1). Taxonomy (GTDB): domain Bacteria; phylum Spirochaetota; class Spirochaetia; order DSM-27196; family Alkalispirochaetaceae; genus CAYZHV01. Next base: position 6,140 of record CAYZHV010000063.1, on the reverse strand, counting down.
CTGGCTAATGGCGAGCTCCTTATTCTCACCCCAGGTGAGGCGCCGGTCGAGGTAGAGCATCGCCTGATCCGGAACGGCGCACTGCGAGGGACCGTGGACATCGATCTGACTCACCACAATGGTACCCTTGCCGAGAAAGTTATCCTCATCAGGCTCGAGGTTTGCGTTCAGTCGCTCCATGGCGAGGGCCGCCCGGGCCGCTTTGTACGCCGCGCTCTCTCCCCGCTCCGGAGCGGAGCCGTGGGAGGATACGCCGCTCATCCGGGCCACCATCTCCATACGTCCTCGTTGGCCGCGGTGGATCTTGCAGCTCGTGGGCTCGGTGGATACGACAAAGTCAGGCTTGAGCCCTTCCTCTTCTATGAGGTACTTCCAGCACATGCCGTCGCAGTCCTCTTCCATCACCGTAAAGGTGAGATAGACTGAGTACGCTCCGTCGTAGTCGAGCTCCTTGAGAATGCGCCCGGCGGTAATCATTGCCGCCACCCCGCCCTTCTGGTCAGAAGAGCCGCGACCATGAACCAGACCGTCGGAGATCTCCCCGGAGAAGGGGTCCTTGTTCCACTGCGCCGGATCGCCTACCTCCACGGTATCGATGTGGCCGTCAATGGCGAGTTTCTTCTTCCCGTTGCCGATCCGGGCAACCACGCTCCCGAGACCGTCGATGCGCACCTCGTCGAAACCGAAGCTCTCACAGAGCTCCTTCACCTTCATGGCTGCATCCTTTTCCTGGGCGCTGTAGGACTTGATCTGAATCAGCTCGCTCAAGATCTTGGCCGTCTCATCTCTGTACGCCGCGGCCTTTGCTAAGATTTCCTCCGCTCTGCTCATCGTTTCTTCCTTACCTCTGTTGTTTCTTATCGCCGGGGCTTCCGGCCGGGGAGTCCCCGGCGTCGGCCCCGCGGAGCGGCCCTCACGGGCGCTACGGTTCTATCTCGTTCATCCTCGACCAGAGCCGCTTCGCCTCTTCCCGGGCGGAAGCGTATATCGAATCGGTGTCCAGGGGGAACGCTCGCGCTTCCATGACCATCCGGCCACCGATCATCACACTCTCAACAATGTTCGAGCTCATGCCGAAGGCGATGTGCCCGGCAATGTTCTCCGCCCGCAAGGGCGTGGGGCTCGCGTACTCCGCGAGGACGAGATCCGCCACATACCCCTCGTCGATACGGCCGAACTTCCGCCCGTAGCTCCGCTCCAGGAGTCGGTAGCCCGAGGCGAGGGCGTTGAGGAAGCCGTCGGGCTGCATCGGTCCGCCAGCGTCCCTATGCTTGAAAAAGGCGACTTTCATCTCCTCGAACATGTCCCCGCCGATGCCGTCGGTGCCCAAGGCGAGGTTGCGGTACTCCGGCAGCCGCTGGTTGTAGCCGACGTTGTTGTTCATGTTGGAGCGGCAGTTATGCACCAGGAAGGCGTCTCGCTCGTTCATGAGCTCCACCTCTTCGGCGCTCAGGTAGATGCCGTGGACGAGGATGCTCTTATCGTTTACCAGGCCAAACTCGTCGAGCCGGGGGACCAGATCCTTGCCGTAGGTTATGTGAGAGTGGGATACATCGTAGGCCCCTTCCGCCAGGTGTACGTGAAAGCCTCTGCCGGTTTCCTCGGTTACCTCGGCGATCCGCCGCAGTCCCTCGTCCGGGAGGGTGAAGGGAGCGTGGCCTCCGATGTACGCCTCGCTCAGGCCCGACCAGGTGCCGCGCTTCTTCTCATCGTCTATGGCTAGGGCGAAGCTTCGGTTTTCCTCGATCCCTTCGAGCATGCCTTCTTCGCCGTGGCGGTCGGTAACCTCGTAGCAGGTGCTCCCCCGGAGCCCGGTCTTCTCCATGCCTCGCCGAAGCGCGGTGAGGGAACCAGCGATAAAGGAAGGGGAGGCGTGGTGGTCGATAACCGCCGTTGTCCCGGCACGAATCGCGTCGAGGGAGCAAATGAGGCTCGAGGCGTAGAGACTCTCCTCGTCGTGAGCGCGGTCCATCCGCCACCAGAGCTGCTTGAGCACTGAGACAAAGTCCGGCATCGGCCCAAGGTCTGCGATAATGCCACGAGCGAGGCCGGAGTAGTAGTGGTGGTGGCTGCAGACGAGGCCGGGGAAGAGGAGCTTTCCCGTGGCGTCTATGATCCGGGGGTCCTGGCCACCGACGCTTCCGCCTCCCCCGGTGCCCGGCGCATCACCGCCCGCAAGCCGGGGGCGCAGGTTCTTACCGACCTCAGTGATCTCGTCTCCCTCGACGAGGACATCCATCCCCTCCCGTACCCGGGGAGGATCGATTTCCATGAGTGTGGCGTTTTGAAAAAGAATCATATCTTTGTCTCCATCTCTTACGTATGAACCGCCGGGTTCCTCAGCCCTGTGCAGCCCCGGCGGGCTTTCGCCGCGTCGGTTCCACCGGCCCGAAGAGGTGCGGCCGACTAGCGTAGAGCGCCTCAAAGAGGCGATGGAATCGCTCTTCCGAGCCGTTCTCGCCGCCGGATCCGAGCAGTCGCCCTCCTTCGAGGGTGAGGGTCTTCTCGCTTCCGTTGAATCGAATCCGCACGCTGCCGTCGGCAACTAGCCAACCGGGATTCTCGCTCGCTTCGAAGTCCTCAGCAGTGCTGAAGACCGTCGGTTTGTCGGTGTAGGGCCTGCCCTCCCAGGGGCAGAAGTGGCCGCAATTGCCACACTCGTTGCAGTAGGCGTCGAGGTGGATGATCTGGTACCGGTTGGGAGCGGGGCCCGGGGCACGTCCGGGTCCGCCGTAGGGTTCGGCGGTATCCGGTGCGCCGGCGCCATTTCCGAGGAGGCTCGGACTCACGGCGCTGAGAGCGCTCATGGGCACGGCGATGTTCGCCCTGTTGGGACAGACGTCGACGCACTTGTTGCAAATGTAGTTGCACTCCAGACAGCGGCGTCCCTCGGTCTCCGCGAAGGTGATCTCGTCGTAATCGACCCTTGGATCCGGCTTGGGAAGGATTTCACCCTTCTTATTTAGAATCTCCTCGGCTCTCTCGTCCGGGTTCATCCCGGGAATCCGCTCTTCCCGGCTCCACTCGGGGTCGACCTTCCGGCAGATCGTGTCCGCAGCGCTCCTGCCCTCGGCAATGCAGTTCACAATTGTGGACGCGCCGGTTCGGCTGTCACCGACGAGAAAGACGTTCTCTATCGGCGTTTCTCCGCCGGGACCGGTCTTCACGGTGCCCCGCTTCTGATCCGGGTTCAACCCCGCCTCGGCAAGCACCTCCACCTCGGGATCGTCCCCGATGGAGTGAATGAGGGTGTCCGCGGTGATCGTCTCGGTCGCTTGAGTCGGGAGCGGTCGCCGACGACCGGAGTCGTCCGGCTCCCCGAGCTCCATTACCCTGAGGGTGAGGCTGCCATCTCGGTCGAAGCGCTCGGGGTTTCGCAGCCAGTGGAAGGCGATGCCATCCTCCTTGGCAAGCTCGTACTCCTCCTCGCTAGCGGGCATTTGCGCCTCCGCTCGGCGGTAGGCAACGGTCACCTCTTCCACTCCGGGAGAACGAAGGGCCGCTCGGGCGCAATCCATGGCGGTATCCCCGGCTCCGATTACGACCACCCGCTTGCCGAGCTCGATCTTGTCCGGATTGCGGTTAAAGTCGATAAGAAACGGATAGGCCGCCCGGACGTTCGGATTGTCTCCCTCTATCGGGAGGGGCCGGGACTGGTAGGTTCCCAAGGCGAGAAGGATAAACTCATACCCCTGACTCTTGAGCGCGTCGGTATCGATATGGCCGTCCACACCAAAGCGGAACTCCACGCCCATTTCCTTGATCATATCGATATCGCTCTCGATCGCCTCTCGGCTGATTCGAAAGTGGGGCACCACGTTTCGCACGACTCCGCCAGCGTCAGGCTCGCGCTCGAGAACGGTTACGGAGAAGCCCTCCCGGGCAAGGAAGTACGCCGAGGAAAGCCCCGCTGGGCCTGCACCAACTACGGCGACCCGCCGGCCGGTTCCTGCCGCGGGCAGCTCTCCTCTTGCGACGAGCCGCTCCTTGTACTCATCCATGCCGTTGAGGACGGCGAGCTTCTTTACTTCCCGGATATTGAGGCACCCCTCGTAATCGAGGCGGGTGCATACGAGCTGGCACTGGTGGTCGCAAATGTGCCCAGTGATCGAAGGTAGGGCGTTTCGCTCGTAGATGATCTCCAGGGCGTCGGCATACCGTTTCTCCGAGACGAGGCGAATGTACTCCGGAACGTGCTGGCCGATGGGGCATGCCGTGACGCAGGGAGCAACGTAGCAGTCATATAGGGGGAGGCGCCCGGGATTGTGAACCGCTTGGGTTCCCCTGAAACTCTTCTCCACGGATTTCGCGCTTTTCGCCTTCTCCGCGAGCGCCGTCAGGGCAGCGACGTCGATGCGACCGGAGTCCCAGGATTCTTCAGCCTCCAGCGCCTCGGCGAGCTGGACCATCCGGAGATATCCCCCGGGCTTGAGAAGATCCGTCGCCAAGGTGAGGGGACGTATGCCGGTGCGGAACACCTCCCGGACGTTGTGGATGGTGATTCCTCCGGAGTAGGAGATCGGAAGATCCCCATCAAACTCCCGGGAGAGTGTGGCGGCGAGGTTGATGGTGAGGGGATAGAGGGTCCGCCCGGAGAGGTACATTTCCTCCCCCGGGAGGGCGTCCTGGTCGTTCACCGTCGGCAGGGTGTTACTCAGCTTCACGCCGAAGCGGCGCCCCTCTTTTTCGGCTAGTTTCCTGAGGCGAGTGAGAATCGCAATGGCGTCGGGATACTGCAGATCATGATCGAAGCTGTCGTGGCTCAGGGTGACGTAATCGAATCCCAGGCCGTCGAGGGTCTCCCGGACAAACTCATAGCCCAGGAGGGTCGGATTGAGCTTAACAAAGGTGTCGAGCTCCTGCTCAACAAGCATGTGCTCACAGATCGACTCGATCTCCGCGGGCGGACAGCCATGCATGGTGGAGAGAGTCATGGTGGTGCAAATCTCGCCCGGAACCTCGAGATGCCGCACCGCTTCGGCCTTGTTCTCCAGGCCGGTATCAACGAGCTTGTTGGCGGTGGCCCGCGCTTCCTCTATCCAGCTTTTAAACTTCGCCTCCGATGAGGAGTCCTTCATCCTGGAGATGAAGCGCTGCATCGGCTCGGTCGTGATTCCTTTGAGGTCGTAACCGACGCTCATATTGAAAATGAAGGAGCGCTCCGCGTCGGAGGTCCTGAAGTCGAAGAGCTCTTCGATTAGGTGAAGGAGCACCCATCCTTTGGCGTACTCTTCCCACGCTTCCTCCAGGGTGAGCTCCGTGGACCATTCGGTGTTATACCCCTCGTCGGCGGCGTCGATGCAGGGCTTCTCGATCTCCAGGGCGTCTAGGATCTGCACCGTCTTGAGCTCGATAAAGCGGCTTCCCGCCAAATAGGAGCTGACGATGTTCTGGGCGAGCTGGGTATGGGGACCCGCCGCCGGCCCCAGGGGAGTCTCGCACGCCTCCCCGAAGACTCGCATGGCGCGGTCATCCTTCTTTCGATACCAACTTTCCTCAGAAAGATCGAAAATCGCGCCGGTCTGCCGGTACTCCTCCACTATCCGATCTATGAGCTCCCCTAGGGGGAGGAGCCGCATCGTGTCACCCATGATCCTACCTCTCTTGGTTGGTATATAGAAGCTTGTTGCTAACGGGCAGCTATCTCCCCCTTTCGCAGGGAATTAGAGCTCTTTATGAGCGCGACGGCGGGACCGGCACTCTAAGAGCGGCTAACTCCTGTTCCAGGAAGAGCCTGCTCTACCCGGTAGCAACAAGCTTCTTGATACTACCTACCTCGGGCGCTGTTCTAGCCAACCCGGGTCTCTGTTCTTTTTGGGTTTAGTCTGAAAAAAAGAACTGGAAAAAATCAGATCAAACAGAGCCCACCAGAAATGAGCTCCTCGAAACTGTTTCCCGATAGAACCAGCTTAGACGCAGAACGGCGAGCTGGCAACACTTTTTGCAAAAAGCCGGGTGAGGAGCTCCCCACCCGGCGATAAGAGTTAAGACTAGACGAAGAAGCTGAGGAAGAGGATCGCCGCAACAATGTAGGTAGCTACACCAACCTCTTTTCCTTTGCCCGAGAGCAGCTTGATGATCACATAGGAGACGAGACCAAAGACGATTCCCTCGGCGATACTGTACGCCAGGGGCATCAT
>CAYZHV010000062.1:0-16992 GCA_964478055.1 uncultured Spirochaetaceae bacterium | reverse complement strand
CAACCAAGCTCCTACTCTTTCCGGGACATGGGCTCTCGTTCGAGGAAATCTCCGTCCAGTATCCAGGCACCTTTGCACAGGTCCTCTTCAAGCTCCTCGGTGTTATAGCTTCCCGCCTTCGGTCCACGAACCACCTGATCTCGCAGAACAGCAGCTGGGTGCAGCAACTCAGACAGCAGGTCTATCGCGATAAACTTACAGGCTTTTTCAACAAGGCGTACTTGCACGAGGAGCTGCCGAAAATCGTTGAGCAGCAGAGTGACCGTGTATCGCTTATATTTGTAAAGCCGGACAACTTCAAAATGGTGAACGACACCTTTGGGCACGACGTAGGCGACAAGACCCTGGAACGGTTTGCAAATAGGGTGGGGGACTGCCTTCCGGGAGAGGCGATACCTGTGCGGTACCGAGGAAACGAGATAGGCATAGTGCTCCCCGGAGGTGGACCCGAGGATGCGGCGGAGCTCGCGGGCCGAGCCCGGGAGACCCTCGCTTCGACTTCTATTGAGGACCTTACCGGCGGGAGGAGTTTTCAGCTCTCCGCGAGCGCCTCCTACTGCACCATCCCTCTGGACGGCGAGGATGTGGAGGAGCTGATTGCCAAGACCAATGAGACGGTCTACGCCGCAAGAACCGCCGGAGGCGGCCGGGTCTGGCATGTCGACCAGCTTACGGGCGCGGCGGAGCAGTGATGGAAACGGTTGCACGATTCCTTCGAGATGTTGATATCTTCTCGCAGTTGACTGATGAGGAGCGACGCTCCATTGCCGCGGTCCTCACGCCCCACGAGTACGAAGCCGGAGACGCCCTCTTTTACCAGGGAGAGCCGGGCACGGAGATGTTCATCCTCAAAGAGGGAAGCATAGCCATCGAGATGGATACCGACGCGGGGGAAACGATCGAGATTGCCACCCTGGAGGCGGGAGATTTCCTCGGGGAGATGTCGATTTTCGAGGACGCCCCGCGCTCTGCGACCTGCCGTTCCAAAGGGAGGAGCTTTCTCTACGGCCTCTCAATGGAGGAGTTCTCCCGCCTTATGGCTGAACGCCCCTCGGTTGCTATCAAGGTGATGAATCGGATGCTTAGGATCGTCGCCGCCAGGCTCCAACGGAGCAGCGCCTTCCTCTCGGGAATGGTGCAGTGGGGAGAGAGCGCCCGAAAGCGCTCGATAACCGACGAGTTCACCGGGCTCTTTAACCGGCGCTTCCTCGACGAGGCCCTGGAAACGCAGTTCGCTCGAGCCCGGGAGACCGGGGAGCCCCTGAGCTTTGTGATGATCGACCTGGATCACTTCAACGAGCTCAACGAAGCGTACGGGCATGACATCGGGGATGAGGTGATTCGGGCGGCGAGCACCGTTTTCAAGGAGTATTTCGCCGAGGAGGATATTGTCGCCCGGTACGGCGGAGACGAGTTTGCGGCGCTCCTCCCCGGAACCACCGGTGAAGCCGCCTGTGAACGGTGCGAGGCGATTCGATACGCCGTCGAACAGCTTCCGATTCTTGCCGACCAGGGAGGGGAGATCAAAAGTGTAACCACCAGCCAGGGGATTGCCTCCTTCCCAAAGGACGCCGCAGATAAGCGCGCTCTCTGGGACGCGGCGGACAGGGCGCTCTACGAGGCCAAAGAACGAGGCCGGAATTGTGTCGTCTTGGGTGGTATGGTGGACGGTGGGAATGAGTAAACAGCCGCTGACCACGATCGCCCAGAAGAACCGACTCTACCGACGCATCCTGGATCGCTTTGGCGAAGGAGAGAGCTTTCTCGTCTCCGGACATGCAAGTCCCGACGCCGACTGTCTCGCCACGATGGTCGCCGTTTCTCTCCTCATTCGAAAGTTCCTCAAGCCTGTGCGGATCGTCACCTCCGGTCACATGCCGAAGAACCTGGACTATCTGCTCACCATTGCCAGATACAACGGCGTAGTCGTCAATGATCCCGCGGAGCATCCTCCAGACAGCGCGGTGATCTGTGACACCGCCAAGCCCTCCCTCCTTCCACATGATACCGGACTGCAGAAAGCGATTGCGAAAGAAGACACCGTAATAATGGAAATAGACCACCATCTGGGTGGGGACTCCGAGTATATCGGCAAACCCGAGCTCGCCCTGGTGGACCGCGCCTCCTCGGCCTGCTCCCTTTTGGCCCGTCTCGCCATAAAGCTCAACTCGAGTGGACTGGTGGAGGAGGTTTTCAGTCGCAACGTCGTAGTTGCCCTCCTGACCGGTATGGTTGGGGACACCCAGATGGGTCGTGTTCTCTCCTCGGTGCGGGAGGCAAGAATGTACAACCTCCTTACGAGCTTTTTGGACAACCTTCTGCAGGATCTTACGTTTTCCAAGGGGAACTTTGCGGACTCCGAGCACGTCTACACCGAGATGGTCCGGCTGAGTGACGCGGAACGACAAGTCTGGCAGTACATTATGCATCACAAGCGCTTCGAGGGTGCCGTCGGATTCGTAGCACTGGACCCTGAAGAGTCATCCAAGCTCTTCAACGATTACGGGGCGGACGTGGTCATTTCCGTAGCCCGCTCCGCCACCGATCGCCTCGCGGAAGAGAGCGGACGGCTGGGCCTGGTGGTCTACTATGACGAGCGTGGAACAGAGAGTCTGTTGCAGTGCAGAATGAGAAGAAACTACGGCTACGAGAAGGTTGACCTCAGGGAACTACTCGACCGGCTGAACATCAGTGACGGAGGGGGCCATCCCGGGGCAATCGGATTCCGCTTTCCTCGCTCAAGAATCGCCAACTACCAGCCAGTGCTCGAAGAAATCATAGATGCTGCCAACGCTCTCGCCGCGGAGGCTGACTAAGGCCGCTACTTGGCCCCGGACTCTTCTTTCTTGGCAAAGTGCGAAAACTCCATTGCGTAATTGCCGCGCCCCTGAGTGACGCTGCGCAGTGAGGTGGAGTAGCCGAACATGTTAGCCATCGGCGCCTCCGCCCGTATGTGTTCGGCGCTCGTTCGGGACTCCACGCCATGGACCAGGCCGCCACGCATCGTAATCCCACTAATGACATCTCCAAGAAACTCCTTGGGACACATCACGTCGACCCGCATGATCGGCTCCAGGAGAATAGGACTCGCCTCGCGACAAGCGTTGTCAAAGCCAAGGGAGGCAGCCGCCTCGTAGGCGAACTCAGTAGAGGTGTTCTCGTCATACTTTGCCCCCACGAGCTCCACAGCGAGGTCCGTGGCGGGATAGCCATACCGTATGCCGGAAGAAAAGGACGCTTCCACCCCGCGCCGTACCGCTTCCTGGAACTGTTCAGGCAGCTTGTTCTTGGAGACCTTGGACTCGTAGGTCGTCCCGTTTCCCCTGGGAACGGGGTAGACCTTTAGGGAAATCTCTGCACCGTTTTCCTTGCCGCCGATGACGCGATGGTACTTTTCCAGGTGGGTAATTTCCTTGGATATCGATTCTCGGTAGGTGACCTGAGGATTGCCCACTTTTGCGCCAACTTTGTAGTCCTCGATTATTCGGGTAACCAGAACATCTATGTGAAGCTCTCCCATTCCGGAAATGATGAGCTCCCCGGTGTCCTCGTTGTCGGTATAGAAGAAAGTGGGATCCTCCAGGGTGAGAAGTTGGAGCACATCTTTCATTTTCTCCCGTTCCGAGAGGGTCTTTGGCTCGATCGCAACGGAGATCACGGGCTCGGGAAAGTGCATTCGCTCGAGGAGGACCGGCATTCCTTCGCTTCCGATGGTATCGCCGGTCTGGGCGATCTTGAATCCTACCACCACGGCGATATCGCCCGCCTCCACCCTGTCTATCTGCTCCGTCCGGTTTGCGTGGACCCTGAGAAGTCGATTTACTCGCTCCCTCTTCTTTTTGGCCACGTTGTAGACGGCGCTTCCGGCCTTGATTGTTCCCGAGTAGACCCTGACGAAGGAGAGATTGCCCGCCTCCCTATCGGCCTGAATCTTGAAAACGAGACCGAGAGGCTGGCCATCCACGGAGCGCTCGATGTCGATATCCTCGTCCTTTTTCGTGTGGTGGCCCACGATCGGCGGGAGCTCCTGCGGCGCCGGTAGAAAGTCGACTATGGCGTCCATAAGCGGCTGTACACCTATGTTTCGCAAGGAGGCGCCGCAAAAGACCGGCATCATCCGCTCACCGACTGTCTCGTCGCGAATGACACGGGAGAGCAGCTCCCGGGGTATCTCTTTTCCTTCCAGGTAGAGCTCGGTCAGGTCGTCGGACACGGCGGTAACCGCGTCCATCAGGTTTTCGCGCCACTGCTCAGCGATTTCCTGATACTCCTCCCGGATCGGACTGTATTCTATCGTCGACCCGTAGGCGTCCTGGGACCAGTGGGCTTCCTCCATTCGGATCAAGTCAATGGTACCCTCGAAGCTGTTCTCCCTGCCAATTGGAATGTGGATTGGCACTGCGTTGGAGCCGAGCTTTTCGTGAATCTCCTCCACGACGCCGTAAAAGTCCGCGCCGATTCGGTCCATTTTGTTTATGTAGGCGATCCGAGGCACGTGATAGGAGTTGGCCTGGTTCCAGACCGTTTCGGACTGTGGCTCCACCCCGCCGACGGCGCAGTAGATCGCCACAGCACCGTCGAGTACTCGGAGGCTCCGTTCCACCTCCGCGGTAAAGTCCACATGGCCGGGTGTGTCGATTATGTTGATCTGGTGATCCCGCCAGAAGGTCGTTGTAGCCGCGGAGGTGATGGTGATGCCACGGTTCTGTTCCTGCACCATCCAGTCCATCGTCGCCGCTCCGTCGTCGACCTCGCCAATGCGGTGGGACTTGCCAGTATAGAAGAGTATGCGCTCGGTAGTTGTTGTCTTACCGGCATCGATATGCGCCATAATGCCGATATTGCGAATGCGTTTGGGTTCCATAGTTGTCAGCGGGATAGTACCATATGGCGGCATAAATTCAAACAGTTCGGCCAATTGGAGCAGGAGTAGGGCCCCCTTCCTGGACCCTGTCGCAGTTGACACAACCGGGGCTGTGTGGTAGCTTCCCCCGGAGTGCGGGCGGATAGCTCAGTTGGGAGAGCGCCTGCCTTACAAGCAGGATGTCGGGGGTTCAAATCCCTCTCCGCCCATAAGGCCGTTCCCCGAAGTGGGACGGCCGTTTTTGTATTCCCCACTCGAGGTAGCGCCGGTGAGTCCCTTTTCTGGCAAAAACGCGGTTCTGAATATTGCCCACCGCGGCGGAGCGGGGGAGCGGCCGGAGAGTACCCTCGAGGCGTTCCAGCACGCTCTTTCCGTGGGCGCGGATGTTCTGGAACTGGACGTTCATCTCAGTGGCGATCACGAACTGGTGGTTTGCCACGACGAGAATCTACTGGGGGTGAGCGGAGATTCCGGCAGGATTTCCGAGCTCTCCCTGGATGAGATTCGGCGTGCGGATGCCGGGGCGCTCTGGACAGACGAGCATGGAGAACGCCCCTATTTGGGAAGGGGTCTCACCCTGCTCACCCTGGAGGAGCTCTTTGACTCCCTGCCCACTGCGCAGATGAACGTGGACATAAAGGTAGATACGCCCCTGGCCGCGGATCTGACAGTGGCTCTCATCCGCCGCTTCGATCGGGTGGATCGCACCGTGGTGGCGAGCTTCCTGCCGTCGCCGCTGAGACGAGTGCGAAAGATGGCACCGGAAATCACCAGCAGCGCCCATCCCGGGGATGTGCGGCGCTTCTACTTCCTGACGCGCCTCGGCCTTGGTCGCTTCTCCTCCCGGAGGGTCCCTTACCTGCAAATCCCCGAATACCACGGGAACCTCCTTCTACTCACAGAACGCTTTCTCAGTGCAGCCCATCAGGCAGGAAGGGAGGTGCACATTTGGACCGTCAACGATCCGGCGGACATGCGACGCCTCATTAGCCTCGGGGTCGACGGCATCGTTACTGACTATCCCTCCCGGCTCTCTCAGGAACTCTTATCAACAGCGAAAGGAACGACAACGTGAGCACTGCTATCGCCGTGAACCTCCTTTTTCTCCTCGCGGGCTTTGTTCTCCTCTACGCCGGCGGCCACGGCTTGGTCCTTGGCGCCTCGGGTGTGGCTGTACGGCTGAAAATGCCGAGTCTGGTTATCGGGCTGACGGTCGTTGCTTTCGGGACCTCAGCCCCGGAGCTCTTTGCGAGCCTCGTTGCCGCCTGGCAAGGGAGGATGGGCGTCTCCGTGGGTAACGTCCTCGGTAGCAACATCATCAACATCGCCCTCATTCTCGGTCTCTCAGCGCTCTTTCTCGTCTCTCCCGTGAACATCGGGGTCATCCGATTCGATATTCCCTTTATGTTCATCACCTACGGCATCCTCCTCTTTGTCGCCTGGAACTTTGGGGGCGATCCTCCCTGGATGGGCGGGGTCATTTCGACGATCGAGGGAATAGTCCTGGTTGTAATCCTCGTTCTCTACGTGGGACAGCTCTATCGCAGGGCAATCGCCGGAATGACGCCGGTGGAAGAGATTGAAACCGCCGAGGTGGACCCGGAAAAGGCGGCGACCAAACCCTTAGGAATGCTTCTCGCCTTTATTATTGTTGGCATTGCCGCCCTCGCCTGGGGAGCGCAGCTTCTTGTTGATGGAGCTTCCTGGATCGCCGTCAATCTCTTCGGCGCTGGAGAGCGCTTTATTGGAATAGCCATCGTCGCCCTCGGCACGAGCCTGCCGGAGCTCTTTACCAACATAGCCTCCCTGATAAAGAAAGAGATGGATATTTCCATCGGAAACATCATCGGCAGCAACATCTTCAACACACTTATGGTCCTCGGCGCGACTTCCATCGTGCGAAACATCGAAATTGGAGTCACTGACTTCTCCCTGGACTTTCTGATGATGCTCCTGGTGAGTGTGGTGCTTTTCGCCTCCCTTCTGCGTCGTCGCCATCTCTCCCGGCTCGGCGGGGTGCTCCTTCTGGTTCTCTACCTGGCCTACCTCGTCTTTCTCATACAAACCAGGGGGGCCTAGGTGGCGAAACTCATCAAGCGAAACGAGCGCTTTGGTCGGGAGCCGGCGTACGTGGCGACGACCCTCTCGGGTCTCGAGGAACTCCTGCAGGTGGAGCTCACCGATCTGGGCGCCCAGGAGACCGAGCGCTCGGAGCGGGCGGTCTCCTTCAGATCCTCAAAAGAGAATCTCTACCGAATCCTGCTCTGGAGTCGCCTCTCTATTCGGGTCTTTAGAAAGCTGAGTAGCTTTCGCGCCGCCTCCCGGGACGCCCTCTACGACGGGGCCAGGGCGCTTCCCTGGGAGCAGCTGATTACTCCAGCAGACACCTTTGCCATCAGGCCCCAGACCAGTTCCTCGCTCTTTAGAAACGCCCGGTTCGCCTCGCAGGTCGTCAAGGACGCGATTGTGGATCGGCAGCGAAATCAAACGAACCGTCGCTCCTCCGTACGTCCCGACGCTCCGGATCTGCAGCTCCAGCTCAGGATTCTCGGCGATAGGGTTGAGCTCCTCCTGGACGCCTCTGGGGAGCCGCTCTCCCGGCGGGGTTACAGAAAGCGCGGCGGGGTGGCTCCGGTCAATGAAGTTCTTGCGGCAGGTCTCCTGGACCTGGCGGGGTGGAATGGCCAGCGCCCGCTCCTGGATCCCTTCTGCGGGAGCGGGACAATTCTTGCGGAGGCTCTCATTAAGGCGTTCCGCATCGCTCCGAACGGCTATCACCGCGGCTGGACTCATCTTCGCTGGCCGGACCACGAAAAAGCGACCTGGCGGGAAGCGGTGGAGGAGGCTAGGGAATCCCAGGAAAACGCGAAGTCGCATGCCCCCGGACCAGGCGCTGCTGCTCCCTCAGTTGTTGGCGTGGACATCTCCGAGGAACAGCTCTCGGCGGCTCGCGAAAACCTCGAACGCCTAGGGCTTTCCGAGGCGGTTCAGCTGCTGCAGTCGGATGCCCGGGATCTCGACCTCTCGGGGGTGGGGATATCAGGAGAGGCGACGGTGGTTACCAATCTCCCCTACGGCGAACGGACCGGAGGTGAGGGCGGGACCGATACCGATATCGAGGCACTCTACCGTAGCTTTGGAGATTGGCTTAAGCAGAGCGGCCTTTCCGGTGACGCCTGGATCCTGACGGGGAACCTTCCTCAGTCACGCTCCATCGGTCTGCGCAGCAGCGCCAGGATCGAGCTGTATAACGGACCGATTGAGTGCAGGCTTCTTCACTTTGAGCTCTACTAAGACGAGGTGTATCCAATGATGGATCTGTTTTCGTTTATCAACTCCAGCCCCACGGCGCATCACGCCGCTTCTACCGCCGCGAAAGTGCTCAGTGACGCGGGGTTTCAGGAACTCACTGGAGGGGACTGGTCTCTCGAGCCCGGGCAGGGGTACTTCTTTCGCCGGGGAACTGGCTTTCTCGCGGCGTTCCGCCGTGGTACGGCCAGTCTCACTGAAGCGGGCTCCCGGATTACCCTCGCCCACACGGATAGTCCCGCCCTGCAGCTAAAGGTGCGCGGGCTCTCCGAGAAAGGAAACCTTCGCGCGGTTCCAGTGGAAGTGTACGGCTCACCGATACTTTCAACCTGGCTCGATCGGCCCCTCGAGATTGCCGGGACGATCGCCGTCCACGGGAAGGAAGGCGTTGAGTTGCACCCGGTCCGTACAGGCAAGGCCGTCGGGGTAATCCCGAACCTGGCGATTCACCTCAACAAGAAGGTTAATGAAGGGTTTACCTACGACAAGCACACCCATGTCCGTCCCCTGATAGACGAAGAGATACTCGCTCCCGGTCTCCTGGCGAGCGTGGCGGGACTTTCCGGGATCGACAGCGAGGCGATAGTGGAGGGTGAGCTCTTTCTCGTTCCCGCCGAAGAGGCGAGCCCCTGGGGAGCTGGTGGCGGGAGTTTCTTCACCGCCTCGAGAATAGACAATCTGGCGGGAGTGTACGCTAACCTCCAGGGGCTTCTTGAGGCGAATGCAGGCGGTGCTGCGCAGATCGCGATACTCTTCGACCACGAGGAGATCGGAAGTCTTAGTCGAACCGGAGCTCGGTCTCCAGGGATCTCCATGATACTCGAGGCACTTCTATCCGCTGAAGGCGCTCCGGAGAGGTCCCTACCCCGGCTGGAGGAGACGATCAGTCGCTCCCTGCTGCTTTCGAACGATGCTACCCACGGAAACCACCCGAGTTTTCCGGAGAAACAGGACCCCGCCTATCTACCGGAACTCGGAAGCGGCCCAGCGATAAAACTGAGCGCCGTGCGGCGATACGCTACGGAGCCGGAGGCGACTGCAAAGCTCCGTCTCGTCGCCCAGGAGGCGGAGGTTGCGCTGCAGCTTATCCAGAACCGCGCGGATGTTCCCGCGGGAACCACCGTGGGTCCCATGAGCGCCACCTCCTCTCTTATACCGACCGTGGATCTCGGTGTGCCGATTCTCGCCATGCACAGCGCCCGGGAGACGGCGCATCTCGAGGACGTGAAGATTATGAGTCGGCTCATGCGTGTATTTTACGGGAGTAGCGCTCCCGGTCGGAGAAGTAAACTCTTCTAAACTCTTCTAGGAGGTAACAATGGCCGAACGGTATCTGACCCTCATGCGCCACGGAAAGGCGGCCCGGGGCGTGGAGGGGATCGAAGACTTCGACCGCCCCTTGACCAGGAGGGGCGTCACGGACGCAGCCCTGGTGGCAGAGGAGCTCCAGGAACAGGCTCCTACGGTTGATCTCTGTCTTCTCAGTAGTGCTCGTAGAGCGAGAATCACCGGTGAGATCGCTGCGGGTATTCTCGGCCTGCCTTCGGGCTCCATACTCCTGGAGGAGCGAATCTACATGGCAGAGCCGGAACAACTGATTTACCGGCTCAAGGAGCTGCCCCCGGAGCCTATGCACGTACTCCTGGTGGGACACAACCCTGGTATACAGGAGGCGGCGGCTCATCTCGCCGGGGAGGATCTCGATCCGCTACCAACCTCAGCGGCGGTAACCTTTCGCCTCTATATGGATCGGTGGGAAGATCTCGCTCCGGAACGTGCAGTGCTCGAGGAATGGCTTACGCCGAAAGAGATAGGGCGGTAGACCACGGTGACTATCGGGACCCTCCTTATGGAGCCACAAGAGGGCGGAAACCTCGGTTCGATTTGCCGAGGACTAAAGACCCTCGGGTTTTCTCCGCCGGTCCTCGTTTCCGCCCCGGAGGGCCTCGAGGGATCACCGGATGCCCGCCGCCTCGCCCACGGCGCTCGAGAGTATCTCGATCAGGTACAGCGATTCGACACACTAGACGAGGCTCTGGAGGGCTACGATTTCATCGTCGGGACCACTGCCAGGCGAAGAAGGAGCGTCCTGGAGTACATCAACCTCCGATCTCTGCCCCCGCTACTCACCGGTAAGGGCGCGAGTGTATCCCGGGTGGCTATTCTCTTCGGTAGCGAGGCCTCCGGACTCCCTAGCAGCGTCCTGCGGCGCTGCCATCTCGTCTCAACCGTACCGCTAATAACGACCTATCCTTCGCTAAACCTTGCCCAGGCGGTTCTGATCTACGCCTACGAGCTCGCTCCGATTATCCACGAGTCCGCGGAGCCGAAGCACTCCTCCACGGAGCAAACCACCGGGCCCGAGTACCGAGCTCTCCTGGAGCGAGTTGAGAAACTCCTCTCGGAACGGAGGGTAAACGAGGCGCTACTAGGCCGGGTAAAGGAGCGGCTCGCCCACGTGGAGGGGGGAGATGTTGCACTGATTCACTCGATCCTCAACGCTCTCGAGCGATAGGCCGTTGCGAGAGGTCTCGTCAAGCATGTAGACTGGACGGTAGTAGAATGATAGCCCATCTTACGGACATCCACGTTGGCAACGCCGGAGAGGAGCCCCGGGGAGTCCCGGTAAGGGAGAGCTTTCTCGCGGTTCTTCGGGAGATCGAGGAGGCGCGGCCGGAGCTTCTCGTGATTACCGGTGACCTCGCTCTGGACCGGGGCAACCGGGAGATATACCGCTGGGTCCATGAGAGGCTCGATGAAACCGGGCTCAACTACACGGTCCTTCCCGGCAATCATGATATTCCCGAAATGATAACGGAAGAGTTCACCCTCACCCCGGAGACTGGAAGGAGCGGTGCGGACCGCCTGCACCGCACGATTGACCTCGGAGGTGAGTACCTCATTCTCTTCGACACCCCCGGGGGAGAAGTGGAAGAAGCGGACGCTCGTTGGCTCGAGGAGCAGATCGAGGGAAGTTCTGAGGAAGAAGTGCTTCTCTTTATGCATTATCCGCCGGTTCCCCTCCCGATCGCTCACATGGAGCGTCACTACACCTTGAAGGGCAGGGAGCTGCTGCAAGAGGTGTTGGAGAAGACCCGACCTCAGGTGGACATCTTTTGTGGCCATTACCACAACGAGCTCAGCCTTCTTGGCCCAGGTTTTTCGCTATTTCTCACGCCTTCCACCTACTTCCAAATTGCTCCTTTGGAGGTGGAGTTCGCCGTAGATCACCAACTTCCGGCATGGCGTTTTATCGACCGCTATGAGGGCCGTGTAACCACAGGAGTGCGCTACCGTGGCCTTTGATGAGCTCTCCGTGGATCGTGCCATCGAAGAGCTACGCAAGCGGGGTGATCTCACCGAGGAAGAGCTCAAGCAGGAGTTCCGGGCCCTGGTTATGCGCACTCATCCCGACAGACCCGGTGGTACGGAACGGGACTTTATACGGGTGCGAGAGGCGTTCGCAGAGCTCGAGGAGCAACTCCGTAATCATTCGGCCCGCCGGGGGCTCTACGACGGCTTCGACCCCTTGGCGATCCCCCGGGAGCTCGGCCTGGAGGAGCCGATTACGGCGCGAACCGCCCTCTACGCCTCCCTCACCCGGTATATGGCGGCGGGGATCTACGCCTTCAAGATTCGCTCCAATCCTTCCCTCAAAAACCGCAACCTCCGCATCATTAAGAGCGTACTCTACTGGGGAGAACGGTACGACCCGGAGTTTCTTCGGCTCTTCTCCAACTATCTCAGGCAGCAGAACAACTTTACCTTTGTCACCGGAGAGCATCGGATCTACTTCTTTGTGCGCAAGGTTTTTATCCGGGGGGTCGACTGGGCTCTGCAGTACCAGCAACACGGAAGAGAGGCGACGGCCAAGGTCGCCCGGGACTGGCTCAACTACGCCACGCTCCTTGCCTCGAGCTCCGAGCACCCGGGTACCGGCAGCCTCAGAGATCTCGCAGGCTGGCTGATCAAAGAGCTCGATGAGGGCAGTGAGAAATTTCGGGCGCGATACGCCCCTTTTACCAGGCGAGTATGAGGGCCGACGACGATAGTTTGAAGCGGCTCACGGGGGCGGTGCGGGATTACAGGCTCTTTATCGAGCGTGGTTATCCGGAAAGCACCATGAAGAAAGTGGTCGGGGATCGGCACCGGCTCTCGGGAGAGGAGCGGCTGCTCCTCTATCGCGGCGTCTCGAGCTCAGAGGAAGACCGCCGAAGAAGCGCGAAACAGATGCCCTCGGAAAGCGTCAGAGAGGCTCGACTCCTGGTGGACTTCTACAATGTCGGCTTCACCCTATTGAATTACCGTCTCGGAAGGCTTCTCTTTCGTTCAACCGACGGCTTTATCCGGGACGCCGGGGCTGTCCACGGTCGCCTCGGCAAGGCGGAGCGGCTTGACTGGATTCTCGAACCCCTCCTGGAGACCCTAAGGGACCTGCGTCCCAAGCGGGTGCGCTTCTACCTCGACTCTCCGGTCTCTCACAGCGGCGCCCACGCGGCAGAGATCGCCGCCCGCGCTCCGAACTACGGGCTGGAGGTGGAGACCTACGTTGTCCAATCGGCGGACTATCCTCTCAAACAGGAGGGGAGCGGCATTATCGCCACAGGAGACTCGGCGGTAATCGACGCGGCGTCGGTCGGGGTGGTGGATCTGCCGGCGGAGGTGCTCTACCGCTCCTTCGGTTACGAACCCCCGGACCTCCGATCCCTCCTCGAGGGGAGCGACTCGTAGACTTCCATACGCCCCGGTGATCTGCTACTATACACCCCATGCAGACCCCAACGAGAGATGAGGCGTTCGAGCTTCTTACCAGTTACACAAAGTCGGAGAGTCTTATCAATCACGCCCGAGCCGTGGAGGCGGTGATGCGCCACTTCGCCGAACAATTCGGGGAAGATGTGGAGAAATGGGGCGTTGTAGGCCTGGTCCACGACCTGGACTGGGAGGCGTACCCGGAAGAACACTGTCAAAAAACGACGGAAATTCTCCGGGAGGCGGAGTGGCCGGAGGAGTACATTCGCTCCATTCGATCCCACGCCTGGGGCATGTTTACCGACGATAAGCCGGAGCATAAGATGGAGCTGGTGCTCTATACGATTGACGAGCTCACCGGGCTCATCACAGCAACCGCCCTGGTTCGCCCGTCCAAGAGCATCCTCGATATGAAGGCCAAGTCCGTAAAGAAGAAGTGGAAAGAAAAGAGCTTCGCCGCCGGGGCCAACCGTGAAGTGATAGCTCAGGGGGCGGAAATGCTCGGCATGGAGCTCAACGACGTAATAACCGAGACCCTCGCGGGTATGCAGAAGGTCGCCGACGATATCGGTCTTGCCGGTGACGTGACCGCGGAGAGTTAGAATGCCGCTCTTTCGGGCTTTGTCGATGGAGAGCTCGGCATAGCTCCGGAGCGAGTCTATATCGAGTTTGTCGACGCCCCGAGAACGATGTGGGGATTCAACGGCTCGACGTTCGGGTAGTCCGGGCAGTCCAGGCAGAGACTCTTAGAGAATTCCAATAGAGGTTCAACAGAATGAGCGACACCGAAACAACTGGAGGAGGCTCGGATTTTATCCGCGCCCAGATCAATGAGGACATCGCCGCCGGCAGAAACGAGGGGAGGGTGCACACCCGTTTTCCCCCGGAGCCGAACGGTTATCTTCACATTGGCCACGCCAAGTCGATTAATCTGAACTTCGGTCTGGCGGAGCAGTACAACGGCAAGTGCAATCTACGATTCGATGACACCAATCCTGAGAAGGAGGAGGTGGAGTACATCGAGTCGATCAAGACAGATATTCGCTGGCTCGGTTTCGACTGGGAAGATCGTCTCTTTTTTGCCTCCGACTACTTTGAAAAGCTCTACGAGTACGCAGAACACCTCATTAAGGAGGGTAACGCCTACGTTGATTCTCTTTCCCCCGAGGAGATCCGGGAACACCGGGGAACTCCCACGGAGCCGGGAAAGAACAGCCCCTACAGGGATCGTAGTGTTGAGGAGAATCTCGACCTCTTCCGTCGAATGCGGGCCGGGGAGTTCAGCGACGGCGAACACGTTCTGCGGGCAAAGATCGACATGGCCGCCCCGAACATCACCCTCCGGGATCCGACGCTCTATCGGATACGGCACTTTCATCATCACCGGACCGGCGACGAATGGTGTATCTATCCCACCTACGACTTCGCCCACGGTCAGTCCGACGCGATAGAGGGAATCACTCATTCAATCTGCACCCTGGAGTTCGAGAACCATCGTCCCCTGTACGACTGGCTGATCGAGCATCTGCCGGTCCCCGCCAAGCCGCGGCAGATAGAGTTCGCCCGGCTCAACCTCACCTATACGGTCATGAGCAAGCGAAAGCTCCTCCGGCTGGTCAAGGAAGGGTACGTCGACGGCTGGGATGATCCGCGGATGCCTACTATAAGCGGCCTTCGGCGGCGGGGGTACACGCCTGAGGCGATTCGAGACTTTTGCAATCGTATTGGTGTTTCCAAGAGCAACAGCACCGTAGACCTCGCCCTTCTGGAGTTCTCTCTCCGAGAGGATCTCAACGTCCGGGCGCAGCGGCGCATGGTGGTCCTCGACCCGCTCAAAGTCGTCATCACGAACTATCCCGAGGAGATGAGCGAATCCTTCGAGGCTGAGAACAATCCCGAACGCCCGGAAGAGGGAACGAGAATGGTGCCCTTCGGCAGGGAACTCTACGTCGAACGGGAGGATTTCCTCGAGGAGCCACCGAAGAAGTGGTTCCGCCTCGCTCTGGGTAAAGAGGTGCGGTTAAAGCACGCCTACTTCATCACCTGTGATGAGGTGATCAAGGACGAAAAGGGCGAAGTTGTCGAACTGCGTTGCAGCTACGACCCGGACTCCCGGGGGGGACACAGCCCGGACGGCCGAAAAGTTAAGGGAACCCTCCACTGGGTCTCCGCCCGGGAGGCGATCGACGTGGAGGTGCGGCTCTACGAGACGCTCTTTTCCGCGGAAAACCCGGATGAGGTTCCTGGCGGGGGAGAGTTTACCGACAATCTCAATCCCGAAAGCCTCACGGTGCTCTCCGACGCAAAGGCGGAGCCCTCCCTTAGGGAGGCGAGGCCCGGTGAAGGGTATCAGTTCCTGCGAAAGGCGTACTTTTGTGTGGACACCAAGTACTCCAAGCCGGATCATCTTGTTTTCAACCGGTCTGTGACTCTGAAAGATAGCTGGGCGCGGGTGTTGAGAAACAAACGGGAGAACGAGTAGCCGCCGAATGAACTTTCTCTGGTACGACCTGGAAACTTTTGGAACCCATCCACGGCTCGACCGGATAGCTCAATTTGCGGCGATTCGCACCGATGAGGACCTGGAACCCGTCGAGGAGCCCACGGTCCTCTACTGTCAGATTCCTCGGGACTATCTCCCCCATCCCGAGGCGGTCCTCAAAACCGGTATAACACCCCAGGAAACCCGGCAGAAGGGGGTGCGGGAGATCGACTTTGCCCGGGAGCTCCGGGATATTCTCTCGGTCTCGGGCACCTGCGCGGTGGGCTTCAACTCCTTTGCCTTTGACGACGAGTTCGTCCGGGGGCTCTTTTACCGTAACTTCATCGATCCCTACGAGCGGGAGTACAGGAACGGCAACAGCCGGTGGGATATTCTCAATCTCGTGCGAATGGCCCATGATCTGCGCCCGGAGGGGGTGCGCTGGCCCCAAAAGGAGGATGGTCGGCCCGACTTCCGGCTCGAGGCGCTTACCGCGGCAAACGGCATCGAGCACAGCGGGGCGCACGACGCCCTGGCGGATGTGCGGGCGACCATGGAGGTTGGGGGACTCATAAGAAAGGCGCAACCAATGCTCTACGAGTTTCTTCTCAAGCTCCGGGATCGGCAGAAGGCGAAAGAGCTCATCGATCTCGACCGCCATACGCCGATCGTCCACGCCGACAAGATCTACACCCGCCCGGGCGGATCCGCGACGTTGGTCGCACCGTTGACGATGGACGCCGAGAATAGTCGGCAGGTTCTGGTCTACGATCTGCGCTACGATCCAACGCCATTCCTGCGGAGAAGCGCCGAGGAGCTTCGGGAGACCGCCTTTACGCCCCGGAAGGAGCAGCCTGACGAAGAGCATCTTCCCGTCGCCCGGATCGCACTAAATCGAGCTCCCGCAGTTGCGCCGGCGAATACCCTCGACGAGGAGGCGGCCCGGCGCCTCGGCATCAACCAGAAGGAAGTGGAGAAGCACCTCGAGACAATCCGGGCTCATCCCGCCTTCGTCCGGCGCGTACGCAGTGCCTTCGCACCCACCTCGGCTCCGGAGTTCCGCGACCCGGAAGACCAGCTTTACGCCGGCTTCCTGCCGGACAGCGATCGCTCGCTCTTCCCGGAGATACACCGCCTCGAACCCCGGCAGCTCATTGACTGGGATCCGCCCTTTCGGGACTCCCGGCTACCGGTGCTTCTCCACCGTCTCAAGATGCGCAATTTCGAGGAGTATCTCACCCCTGAGGAGCGCACTGAGTGGTATCAGGAGGCGGCTCGCCGCATTCTACTGCCGCCTTCCAAGAAGCTCACGGATATCGAGGAGTATGAGTTGCGGGTGGAGCAGATCCTGAACAAGCCTTCCACAACCCCGGAGGAGCGAGAAAGCATGGAGGCGTTGCGCAAGTACGGTCAATCCGTACGAGCTACCTTGCCGATCCAGGATTAGTACTAACACCGGTGTTGACAGTTATGAGGTGACCGCTCCCTTGCTTGCGGAGGAAACCAGCTTCGCATACTTGTAGAGCGCCCCACGGGTGTAGCCGTGGTCCCTCGGCTTCCACGCTGCCTTCCGCTTGGCGAGCTC
>CAYZHV010000061.1:0-17255 GCA_964478055.1 uncultured Spirochaetaceae bacterium | reverse complement strand
AGCTCCCCGAAGTACGCGTCGAATATGACCGCTCCCTTGAGGCGCCCGCCGGTTTCTCCGTGGACGCTGCGGGTACCGCGATTCGGGCGGTTCTTTTTTCCCATCGGCTCATTCTGCCCGATAGCGGCGGGTTGTGAAAATGGGTGATCCTGGCGTACCTTCATCTCCGTGAAGTACAAAGCAGTCCTATTCGATCTCGACGGCACCCTTCTGAACACGATAGGGGATATCGCCGGCGCAATGAACCACGCATTGAAGCAACACGGCTTTCCCACCCACTCTGACGAGGCGTACTACGACATGGTGGGCTGGGGGCTCGATGTGCTCTCAGAGCGGGCTCTTCCGGAGGACGCGGACCTGGAGAAGCTGCTTCCTTCGATTAAGAAGATGTGGTTGGAGTATTACCGGGAGCATCCGGCGGACAAGACGTTTCCCTACGACGGGGTGGAAGAGCTCCTATCGGCCCTGGTTGAGGCCAACGTCTCCCTGGGGGTGCTCACCAACAAACCCCACGAGATGGCGGAGCAGGCGGTGGCAGCACTTCTGCCGGAGCGCTACTTCGCCACGATAATCGGTCTCGATGACCGTTTTCCTCGCAAGCCCGACCCCACCTCGCTGCTGCACATGCTCGAGCAGGTGCGGGTCGCCCCGGAGGAGGCGTGCATGGTGGGTGACTCAGAAGTTGATATGGAGACCGCCCGCAACGCCGGGGTAGGGGCGGTGGCAGTGAGCTGGGGCTTCCGTACCCTCGAGACCCTCCGTGAGGCCGGGGCGGATGTGACGGTTCATTCAGTCGATGAGCTCCGGCGTTACTTGCTCAACGAATAACTGGCCGATTATGTTAATGCCATAGGAGTAGAAACCAGTATGGAACGGGAAGAGATCAAAGCGCGAGCAGAAGCATACCTAAAGCAGGAAAAGAACGAAACCTTCACCAAGGAAGTCGAGTCCCTTCTACAGAAGGAGGAGTGGAAGGAACTGGAAGACCGGTTTTACACGGACCTCGAGTTTGGAACCGGCGGCCTCCGGGGCGTCATTGGTGGCGGCTATAACCGTATGAACCCCTTTGTAGTTGGTCGAGCCACCACCGGCTTTGCGCAGTACGTGAATGAGCAGGGTGACCCTGACGGACGGGGTTCCCGCTCGGTGGCAATAGCTCACGACTCTCGCCGGTACTCCCGGGAGTTCGCCATGCAGGCGGCTCGGGTATTTTCCGCTCACGGTATCAAGGCGTATCTCTTCTCCTCCCTGCGTCCCACACCGGAGCTCTCCTACGCGGTTCGTGAGCTGAACTGCTCCGCGGGACTGGTAATAACCGCGAGTCACAACCCGCCGCAGTACAACGGCTACAAGGTCTACTGGAGTGACGGCTCTCAGGTGGTCGCACCACACGACAAAGGTATCATCGACCAGGTGATGGCGGTGGAGGGTGACATTCCTCTCATGGACGAGGCTGAGGCGAAGGAGAAGGACCTCATCGAGGAGATCGATGAGCCCCTGGACTCACAGTTCGTGGAAATGGTGAAACGCACCGCCGTGCGACCGGAACTCCTCACTGACCGGGGTAGCGAGGTGACAGTAGTTTATACACCCTTGCACGGTACCGGGGCGATGATGGTCGAACGGGTCCTCGGCGACTTCGGAGTGACGGTGCATACGGTACCCGAACAGCGGGAACCGGATGGAGAGTTTCCCACGGTGGAGTTCCCGAACCCGGAAGAGGCTTCGGCTCTCACCATGGCTCTCGAGCTGGGTAAGAAGAAAAAGGCCGACGTCGTCATTGGGACCGACCCCGACGCCGACCGTATTGGCATCGCCGTCCCTGAGAAGGATGGAAAGGAGTTTCGCCTTGTCACCGGAAACCAGCTCGGAGCACTCTACGCGGACTACGTCTTGGGAGGCCGAAAAGAGCAGGGGACTCTGCCGGAGAAGCCGGTACTTGTCAAAACTATCGTAACCACCGAGCTTCAGCGTGAGATTGCGGAGCACTACGGGGCGGTGGTCTACGACACCCTCACCGGCTTTAAGCATATCGCTTCGGTCATGCGAGAGCTCGACGCTGACCCCTCCCTGGGGACCTATGTCCTCGGTGGGGAGGAGAGCTACGGCTATCTACTCAACCCGGAGGTTCGCGACAAGGACTCGATATCCGCGGTGCTTCTCGCCATAGAGATGGCGCTCTACCTCCGCTCCCAGGGCAAGAGTGTCCTCGATCGACTTAACGAGCTCTACGACCAGTTCGGCTATTACGAAGAGCTTTCGATTTCCAAGTACTTCGAAGGCCCCCAGGGGAAGGAGATCATGGACGGTCTCATGAACCGACTGCGAACCAACCCGCCCGAAAAGATCGGAACGGGTCGGGTCGTTACCATGCGGGACATCCTGACAGGCGTAACCCGGGATGTGGCCTCCGGGCAGGAGGCAAAGGACATCAATCTTCCGTCCTCCAATGTGCTCCAGTTCCTCCTCGATGAGGGGGGCAAGGTGAGCGCTCGCCCGAGCGGCACGGAGCCGAAGATCAAGTTCTACGCCTCCATCAAGAGCCGTCCCGGGGTTCCTCTGGACGAGGCGAAGGTCGCCGTCGGGGCGGAGCTCCAGCAGATCCAGGGGGACATTCAGGCGCTCCTCGAAGAGGCCGCAAAGGCTTAGGAGCGTCGCTCTTTCCGAAGGCGCAGAGCCTCCCGAAAGGTCTCTCTCAGCCGGGCCTCGTCAATGAGGCCCCGGCTCAGCTCTTCTTTCTTTTCCTCGATGTATCGATCCGCCATGTTGTAGAGTTCGCTTTCCAGCTTTCCGGACCAAATGAGCCGCGCGAGGCCGTGGGGATCTTCCCGATAGGTGAGAAGACTCTCGGCGAGCTCGAAGGAGAGGTAGTAGCGCAGGTCGTCTATGGTGAGGTCGTACTCCTCCATGATTGCTTCGACAGTCATGGGGTCATAACAGCCTAGGCTCCCATGGGGTGTCAAGGTCGGCGCCGGCTAAGGGCACAGAAACCCGGCACGGTTGCATCCGCTCGGGAAGTCGAGTAGGTTCTATGGCTATGGATACGAGCCAGTCAGTAGCCGATGTCACCTTCACAGCCTTTGACTTCGAAACAACCGGCCTGAATCCGGCGACGGATAGGATTATCGAGCTCGGGGCGGTCAAGTTCCGGGGCAACGAGATCCTTGGGGAGTATCAGACTCTGGTTGACCCGGAGATTCCTCTGGAGCCGGGGGCGAGCGAGATAACCGGGATCACCCCGCAGATGCTCGCAGGGCAGCCCGCGGTGACCGCCGTGCTCCCGCAGTTCCTGGAGTTTCTCGGTGATACCGTACTGGTTGCCCACAATGCGGGCTTCGATATCGCCTTCCTCCGGGCCGCCCTGCAGAGCACCGATCTCGAAGCGGTTAAGAACCCCCTAATCGATACCCAGATCCTCGCGCAGAAGGCGTACCCCCGACAGAAGAGCTACTCCTTGCAAAGCATGGTGGAGCTCCTCGGTTTTCCGCCGAACAACGCCCACCGCGCTCTCGACGATGCGGTGATGTGTATGAAGCTCTTCAACTCCTGTGTTCAGGAGCTGAGCTTTATGGGTGAGATCACCCTCGGGGAAGTTCTTACCTAGTTAGCCCGATTCGGCGACAATGGGAACTGCGGTCGCTATCGAACCTTTTCGAGCAGAGAGAGCATGTACAACTCGAGATAGTTGCGGAAGGCGGTCCTGTTGCGAATGAGATCGAAGGCCTCGTTCTCGGCGATTCGTTCCGAGAGCGCCTCGATTCGAGCCTTGTCCGGCGGATGCTTCCGGTTGGTCACTTTCATCCGGCGCAGGGTGTCGCGGCAGAGGGCGTTTACGTCTTCCACGAGATGTTGCCGAGCGGTTTTGTCGAGAAGGGGATTCCACTCCTCCTGTAGCTCCTGGAGGCGTTCCTCCACGGATCCGCCGTTCGGCAAATAGTCCTGCTGAAGGGCCACAACGGCCTTTTTGAAGTTGAGGCGCTCCTGCTTCTCCGTCTTGGACATCCCCTTGGTTGCCTCCGAATCCTCCTGCTGTCGCGCCTGCTCGTCGGACTCGAGAGCCTCGGCGGTATCACTCTTTCTTCCGCCCTCGCCACTGGTGAACATCTTTTTGAGCAGGCGCACTATTCCGCGGAGGATCGGCACGGCCATCCAGAAGGGGAGCATCAACCTCGCCTCGTTGTAGAGTTGCTTTCGCTCGAGCTTGAAAATCACCGACCAGGGGCGGAGATTCTTCTTTCGGGTATCGATTACTTCGGCCCGCAGCTCTTGAGCAACTCCCTCCGGCACGCCCTCCACCTCGGAGGCGAGAAAGAGCAGATCAAAGCTCGTCAGTGTGAAGGCGAGGGGCGCCTTTTCCCGGTACGCCTTTTTGACGTGAGCGTCAAACGCGTCGTCGTCGGTCATCATCTCGAGCTTTCGATCGTTCTTGAGAAGCTCCGCCCAGCCGTTCCTATAGAACCGGGCGAGGTCATTTCTGAGGCGATCCCGTTCCTTGAGGACGTAGGGGATGATACGGTGCGTCATTATGTAGAACCGGTCCTCTCCGTCCGGGGAGAAGGGAAAGAGCTCCGGGAGGGATGTTTCATCTTTCGGGGTGGACATCTCCTTGATCAGGGCAAAAATCTCTTCCTTGGGACATCGCTTGGTGAGGGCAACTCCTTTATCGTCGGTGAACGCCTCGATCTCGGAGATCCGGAAGACGTACGGCTCCTCGTCTAGTTTCTGCCGCACCATCTTGAGCGCCTCTTCCTTCTGCTGCGTTCGCTGGCTCACACCTTTGTTGTAGACGCAGAGGTAACCGAGGATGTACGAGGCTTGGCAGATCGATTGCTCGTCATCCATGAGCTCCTTCTTCTTTTCGAACTCCTTTACCACCAGGGAGGAGAGCTGGGTCCAGAAGTGAAAGGTAAACTCATTGGGGTTCCTGAGTTGCTCAACGAGCGCTTCAGGATTGGTCATTGCCCCATGAATGAACTCGGTGACCATCATCTCCCGGCCGGTGAATATGCCTTGCATTTTTGCCCGAATGTAGCCGGAGTTGTTTCGATTACGCAGATATATCCGCATCTTCTGCATGGAGAGGCTCAACATCCGCTCCTGCAAGATTCGCGGGGTTATGAGCATCGGTATAATGATGCCGGGAAAGCGGATATTGAGAATCAGATTGGGCGGATACTCGGCGGCACCGATCCACTCGACGATTTCCTCAGTGACCGAGACCGTTTTGAGCTGGTGCGAGGGGGGCGCAAAGGGCAGATCCTCTTCCCGCGGGAAGGGGCGCTCGGGCTCTTCGCTTACTCTCGAGTAGAGGCGGTCGAGTTCCAGCCGAAAGAAGGCGGGATAGTAAACTACCGAGGGGTTGCCTGTGTCGTCCCGCTCCAGGACCACCACGTTGGACCGCTCGAGGCCTTCGAGAGCTTGGATGAGATTGCTCTGATCTCCCTCTACCAGGACATCCAGCTCCGGCGTCTCGTACTGATGCTTTCTAGCATATCGGTTCGCAAAGGAGGCCAGGCCGTCAAATCGAAGCCTAGAAGAACCGGTACGAGTTGCGAAGAGGTGGAGGATTCGAGTAACACTTTTTGCCAGCGACATTGACCTTTACCTCCAGAATACTACTTCACTACAGTGGAGTGGGCAACTTGTTTGACAACCGATAACCCCTCTCAATAGAATTGACCTCGAAATGAAGAAATTATTCTGGCTGTTGCTGCTTTCTCTCTCTCTTATCATCGCCTGTGTTACCCCCACACCTGAGCCCGAAGAGAGAACGGAGGCGCCGGCTGAGGAAATACCTCCGGTAGAGCCGGAGCCCACGGAGGAGCCGGAGGTCGAACTTCCCGAGGAAGAACCTGAGGAAGAGCCGGCGGAAGCGCCGGATGAGGAACCTGAGGAACAAGAGGATTCCGACGGTGAGGGTGAGTTCGAGGTAAGTGAAGAAGTCTACGAACAGACCTTTGGTGAGGTCGAACAGACAATAGCCCGGCTCAACACGATTATCCAGCAGCGGGACTTCGAGGC
Organism: uncultured Spirochaetaceae bacterium; assembly: GCA_964478055.1. Classification (GTDB taxonomy): domain Bacteria; phylum Spirochaetota; class Spirochaetia; order DSM-27196; family Alkalispirochaetaceae; genus CAYZHV01. Next base: position 11,234 of record CAYZHV010000061.1, on the reverse strand, counting down.
GTGGAAAAGCTATCTCACCGAAGAGTACGAAGAGGAGTACTCAGATCCCGAGACCCTCGCACAATGGTCCGAGTCACCCCTGCTTCAGCGAAATGAGATAACCCTGCGATCCCTGGAGGACTACTTCAACTTTGTTGTAGTGCCAAGCCGGTCGAACGCCCGGCTTGACGACCTCGAGTTCGTGGATGAGAATACCGTCGAGGCGTATATGAACGTCCGTGGCCGGCGCGCCCTCCTCTACCTGTTGGAGAATGAGGATGGGGTGTGGAAAATAGACACCTATTGATGTAGACTGACAGCGCAACTATGAGGAGATATGCCATGAAAGCCAATCGCGTTATCCTGATTCTCTTGGTTCTGAGCCTGATCGGGGCGGCAGCCTGGGCGCAGGAGAACCAGGCTGAGGATGAAGGGCCGGCAACTATTGAAGAGCTCTATCTGAGTCAGGATATCGAGCTCCAGATACTGCGCAGCCAGGCTCTTGCGGCGGACCGGGAGTCAAAGCTCCTCGCGCTCCAGAGCATCCGAAGCATGGTGGAAAGTGGCACCGTATCTCCCCAGGACGACGGCGCTTTTCTGATCCTTCAGTCCCTCGCCGGGGAGGGAACTTTTCGGGAGGTTCGCTCCGGTGGCCGGGTTGTAAACAACTACCCTGAAATCCGTCGGGAGGCCACGGCACTGATCGCGGAGATCGGTGGAGAGACCGCCAAGGATGTCTTGGTCCGAATAGCCCAGGAGGATAACGAACCGATGGTTCTCTCCGAAGCGGTCTACGGTCTCGGCACCATTGGACTAAACGAGAACAACGAAGTCTCTGCTCAGGTTGTTCGGGTTCTGCAGGTTGAAAACGCCTCGCAAACGCCCGACAACAACCTGGCTTTCGCCGCGATTCTCTCCCTCGAGAAGCTCGCGAGCCAGGCGGAGCCTCCTATCGATCCTGAGATCGTTTCGGTCCTCCTCGAGACCGCCTCGGCGCCCTATATTCGCACCGTTCGCCGCCGAGCCATTGAAGCGATCGTTAACATTCGGGAGCAGCAAGGCAGGTAACGCCGCCCCCTCCATGGGCAGAATACTCTACGTTCTCTTCTTCTTCCTGCGTCACGCGGCGCTTGGGAGTATTGTTCTCATCTTTCTCTCCAACACCCTGGTCGTGCAGCAGAGCGAGGGGTTTATCTACAGAGACCTCGCCTCGGTTCCCCCAGCTCGGGTCGCCCTTCTTCTCGGTACGAGCCGCTGGGTGCGAGGCGGTAGACCGAATCCCTTTTTCGACAATCGGGTCGCCGCGGCGGTGAGGCTCTACGAAACCGGAACGGTGGATTTCATTCTCGCCAGCGGCGACAACTCTCATCAGAGTTACAACGAACCCGCCTATTTGCGGGAGGCGCTTATGCGGTCCGGGGTTCCAGAGGAACGGATCGTACTCGACTACGCCGGATTCAGCACCCTCGACTCCGTAGTTCGGGCGAGAAAGGTCTTTGGTCTCGAGTCGGTCCTCCTGGTTTCTCAAGCTTTTCATCTCCAGCGGGCACTCTTCATTGCCTCCGCCTCGGGCCTCGATGCGGTGGGATATGCCGCGGCGGACGTGGAAGGGTGGGCTGGGGTCTCGGTACGGCTCAGGGAGGCCCTGGCCCGGGTAAAGGCGGTCCTCGACGTCTACGTCTTCAACCGCTCACCGCGTTATCTCGGGGAGCCGGAGCTCATCGAGTAGATTTCCGTGATCGCCTTCGTAAGGCGCTCGTTGTCGCTGCGGCTTCGTGTGCCGATCCGGAAGTAACCCGGGAGCCCAAAGGAGGTGCAGTCTCGGATCTTCATGCCTTGGTCCCAGAGCTTTGCGGCGAGGTCGAGCTCCCGGGGCCCTTCAAAGAGCTGAAAGTTGCACCCCACCGGATACCGCTTGAAGCCGATACTCTCGACTGCCCCGCCAAGGGTCTCGGTGAGCTCGGCGGTCTTGCGCCAGCTCTCCCGGTAGTAGTCGAGCTCCTTCAGGGCCATGAGCCCCGCTTCCTCCGCGGGGGTGTTGACGCTCCAGGGCGGCTGGACCCGGTCAATGACGCGGGCGATGTTTTCCGAGGCGGCGATATAGCCGAGGCGCAGAGCGTTAAGATTGAAGTCTTTCGTCATAGAGCGCATAAGAAGAACCGGATAGCCGTTGATCAGCGTCTCCGTGGCAAACCGCTTCGTGGAGAAACTGGCGTACGCCTCATCGAGAACCAGAAGGGTCTCTGTTTCCCGGCACGCCTCGAGTAGCGGTTCCAGGTCGCTCCGGGAAAGATAGGTGCTCGTGGGATTGTTCGGATTACAGAGCCAGGCTATGCGGATCGGCCGTTCTCGTATGAGCTTAGCCGCCTCCTCCAAGGGGGGGACAAAGTTCTCTTCTCTCTGACTGCGGAGCTCCGTTGTCTTTGCCCCCATCATACTCGAGACGGTTTGGTAGTCACCGTAGGTAGGCGGGAAGGTGAGCACCTCGTCTCCGGACCGGAGAAAGGCGAGGGCAATGAGCCAGAGCGCCTGGGAGGTGCCGTTTACGACTGCTATTTGCTCTGAGTTGAGGTCGAAGAGAGCCGCGAGCGCTTCCTGGAGGCGCCGCGCCCGACTGTCCGGGTACGCTTCTATCGGTACCGACCGAGCAGCCTCCACCACGGAGCTCGGGGGCGGATAGGGGTTCGTGCTAACGCTGAAGTCGAGTACCTGATCTCGCTGGAGCCCGAGGCGCTCCAGGTCATGGGCTTGAACCCCGCCGTGGAGACTGGCGGTGAGATCTCGAACTGGTTCTCGAGGCAGAATCATCGGTGGAGAACTCCTTTCTACCTATTGTATACTACCGCCAACAGGAAGGTGGAAACCCATGAAACTAGAACTACCCCTCTCACACGGACGCGGCAGCTACACCGTGGCGCCGAGCAAGATTATCGCTCTTGGTCTCAACTATCACGCTCACATCCAGGAGAGCCTCTCGGTCAAGGTTCGAGGCTTTGATCCGGAAGTGCCTCCGGAGCCGGTGCTCTTTAACAAGCTCTCCTCGAGCCTTCTGGGGTCGGAAGCAGAGATCGTGCTTCCCGCCATCGTGGACACCTACGAGTTCGACGAGCCGAGAACCGACCACGAGGCGGAGCTCGCCGTGATTATCGGACTTGGAGGCAAAAACATACCGGAGGATCGCGCCTTTGAGCACATCTACGGGTATACCTGCGCCAACGATGTGAGCCAGCGGAATATTCAGAACGGTGACCGCTCAGGCTGGTTCCGAGGCAAGTCCTTCGACACCTTTTGCCCCGTGGGGCCGGTGGTTGTCCCAACGAGCGAGCTTCCGAACGTCCAGAACCTTCAGGTGACCTGTCGGGTCAACGGCGAAGTCCGCCAGGAGGGACGGACGAGCCAGATGATATTCACCCTGCCGAAGATTATCGCTTTTATCTCTCGCAACTTCACCCTCCAGGAGGGAGACCTCATTCTCACCGGCACCCCCAGCGGCGTTGCCCCCCTGAAGCATGGAGACCTCGTTGAGGTTGAGATCGAGGGTATCGGTACCCTTCGCAATCCGGTTCGAAAAGAAGAGTAGGGAGCGTTCTTCGGGGCCTCGGCCCCCGGATCGAGCCCAAGGGCGCCGCCGGGGATCCGGGCTCGGCGCTTCTGCTCCGGGCTCGGGTGCTCCCCCGGGGCTGACCGGAGCCGGGCGCCCTCAGACCGTCAGAAACGCCTCCATTAAGCCGCGGATGTCGCCGACGTTCTCGACGTAATAGTCCGCCGCGGACATTCCGACACCAACCTTCACCGTGACCCCACGGCTGTTGAGCGCCTCGAACATATACTCGTCGGTGTGATCATCCCCCGCAGCGAGGACGAAGTCCCACTCCTCCTGGGCGAGCCAGCGCAGCACCGCCCGGCCCTTGTCGAAGGCGCTCGGCTTGATCTCGATGACGTTGTTGCCCTCCATGAGGGTGAGGTCGAGGTTGCTGGTAAAGCTGAGGATGGCGTCCTTGAGCTCTGAGAGGCGCACCGAGGCGAGCTCGGGCTCGGCGTTTCGGTAGTGCCAGGCGAGGGAGTAGTGCTTTTCCTCGAGGACTGAGCCTGGAGTACGGTCGACGAAGAACTCGATAACCGGCTGGATCGTCGCCTTCCAGTCATCGTTAACCTCTTCCAGGAGGCTCCACTCCTGTTGGGGTCGTCGAATCCAAATGCCGTGGCCCGCCGCGATGGAGACTTCAACATCCCCGAGCCAGTCGTCGAGAATCTCCTTGTCCCGACCACTGATAACAACCACCTCGTTTCGGTCATCCGCAGCCAGGCGTCGAAGCATATCGATGAGCTGCTCATCCGGCTCCGCCTCCGAGGGTCTCCGGGTAAAGCGGCGAATGGTGCCGTCGTAGTCGAGGAAGATGAGCCGTCGCTTCGCCTCCTGATACTGTTTGACAAGCTCTGTCTGCCGATCCTTCGAGAGGTACCGGGCGAAATGCGCCTGCTGCATCTGGTGCACATTCTGAAGCTTCGCCACGAAGTCCTTTGCCCAGTACTCCACGTTGTACCGGGAGAGGCGCTGCCGGATCCGGCGGTTGCGCTCCTTCTGTTCCTCCTCCGGCATTTCGAGCCCTTCCTTAATGGCCGAGGCGATACCCGCTTCGTCAAAGGGGTTGATAATGAGCGCCTCGCTCATCTCTCTGGCCGCACCGGCGGTCTCGCTCAAGACCACGATGCCCGTCTCGTCCCGCTTTGCGGCGACGTATTCCTTGGCGATGAGGTTCATGCCGTCCCGGAGCGCCGTAACAAGAAGCAGGTTTGCCCGCTGGTAGAGAGCGGTGAGCTCGTCGAAGGGGCGGGTGCGGTAGAAGTACCAGATGGGTGTCCATCCCATTTGCTGGTAGCTTCCGTTGATTTCCCCGATGAGCTCATCTATTTCCCGTTTCAGATACTGGTACTCATCCACGTTCTCTCTCGAGGGGGAGACGATGAGAACCATGGTGACCTGTTCGCGATAGTCGGGATTCTCCTGGAGAAAGCGACGGAAGCCGTGGAGCCGGGCAAGGATACCCTTACTGTAGTCGAGGCGGTCCACGGAGAGAATCATCTTCTGCCCGGCGAGCTCGTCGCTCACCTGCTGGTAGTGCTTCTTGACCTCCGGCTGGAGGGAGGATTCGTTGTACTTGTCGAAGTCGATTCCCATGGGAAAAACATCAACGCTCGCCACTCGGTCCTCCAGTGTGATGTTACCCAGGCGGTGCTCGTAGCCGAGGAGCCTTCGAATACTCGAGAGAAAGTGGCGGGCGTAGTCATAGGTGTGAAAGCCGATCAGGTCTGAGCCGAGGAGGCCGTTGAGTATCTCGTTACGCCAGGGGAGATGTCGAAAGACCTCGTACGAAGGGAAGGGGATGTGCAGGAAGAAGCCCACCGGGGAGTTCGGGAACCGCTCCTTGATGAGTCGCGGCAGGAGCATGAGCTGGTAATCGTGGACCCAGATCAGGTCTCCGTCCTCGGCGTAGGCGGCGACCTTATGAAAGAACTTTTCATTTATCGCCTCGTAGGCGCGCCAGGTTCTCTCATCGTAGTCAACAAAAGTCGTGAAATAGTGAAACAGAGGCCAAATGGTCCTGTTGCAGAAGCCGGCGTAGAAGAGCTCCAACTCCTCGGAGGAGACGTCAACAGCCACGCTCTTGTACTCCTCGAGGAGGGTGTCGCTTATCTCCGAGCTCAGCTCGTCGCTCACCTCATCTGAGGTGACACCGCTCCAGCCGATCCAGAGGCTGTCTTCCTGTTCGTGGATGCTGCTCAATCCCGTGGCGAGGCCGCCGACGCTCCGGTTGAATGAAAGATCTCCCTCTGGGGAGAGCTTGGCCGTCGTGGCGAGTCTATTTGAAACAAAGATTGTTTTGGCCATATATCAAGTGTAATGGCGCCGCCGGGGTCCAGTCCACAGCCGCCCCGGCGCTCTAGATGGGCCAGCATCACCACGGTGGTGCACAGCTCATGCGGGTTGCCTCGGTCCCGGCATAGGCGGTATAAATCTTCCACCATGTCGGATCCCCTGAGCAACGGCGACGCTACGGCTTTCTTGAAAAGTCTCGGGCTTCCCTCTTTTCGAGTTCACCCTCCGGTTAACCACTTCGACTTTACCAGGAGCTCGCGACGGATACTCGTTATGGGTCCCATGGGATCCGGTAAGACCGAGTACTCCTCCCGGGTCTGGAGAGACTCTCAAGTCGCTCTCAAGAAGTCCCAATCCTTGGCGAAACGCGCCTCCACCGGGGAGGCGGACCGGCGCAATGTGTTCTTTGTCCGCTCCGCCCTTGACCGCGGACGTTTCAGAGAGTACCCGGAGGACGCGCTCGCCTATCGTGGGGGGTACGAGCGCCTCGGGGAGTCTATTGCGGAGATCGATGATTCCTACGGTCTGGAACGGCTCATCGAGGAGCACCACCACGTGGGGACCTGGGTTCTCGACGAGGCCTCTTTCTACGACGAGCGACTCGCCTACGTTATGCACCGGGCAAGTGAGAAACGAGGACTGGTCTTCATTTGTCCCACTTTGATTCTCAATTTTCGCAGATCGATTTTTAACCAGACCGCCCAACTCCTCCTGGAAGTGGCTACGGACATCTTTCCCCTCACGGCTTACTGTGAGCACCACGACTGTCTCACCGACTCCCTCTACACCTACCGGTACTACACCGTAGACGGGGAGGAGTGTCCGGCGCTCTACTTCGACCCTCTCATTATCGTGGGTGGAGATACAGCCAAACACGACTCTCGGGAACCGGACTACGCAACGCGGTGCGATGAGCACCACTACCTCCCGGGCAAGGAGTATACCTACCTCTACCTGAAGCCCCTGGGGGTCGAGGCGTCTCGGGGAAATCTCGATCCCCTGGCAGGAGAACTCGCCGCGATGAACGAAGGTGTAGGGCGTTCCATGCTGGAGCATCACATCGAGGAGCGCTATCCCGCGGAGGATCATGTCTGCCGGAACGCCCTCAGGGTGCCCTGCCTCGCCGAGCGAGCCCTCTGTTACCTCTTCGTGGAGCAGAACCTCCTCTCTGAGGTGCAGCTTCGGGAGCTGGTGGGGCGGCTCGAGCTGGACCGGGAGTACTTGGAGAAGCGGCTCTCCGACAACGGAAGGCCCCTTGAGTTTCGGGACTAGGAGGCGCCCATCTGTCACTGACTGCTTGACAGTGCACACCGGGGCGTTTACCGTTAAGAAAATTTCTGCTATTGGATTCTTCAAAGGAGGAACGACATTATGAAGAAGATTACAATGTTTCTCGTGGCGATCCTCGTCGCTGCCGGCATGGTCTATGCTGGTGGTCAGGGCGAGGCAGGTGGCGAAGCCGCCGAGGATACCATTGAGATTGCAATGGTCACCGACACCGGTGGTGTCAACGACCAGAGCTTCAACCAGTCCGCTTGGGAAGGGCTTCAGAGCCTGGACGAGGACTACGACGAGGTAGAGGTTTCTTACCTCGAGTCTACCCAGGAGTCCGACTACGAGCCGAACCTGCAGGCGCTCTACGACGCGGGCAACGACCTTATCTGGGGGATCGGATTCCTCATGGCTGATGCTATCCGTACTCAGGCTGAGCTCAACCCCGATCAGCGCTATGCCATTATCGACTTTGCCTGGAACGACTATCCTGACAACCTTGTCGGTGTCGTTTTCAAGGCTGAGCAGGCGTCCTTTCTCGTCGGCTATATCGCCGGCCGGATGACCGAAACTGGAACCGTTGGTTTCGTGGGCGGCATCGAGGGCGCGGTTATCGACGGTTTCGACTACGGCTATCACGCTGGCGTCAAGTACGCCAGCCAAGACGTCGAGGTTCTGCGACAGTACGCTGAGAGCTTCAATGACGCTGCTATCGGCAAGAGTATTGCCACCAACATGTATCGCCAGGGCGCGGATATCGTCTTTCACGCCGCCGGTGGAGTTGGTGACGGTGTTATCGAGGCCGCCCGTGAGCAGGATCAGTGGGCGATCGGGGTCGACCGAGACCAGAATGACCTCGCTCCGGAGCACGTGCTCACCTCCGCGATGAAGCGGGTAGGCCAGGCGATGTACAACGTCGGCGAGCAGCTCGTCAACGGCAACTGGGATGGTGGCCGCACCATCGTTTACGGTCTCGCTGAAGACGGCGTCGGTATTGCTCCCACCAGTGACGAAGACGTGCCTCAGGAGATCCTCGACGAGGTCGCTGAGATCCGACAGATGATCATCGACGGTGAAATCGAAGTACCCTTTAACGAGGAAACCTACGACGAGTTCATGTCCAACATGTAACAACCCGTTGAGATGACTCTCCGGCGGGCCGGCCGGTGCGGCTGAAGTGTTTCCGCACGTAGGTGCCGGCTCGCCTTTTTTGTCTATCAGAGTTATCAGGAGTTGCTCGTGAGTCGACAAATCGAAATGGATAATCCAGTCGTCGAGATGCGGAGTATCACCAAGAAGTTTGGGGATTTCGTCGCAAATGACCGCATCGACCTGACCGTTCACAAGGGAGAGATCCATGCCCTTCTCGGCGAGAACGGCGCCGGCAAAACGACCCTTATGAAGGTTCTCTACGGGCTGCTGCAGCCGAACGAAGGAGAGATTTACGTCCACGGCAAGCAAGTGGAGATGGAAAACCCGAATGTTGCCATCGGTCAAGGCATCGGGATGGTTCATCAGCACTTCATGCTCGTGCAGCCCTTTACCGTTGCGGAGAACATCATTCTCGGACAGGAGACAACCAAGGGTTTCGGAGTTATAGACCGAAACAGAGCGGTGCAGGACGTCAAAGACCTCTCCGAACGGTACGGTCTCATCGTCGATCCGAACCGAGAAATCCGTGACATCTCCGTAGGAATGCAGCAGCGCGTCGAGATCCTGAAGGCGCTCTACCGGGGCGCGGAGATCCTGATTCTCGATGAGCCCACGGCGGTTCTTACACCGCAAGAAATAGAAGAGTTGGTGAAGATTATGAGGAGTCTTACCGAGGAGGGTAAGACCGTCATTGTCATCACCCACAAGCTCAAAGAAATCAAAATGGTCGCCGACAACTGCACCATTATCCGTCGGGGCAAGTACATCGACACCGTCAAGGTCGAGGATACCACCGAGTCCGAACTCGCCTCCAAGATGGTTGGACGAGAGATCGAGCTCAAGGTGCAGAAGGACGAGGCGAGACCCGGAGAGGTCGCTCTGTCGATACAGGATCTGGTGGTAAAAGACAGTCGCGGCATTAACGCCGTCGACGGCTTTTCCCTGGATGTGCAGAAGGGTGAAATCCTCGCCCTCGCCGGTATCGACGGAAACGGCCAGACCGAGCTCATAGAAGCTCTTACCGGCATTCGGGAGATAGAGTCCGGCAAGGTGAAAGTCCACGACAAAGAGGTGCAGGGCGGCACTCCCCGGGACATATTCGAGGCGGGACTCGCCTCGATCCCCGAAGACCGTCAACGACGGGGCCTGGTGCTCGACTACACCGTGGCGGAGAACCTGGTTCTCCAGAACTACGGAAAGAAGCCATTTTCTCGGCGTGGTGTGCTCGATCGGGAGGAGATATCGAAGTACGCTCAGGAGCTGATCAAGAACTTCGACGTTCGACCCCCGGAGGAGGCGTATCTCGCCAAGGAGTTATCCGGAGGAAATCAGCAGAAAGTGATCATCGCTCGGGAGGTGAGTAACGACCCGGACGTGCTCGTTGCCTCACAACCGACCCGCGGCCTCGACGTTGGTGCTATCGAGTACGTTCACCGAGCCTTGGTGGACCAGCGTGACAAGGGGCGGGCGGTTTTTCTGATTTCCCTCGACCTGGACGAGGTCCTCAACGTTGCGGACCGAATCGCGGTCATCTACGAGGGCAAAGTCGTTGGTGTCGTAAGGCCCGAGGAGACCGATGAGCACGAGCTCGGGCTCATGATGGCAGGAGGAGCGAGGCAGCATGGCTGAGAAGAAATCATTTGCCAACAGTCAGCTCGCGCTGACCCTTGTTTCGGTCTTTCTCGGCCTGGTGGTCGGGGCGATCATTCTCGCAATAGCGGGATACAACCCCGCTGAGGCGTACTGGAGCCTCCTGCAGGGGATCTTTGGACGCCCTCGTTACGTGGCGCGGGTAATAATCCAGGCAACACCAATAATTATTACCGGTTTTTCCGTTGCCTTCGCGTTTCGCACGGGGCTTTTCAATATCGGCGCGGAAGGTCAGTTCATCCTCGGAGCCCTTACGGCGGCCCTGGTCGGCTACCACCTGGTGCTCCCTCCGGTCATCCACGTTCTGGTGGTTTTTGCCTTTGCCATGCTGGTGGGCGGTATTTGGGGTGGCATTGCCGGCTTCCTGAAGGCGAAGTTCGGTATCCACGAGGTCATCGTGACGATCATGCTCAACTGGATCGCCCTGTACCTCAACAACTTCTTTACCAACCTCCCCGCACTGGTGCGCCCGGAGAGTGAGTCCACCCATAAGGTGCTCAACACAGCCCGGATCGACTTTTTCGCCCGGTTGAAACAGAACCCTGAAGAGTGGAGAGAGTTCTACAACGCGAATCCCGGCCTGGGAGACATCTTCCGGGCTCCGGTTAACCTCGGGATCCTTATCGCCATTGTCATTGGCATAATCATGTGGTTTGTGCTCTACCGTAGCACCCTGGGATATGAGCTCAGGGCGGTGGGTCACAGTCGCGATGCCGCTGAGTTCGGCGGTATCAACGTTCCCGGGTCTATGCTCAAGTCCATGGCCATCGCTGGTATGCTAGCGGGGCTTGCCGGGGCGATTCAGGTAACCGGTGTATCCCAGGATGTCTCGCGACTGGCGGTAATGGAAGGGTACGGCTTCGACGGTATCGCCGTCGCTTTGATTGGCGGCAGTACCTCCGTGGGCTGTATTCTCGCAGGCCTTCTCTTCGGAGGTTTGCAGTACGGCGGAACAAGTATTCAGCGGGACCTCGGCGCGCCAACGGAGGTAATCAGCATCGTCATCGGCACGATTATTTTCTTCGTGGCTATGCCCAAGTTCATCAGGCTGCTGATCGCTTTTCGCAAAGTGAAGAGAGGAGGTGAGTCATGAGCTTTCTTGATCTCGCTTTTCTTATCGGTACGACCGTAATGTACGCCACTCCCCTCATGTTCGCCTCCCTCGGAGGAACCATGACGGAGAACTCCGGCGTCATCAATATCGGACTGGAAGGCATGATGACCTTCGGAGCTTTTATGGGAGCCGCCGCGGGCTATTTCTTTGGCAGTGCCTGGATCGGCTTTCTTGCCGCCGGTATCGCCG
>CAYZHV010000060.1:0-17447 GCA_964478055.1 uncultured Spirochaetaceae bacterium | reverse complement strand
GCCACGTACGCCTGGTAGGCGTCCCGATCGCCGTTGAGGACCAGAGAGAGCGCCTGCTCGAGCTCCCTTCTGCGGCTTGGCGGGAGATCTCCGGCCAGGAGCTCTTCCACGGCGATGCCGATTTGGTCTATTACGCCTCGCATCTGCTCGAAGGCGGCGTTCGCCTCTGCTCCGGCCTCTCGGCGCTCCGCGTTTTCGTCGGCGATGTCGAGTTCCGTCTCTACCAGGAGGTTGCTCTGGCGTTGCCATACCTCGAACTGCGATCGGAACTCTTCGAGGACGCCTTGCATCTCCTCGCTGAAGCGAGCCTCCGGGGCCGTGGCACGCTCGAGGGTCTGCGTTACGTTCTCCTCGTGGGCGGTGACAGTCTCTTCGAGCTCTTCGACGCTTGTCTCCAGTCTCGCCTCCAACTCCTCAACGTATGCCTGATAGCCGTCTCGATCGGCGTTCAGCAGGCTCGTCTGATCCTCCTGGATCTGGTTGAGCTCCTGTATGGTCTCACCGATTTGTGCGAAATTGACGAGGCCCACCACGAAGACCGCGATTAGGCCGGCGACGGGAACGCCGATCATAGTGAGGAATTTTCCGCGTAGACGCATAAGATGCCTCCTTTTGCAGGGAGCGGTAGAGCCAGCTCCCTTCTTAGAACCTAACAAAAGGAGGTGTCAGGCAGAAAGGGTAGGGCGAAGCGGGAGCTCCTATTTGACTCAAACCTGATTCACCAAACGAGTGCTCTCTGATGGCAAGCCACGGCTCCGGGCCCAGCTACTATACCCGAGCTACTTCAGGATGGAGAGCCCGCCGTCGAGAGAGAAGGTCTGACCGGTGCACCACCCGCTCTCATCGGAGGCAAAGTAGATCGCCAGATACGCAACGTCCTCAACTTCGCCAACACGCTTAATCGGCGTTGCCTCAGCCAGGGCCGCTCTCGCCTCCGGGTCCGGCAAGGCGGTGTGAAACATCTCCGTGTTTACCGGTCCCGGGGCGACGGAGTTTACCCGTATACCGAGGGGTGAGAGGTCCACCGCCATCGCCCGGGTCAGGGCTATTACCGCGCCCTTGGATGCACTGTATGCCGCGTGGCCGGGCTCGCCGACGACCCCCGCCTTGGAGCTTATGTTGACAATACTCCCAAAGCGTTGCTCGATCATCTTCGGGACCACCGCTTTGGAGGGATAAACCGTCCCCATGACGTTTACCTCGTGCATTCTGCCCCAGGTCTCATCCGCCTCATCTTGAAACGCCGATCCCGCGTGGGCCCCGGCGCAGTTGATCAGGCCGTCCACCCGACCCTCTCGGTCGATGATCTTGCTAAGGGTCCCACGCACAGCCTCACCGTCGGTAATGTCGAGGGGGTAAAAGGTAGCCTTTCCCCCCTCCGCCCCGATGGACTCCGCCACCGAGCGCCCGGCCTCTTCATTTCGAGAGAAGAGGAAGAGATTCGCCCCCTCTCGGGCGGCGAGTCTCGCAATCGCCGCACCAATCCCGCGACTCGCGCCGGTCACGAATACGATCTTGTTCTCCAGTCTTCCTACCATGTTTTTATACTGCTATCAGCGGCAGAGGAATGCAAGGCGCAGAGCTCGTTGCCGACCCTAGGCTACAGAGAGACGCCTTCGCCCTCGAAGAGGGAGCCCGGCTTGAGTAGCTGGGCGTTAGTGGCGGCGCACTCATGGCCGTGAGCGAGGGCCTCCTCGTTCGTCATGCCCTTGTGGAGCCCCGCGAGCATCCCCGCCATCACGGCGTCACCGCAGCCTATCGTGTTTACCGGGGTGATCAGGGCAGGCTCAACGTAGCTGATTTCGCCGCCGGCGGCGAGAAAGCTCGGGTTCTTGCCGTGGCTCAGAGCTATGACTGTTGAGCTCTCCTTGGTGAGGCGCCTGAGGTTATGCTCGACGACCTCCCGCTGCCGCTCGGTTAGTCCCTGTTCGGAACCTTTGGTTCCCGGTGCTACGGTGGCGAGAAACTCGGGAACGTTTATCTTTACCAGTTGCGGTTCATATTCCAAGGCGAGCCGTAGATCTTCCCCCCGAATATCGAGTCCTACCTTCTTACCCGCCTTTCGCGCCTCCGCGACGAAGTAGGGGAGCACCTCGCCGCTGAAGCCCGGTGCTTTGCTCCCGGTGACTGCAACCCATTCGAAATCGGGCATGAGCTCGAGAAAACGTCTCTTGAGCCCGCTTTCCACCTCTTCGGTGACAGGAACGCCCTCCTCCACAAGCTCGGTAATGCTTCCGCTGCTGCTGTCGAGGATGGTGTGACAGTTGCGCACGCCCCCTGGCGCTCGGATCCACTCGACGCTGATCTTTTCCTGTTTGGTCAGGGAGGTGAAGAGCTCGACGTCATGCGAGCCGAGCTGACAGAGATTGACCGCGTTTTCTCCGAGCTGGCCGAGCATCCGGGTCGTGTTCGCACCCTGACCGGCGACGTCGGTGCGGTTGAGAGTGATCTCACTGGCCCTGCCGTTTTCGAATGATGAGACTCTGAGGGTTCGCTGGATTACCGGATTGAGGCCGACGACTAAGAAGGACATGGGGCATTATTCATTGCTCGCCAGGGCGGCGTCAAGCTTGCGATTCGCTACCGCCTGGCGGCTCGAATTCCGGTAAAGTCCCCAGCCGCATTGACAAACAAAAGCGTATGTGAGAATATAAAAGCAAATACGAAGTAATGCGAGGAGTTGTTGTGGCTGGTGATAAGCGCCTAGGCATCGGTCTCATTGGCTGCGGACGGGCCGGTCTGATACACGGGAGGAATTTCGTCGGGAGGGTACAAGGCGCGAGACTTGTCGCTCTCTCGGACCCGAACCAGGAGGCCCTTGCCTCCGCCTCAGAGGAGCTCGGCGTCGCTGATACCTACTCCGACTACACTGGCATGCTTCACAACAGAGCCGTCGATGCGGTAATTGTCGTTACGCCCACGGTTCTGCACGAGGAGATCGTTGTCGCCGCCGGCGAGGCGGGAAAGCACGTTTTCTGCGAGAAGCCGATGGCGATGAACCTCCGGGAGGCGGAGGCGATGAACGAAGCCGCCCGGAAGAACGGAACGAAGCTGCAGATCGGCTTTATGCGCCGGTTTGATCGGGAGTTCGCCGGAGCCAAGCAGAAGGTCGACGATGGCGCCATCGGTGAGGTTACCCTGATCAAGACATTAACTCACGGGCCGAGCACGCCCAAAGAGTGGATGTACGACATCAAGAAAAGTAACGGCCCCCTGGCGGAAGTGAACAGCCATGATATCGATACGGTGCGCTGGTTCGCGGGCAGTGAGGTGCAGGAGGTGTACGCCCTCGCCGGTAACTACCGCTGCCGGGAGGTGGCCGATAGATACCCCGACTTTTATGACAATGTGGTTCTTTCGATGAAGCTGTCCGACGGAAAGCAGGCGGTTGTAGAAGGTGCTGTCTCAGTAGGCTACGGGTATGACGCTCGTATGGAAGTTCTCGGCACCGCCGGTCTTCTCCAGGCGGGGAGGCTCGAGACAAACACGGTCCGTACGGTCACCAGGAGCGGGGGAGTGCAGTTCGACGCTGTTCCTTCCTGGAGAAATCTCTTTCAGGAGGCGTATCTACTCGAGGACCAGGCGTTCGTCGATGCCATTCGCAACGACCAGGAGCCGCCGGTGACCGGCTTCGACGGTCAGATGGCGGTGGCGGTAGTCCTCGCCGGAAACGAGTCGATACGTACGGGCAAGCCGGTCCGGCTCTAAGGGCCCCAAGGGGGGAGCGATGAAAGCGGTACAACTGCGAAATCAGGAAGATCTTGCGGTACAGGAAATAGACGAACCAACTCCGGGTCCCGGGGAGGTGCTTCTGCGCGTAAGGAACGCCCACATCTGCGGCACGGACATGCGCATGTATAAGCACGGCCATAAGGGACCAAACAAGGGTGCCTACCTAACTCTGGGGCATGAGGTTGCCGGAGAGATAGCGGCCCTCGGCGACGGAGTCGATCGATACACCGTCGGTGCCCCGGCGGTGGTTGCTCCCAATTATGGCTGTGGCGTCTGCGACCTCTGCGTGAGCGGACAGACTCATCTCTGCCGAGACTCGGAGGCTCTAGGGGTAACTAGAGACGGCGGTTTCGCGGAGTATCTTCTTGTCCCGGCACAAGCGGTTTCCCAGGGAAACGTCAGCGAGATTCGAGAAGGGACCCCCCTTGCGGAGGCCGCACTGGCCGAGCCATTCTCCTGCGTCATTAACGCCTTCGAGCGAAGTCACGTCAACGTCGGAGAGACTGTTCTTGTGATAGGAGCGGGACCCATAGGGCTTATGCACGCCATGCTCCACAAAGCCGCCGGCGCCGGAACGGTGATCATTAACGACATCAACGGCGAGAGACTAAAGGCGGCTGAGCAGATCGACTCCGAGTTTCTCACCGTCCAGGGGGAGCCGGACTCTTTTGTGGCGGAGGTCACCGGCGGAAAAGGTGCGGACGTTGTCATAACTGCCGCGCCGGTTCCGGCGATTCAGCAGACTGCTCTGAAGGTTGCGGCGATAAACGGACGGGTGGTCTTTTTCGGAGGGCTTCCCAAAGACCGGCAAGAAGTCACCCTCAACACAAACATTATTCACTACAATCAGCTCTTTGTTACCGGCACCACCCGGCAGTCCCTGAAGCAGTTCAGGGAGGCGGTGGCTATGATCGAGACCGGACGAATAGATCTCGAGCCGATCATTACCGACAAGTTCGACCTTTCCGAGGCGCAGGCCGCATTTGACCACGCTATCAAGGGTAAGGGGCTGCGAACGGGATTCGAACTATAAGGAGGCAACAGATGGCGGATACCTATCTCATCGGCGTGGACATCGGAACCCAAGGTACCAAGGCGGTCCTCCTGAAATCCGACGGAACCGTTATGGCGGATGGATTCGAAGCGTCTGGCATACAGGAAGAGTCGGACGGCGCGATTACCGAAGACCCGGAAAAGCAGCTCTCATCGGTGCTCAACACGATCAAAGAGTGTCTGTCCAAGTCAGGAGTGGATCCTTCCCGAGTCGCAGGCGTAGGTATCGACGGCCAGATGGCTGGCATTACCGCGGTAGACAAGAGCGGCAGGAACTGCATTCCGTATGACTCCTGGCTCGACACCCGTTGTTCGCCCTACATCGATAAAATGCACCGAGAGGCGGGTGACGAGGTGCTCAAAAAGACCGGTATCGTTCCGAGTCTCAACCACGGTCCGAAGATACTCTGGTGGAAGCACGAGCATCCCGAAGTCTTTGAGAAGATCCACAAGTTCACCCAGCCCGGCTCCTACGCCGCCATGCGGCTCTGCGGACTCTCAGGAGATGAAGGGTACATAGACGGCACCTACCTCCATTTTTCCGGTTTCGCGGACAACGCCAACAGCAGATGGGACGAAGGGCTCTGTAAGACTTTCGGCGTACCGGTGGAGAAGCTTCCGAACATACGAAAACCAACCGAGCAACTCGGCGTGCTGACTAAGGAGATGGCCCAACGATGCGGTCTCCAGGCGGGCACGCCGGTTGCGGCGGGCTGCGGCGATACGGCGGCTTCCTTTCTCTCCAGTGGGGCTTACACCGAGGGGAACACGGTGGACGTGGCGGGTACCGCCTCGGTCGTCGCCTCTACCACCGCGGAGTTCCGCCCCGACACCAAGAGCAAGGTTCTCGGGGTGGGCCAATCCACCATCCCGGGGCTCTGGCACCCATACGCCTACATTAACGGTGGCGGCATGAACCTCGAGTGGTTCAAGAGCCTGGTAAACCAGGAGCGGGGGACGGAGCTCGACTTCGAAGAGCTCGAGAAGCTCGCCCAGGGGGTAGAGATCAAACGGAGCTCACCGATCTTTGTCCCGCACATGTCCGGAAGGGTTATGCCCAGCGACGCGGCTATGCGGGGTACCTGGTTCGGTCTCACCCGGGATCTCGGAATCGGTGGACTCTACGCAAGCGTTCTGGAGGGTGTCGCTCTGGAGTATCGGCTCTACGTCAATGCGCTGCGGGCGCTCTATCCCGAGGTTGAGTTCTCGGAAATGCGGGTTACCGGCGGGGGAGAAACGAGTCCCTTCTGGAACCAGCTCAAAGCGACGTCGTGCAATCTGTCTATAACGAGGGTCGCCGGATCCCGGGGCGCCCCGATGGGCTCAGCTATCGTCGCCGGATGTGCCGCGGGCCTCTGGGATAACCCGAAAGTGCCGGCGAAGGAGTGGCTCTCCTTCGAGCAGGCGGCAACGCCGCAGAAGGAGAAGGCTGACCTCTACGAGCGGCGGTTCAAGAGCTACACGGACGCCCTCCGCTTCGCCTCGGAGTACGCCCGCCGCATAAGAGAGGAGGAGTAAGAGCGTGACAGTTGATCAGTTGAAGCCGGCGGAGCAACCAACTTTCTACTTTGTTGGGGTCACCACCGGCCAGTCGTCGATAAACAAGGTCTTTCCGCGCTGGGTTGAGCACTTGGGGCGAGAGGATGTTGTTCTCAAAGGGATAGACCTGGTCCAGCACGATGAGCCACAGAAGTATCGCGACGTGGTGAGTTTTATCAAAGAGGACAGGAACTCCCTCGGTGGACTGGTTACAACCCACAAAATAGACCTTCTCGACGCGGCCAAGGACCTTTTTGACGGCTTTGATGAGTATGCGGAGCTCCTCGGTGAGGTGAGCGGGATCGCAAAAAAGGACGGCAAACTCTGGGGCTACGCGAAGGACCCGATTACAAGCGGCCTCGCTCTGGAGGCGTTCCTTCCGCGGGAGCACTGGTCCAAAACCGGTGGCCACTGCTGCCTCCTCGGTGCCGGCGGCTCTTCCCTGGCTCTGACAACCTATCTGATCAAGGATCGAAAGGTGGAAGCGTGCCCGGAGGAGATCGTCGTGACCAACCGGAGCGAGAAGCGCCTCGAGAGCATGGAAGAGGTTCACAAAGAGATCAATCCGGGGGTAGAGATTCGCTACTACCACTGCCCGCACCACGAGCAGAACGATCAGGTCGTTTCCTCGCTCCCTGACCACTCCCTTGTGGTAAACGCCACAGGCCTCGGCAAGGACGCTCCCGGCTCCCCACTTACGGAGAACGCGCTTTTTCCGATGAACGGGTTTGCCTGGGAGTTCAACTACCGCGGAGACCTTCTCTTCATGGAGCAGGCAAAGCGGCAGGAGAAGGCGCGAAACCTCTTTATCGAGGATGGCTGGGTCTACTTTGTCCACGGCTGGACACGAGTAATGGAAGAAGTACTGCACATGAACATCCCCGAATCCGGACCGGAGTTCGATGAGCTCTCCCGGATTGCCCGGGAAGCGAGAAAATCATAAGGAGCAGCGAGAAATGGCAACTGAGACGACAACCCTTATCGAGCCCTTTGCGGTAGGGATCGATGTAATACATGGCGTAATGGCTAACCCGGAACGGGTGACGGTACGGAAAGCCTCAGACATGCGGGGATACTACGAAGACGAGGAGGCTCTCGAGGCGCTCATCGAGTCTAAGGACGATCCGGTGCACTACCGGGTCTTCGAGACGCCCGTACCCGAGGAGTACGGTCACCTGATGTTCTGCATTAGCAAGCTCGAGCCCGGGGTAGTGGGGGAGGAGTGCTTTATGACGAAGGGGCACTTTCATACCGTCGAGAACACCGGGGAGACCTACCTCTGCCTCCAGGGAGAGGGATACATGGTTATGAAGACCTCCTCCGGTGAGGCGCGAGCGGTGAGGATGCTTCCGAACCAGATGGTCTATGTGCCGCCGTACTGGGCACACCGGTCGGTGAATACCGGGGATACTCCCCTCACATCTTTCTGCGTCTACGGGGCCGAGGCAGGACACAACTACGGCGACATCAAGACCGCCGGGTTTCCCACGAGGGTCTATATGCGAGACGGCCTACCGGTTGTTGAGCACCACTAATCATGGCTAACCGAGTGCTTGTCACCCCCCGCTCAATGAGCCGGGGCGAAAGCCCGCCTCTCAGATTGCTCAAAGAGGCGGGCTACGAGCCGGTCTTTCCGACTCCCGGCCGACAGCCGTCGGAGGATGAGCTCATCGCGGCGAGGGAGGGGGTTGTTGGTTACGTCGCTGGGGTGGAGCCGATCACCGGGCGGGTGCTGCGCTCCATGAAGGAGCTTCGGGCCCTCAGCCGAAACGGCGTCGGTATCGATAACATCGATCTGTCGGTTGCCGAGGAGCTCGGCATTCGAGTCCTCAAGGCGCAAGGATCAAACGCCCGGGGCGTGGCGGAACTCGCCCTACTGCAGATGCTCCTGCTTAAACGAAAAGCGCTGCCGGCGATGATTGAGCTCAAAAACCACAACTGGGAGCGGGAGAAAGGTAGTGAGCTCGCCGACGTCAAGCTCGGAATTATCGGCATGGGGAGCATCGGCGTTCTCGTGGCGGAGCTTGCCAAAGCGTTCGGCATGGAAGTGCTCGGGCACGACCCGTACCCGTCAGCGAAGGCGAAGCTAACCGCTCCCTTGGTGGAAATGGATCTCCTCTGGGAAGAGTGCGAGATAATCACCCTTCACTGTCCGCCTCAGGAGAACGGTGAGCCGATTGTGGATCGCCGCCGCTTGGAGAGCGCCCGGGAAGGTGTGCTGTTAATTAACACCGCTCGTTCCTCTCTGGTTGATGATGAGGCGGTGCTGGAGGCGTTAGACTCCGGCAAGCTCGGAGGCTATTCCGTAGACGCCTTTGCTCAGGAGCCCCCGACGGACTGGAGAATTGTGGATCATCCAAAGGTGGCGGCCACCCCGCACATCGGGGGAAATACGAGAGAAAGCGGCGGACGGGCGGCGGAGGCCGCGGTCCGCAATCTCCTGGAGGAGCTAAAAGCTTGAGTCTTGTGGTTCGCTCGATAGAGCAGGTTCCGACGCGGGCGGGTGAGGCCTCCGGCGGAGGGGTGCGCCTCTACTGGCTCGGGCAGGCGGGTTTCCTGATCGACTTCTTCAATACCCGTATCGTTATCGATGCCTACCTCTCCAACTCCCTTAACAAGAAGTATGAGGGAACGCGGTTTCCCCACGAGCGCATGATGCCTCCCCCGGTTCTGCCGAACGCGATCACCGGCATCGACTGGGTGGTCTCGACACATGGCCACACTGACCACATGGACCCGGAGACCCTGGCTCCCCTCTTTGCGGCTAATCCCGAGGCGCGCTACCTCGTTCCCGCGGCAGAGCTCGATCGTGCTCTGGAGCGCGGGGGGCCTGAGGCGCGGACTGTCGGCGTGGACGCAGGCGAGGCGATGGCACTCTCCGAGGAGGTTGCAGTGACGGCGCTGCCGGCGGCTCATGAGGAAGAAGAGCTCGACGACGTCGGCCACCACCGATTTCTGGGCTTCCTCTTTCGCGGGCGCGCTGTTTCAGTCTATCATTCCGGGGACACCGTCCCTTTCGACGGTTTGATCGACCGTCTCGAAGAGGAGAAGCCGCAGCTTGCGCTCCTGCCGGTCAACGGCCGGGACGAAGAGCGGCGCAGCCACGGTGTTCCGGGAAACATGACCCTAAAAGAGGCGGTGGAGCTCCTCTCTCGAGGGCTGGTCGGGGAACTCATCGGTCATCACTTCGGGCTTTTTGATTTCAACACCCTGGACTCCGAGGAGGCTGAGACGTACCTTTCTACCCTCCCGAAGGGGTTGCGAAGTCGGGTGCATCTTGCCGCCCTGAGCAGGGAGTATTGGTTAGGAGGAGAGACGTGAGCGACTCTAATGAGCTCGAATCGCAGAGCCCCGGTGATACAACGAAGCTTTTCGCCGAGGAGCGACGGGAGTCTATCGCCGGCTATGTGCAGAAAAACCGCAAAGCAACGGTGGCCGAGCTGAGCAAGCTCTTTGGTGTCTCCGCGGCGACGATCCGCATCGACCTCCGGGAACTCGAAAAGAGTAATCTCCTCGTGCGCACCCACGGTGGTGCGATTCCTCCATCCAGGACCGGCAAGGAGGAGACCATCGACGCCAGGGCGGTGGAGCATGTGGAGGCGAAGCGGAGGATCGCCAGCGTTGCCGTCGGAGAGATCAACAATGGCGACACGATTATCCTCGACACCGGGACCACCTGCCTGGAGCTTGCCAAGATACTTAACCGCTTCGACACCCTCACGGTTGTCACAAACGATCTCAGAATCGCCACCGTACTCGAGCCCTTTCCGGGAATTGAGACAGTGTTTGTCGGCGGCGTTGTGCGCAAGGGTTTTCACTGCGCCGTTGGTTCTCTTGGACTTCCGATGCTTAGGTCGATCACCGTGGACAAGGCGTTTATGGCGGCCAACGGCTTTTCCATAGAACGAGGTGCCACCACACCTAACGTTGAGCAGGGAGTTACAAAGCGAGAAATGATGGCCGTGGCGGTGAAGAAGTACCTCCTGGTGGACAGCTCCAAGTTCGGCAATAACTCATTTTCCCAGTTCTCGGAGCTCGACAGCCTGGACGCCGTAGTTACGGACGCGGCGAGTCAGGGGACCATCGAAGCCCTGGAGAGCCACGGCATAGAAGTCTTTATCGCCGAACAGTAGCGTTTATTACCCTCCTTCTGGCATATCAGCTCTTCTTTCTCTGTTCAAAGCGCAAGCACAACGTAACCAACACCGTCCTCAGAGCCTGGAGCACGCTCGCCTCTTAGCGATTTTGCCTCTCTTTGCTCCTAGTAGCTTTCATTTATTGTTGCTAAGTTGCTTATGTTCTGTTATATTTTCACTATGAAAGCGCGAATCACCCGCGCTACAGGGCCGGTATTCTTGCATCTCTTGCAAGTGTGCCAATACTACAAAGAGGAGGTAGTTATGTCCGAGTTCCGAAAGCGGTTATTGACATTGGTCATTCTGCTTTTTGCAGCGACTGGACTGGTATTCGCCGGGGGTCAGGGCGAGAGCGATGCTGCCCCAGCAGAGGGGGAGCTTCCTTCTGAGATCGTAATTGGCTGGAGTCCTCCCGATGTGACCGGCGTCTTTGCGACGGCCACCGACTATTTTGAGCAGGCCGCGGCGGATGCTCGAGAAGCTGGTATCAACGTTAGAATAGTCACCCAGTCGCCGGCGTCGCACACCGACTTTGGCGACCAGGTAGGTATTCTCGAGGACTTCATTGCTCGTGGGGTGGATGCAATCGCTGTATCGCCCACGGAGGTGGAGGTAGTTAAGCCGGCAATTCGCAGCGCTAATGACGCTGGAATTCCCGTTATTGTGGTCAACCTGCTCAATCCGATTGACGGAGTGGAGGTCGCCTCCTACATCGGTTTCAGCAACGTCGATGCGGGAGCCATTTCCGGCTACGCTACTGTCGATTACCTTGGCGGCCCGGGAGTCCTCGGAGAGGGAGAAATGGTTGAGCCCGAAGGGTACCTCGACCTTGCTTTCTGGGAAGATCTCTACGCCGACGTCGATCCTGATTCGATTGACGTGAGTGGACGAGTGGCGATTATCGAAGGTATCGCCGGCGGATTCTTTTCCCGGCAGCGTCTCGAAGGATTTCACAGCGTTGTGGACGAGTATCCCGGCATCGAAATCCTGACCACTCTCCCGGCGGACTGGAACCGTCAGAAGGCGGTATCGGTAACCGAGGATATCCTGCAGTCCCATGACAACATCGATGTCATCTGGGCAGCCTCGAACGAGATGGGTATCGGAGCCACTATTCCGATACAGCAGCAGGGCCTGGAGGACGAGATCGCCGTCATTACCAACGACGGTACTCCCGAGTCTGTGGATATGATCCGCGCAGGCGAGCTCCTGGCGGAGACCTGGCACGGGTTCCCTGAGTGGGGATGGTACGGCACCCGATTTGCAGTCCGAGCTGCCCTTGGCCTTTCTGTGCCTCAGCAGTTCGACATTCGACCCCGCATTGAGTACGAGGATAACGCCGACGAGTTCTATCCCAACGTGAGCCTCGAGGAACATGATTGGGAAGGCATCATCGAAGAGTACGAGAACCAGTAGGGCGAGAACGAAACGCCCAAGACAACCGAAGGCGAGCGGGCTCCGGCCCGCTCGTTTTCCGTATAGTGGAGCTGATTGATGGGTTCAGACCTAATACTTGACTGCAGAAAGCTCAACAAGCGGTATCCCGGAGTGCATGCGCTCAAGGACTTCGACTTTGACGTCCAGCGAGGCGAGGTACACGCCCTCGTCGGTGAGAACGGGGCCGGAAAGTCGACGTTTCTCAAAATCTTGAGTGGAGCCGTCAATCCGGACTCCGGTGAGATCGAATTCGACGGCAATCCGCTCTCGCATCTCACATCACAGTTGACCTCATACAACACGAAACGCGCGACTCATCTCGGAATCGCCATGGTGTACCAGGAACTCGCGCTTGTTCCGCAGCTTTCGGTGGCGGAGAACATCTTTCTCGGCCACTCCGAGGTATACGGATTTGCAGGCAGGGTGAGCTGGGGTGAGATGCGGGAGCGAGCGGAAGAGCTCATGGATGAGTTCGGCCTGGAGATAGACGTACGGGACAAGGCCGGCCGCATTGGAGTCGGCTCCCAGCAACTCGTCGAGATACTGCGAGCCGTCTCTCGAGACGTCAAGCTCCTACTACTCGACGAGCCGACCTCCGCTCTCTCGGGGGAGGAGATCGACATACTCTTCAATACCGTCCTTCGCCGCATGCGGGACCGGGGTGTCTCGGTAGTCTATATCTCGCACCGTCTCGAGGAAGTGTTTCAGATCTCCGACCGGACCACGGTGATGCGAGACGGAGAGAAGATAGAGACCATGCCGACGGCGGAGGCGACCACCGACAAGATCGTACAGCGCATGGTAGGGCGGGAAATCACCAAGCGCTACGTGAAGAAGAAGATCGACATCGGTGAGGTCCTCTTCGAGGCGAAGAACGTCTCGGCGGCGCCGAAGGTGGTGGATTGTTCCATATCCGTCAAGCGAGGCGAAATCGTTGGGCTCTCGGGTCTCATGGGATCCGGGCGCACCGAGTTTGCCCGGGCGATGGTGGGGCTCGATCCGCGACAGTCCGGGGAGATCTCGGTCAAGGGCCAAAAGGTCGAGGTGCGCTTACCGGGGGACGCATTAAGGGCGGGCTTCGCCTACTTGGCCGAGAACCGCTCGGACAGCCTTATTTACCCTCTTGGTGTGGCTCCGAACATCACCATCGGAGATCTCGATCAAGTACTGAAAGGGGGTCGCATCGACAGGCAGCGAGAGGCTGAGGTCGGTGAGGAGTATGTCGACAATCTGAGCATTAGCACCGCCGGGGTCTGGCAGCCGGTTCGGAACCTGAGCGGTGGAAATCAGCAGAAGGTAGCCATCGCTCGCTGGATTTACAGCAATGTGGACATCTTCATTCTCGACGAGCCCACACGAGGCATCGATGTTGGAGCCAAAGTAGAGGTGTACGAGCTCATGGCTCGGCTCCTGGAGGAGGGCAAGGCAATCATACTCATCTCGTCGGAGCTGCCGGAGATCGTAAAGCTCTCAGACCGGGTATTCGTCATGCATAAGGGGAAGACCGTAGCCGAGTACGAGGGCGAGGAGATTACCCAGGAGAACATCATGTATAGCGCCACAGGACAGGAGGTAGCAAATGGCAGCAGCGCGAGAAGCCGGTAAGGGTACAACAAAGGCAAAGAGTTCGCCGAAGCTCGAGAACATGGGCCCCTTACTGGCTTTGGCGGGCATCGTCGTCATTCTCTCCTTTGTTTCAGACGCCTTTCTCTCGGTTCGGAATATTTTCAACATAATCTCCCAGTCTTCGGTCAACTTCACGATGGCTCTCGGGATGACCGTGGTGATAATTTCCGGTGGAATCGACCTATCCGTTGGATCGGTAATGGCCCTCACCGGCTCGGCAATGGCACTCCTGGGGACAAGCCTGGGATGGCCGGCGGGGCTCGCGATCCTCGCAGGAGTCGTCATAGGAATGGGGGTGGGAGCCTTTAACGGATTCGTCATAAGCCGTACCGGCATTCCCGACTTTATTATGACCCTCGGCATGCTCTCCGCCGCTAGAGGGATCGCTCTTATCATTACCGGTGGGCTGCCGGTCTCCGGTCTGCCCGAAGGGCTTACCTACTTCGGAGCTATCCGTCTCGGTGGAGTGGTCCCGGTAGCGGGCCTCCTTGCGGCGGCCATGGCGATTCTCGTCTGGTACATTCTTGGTCACACAAAGCTCGGGCGCTACGCCTACGCCATTGGCGGAAACAAAGAAGCGGCGAGAGCCGCGGGCATAAACGTGGGCAACTACAAAGTTGCCTTCTACGCCCTTATTGGCTTTACCGTGGCCGTAGCAAGTCTTATTCAGGTTGGCCGCATCTACTCCGCAAACCCCGTGATGGGTACGGGGAAGGAGCTCGAGGTTATCGCCATCGTCATTATCGGAGGGACCAACCTCTTTGGTGGCGAGGGATCCATCGGTGGCACCGTCGTCGGCGCCTTGATCATGGGGGTCATTGCGAACGGCCTGAATCTACTCAACGTCTCTTCGTTCTGGCAGCAGTTCTTTATCGGCAGTCTTATTATTGTGGTTGTTGTTGTGGACCAGCTGCGACGGAGAAGGAGCTAATAGCAGGCAAGCGAGGTTACTCATGGCACGCTTCAGTGACAAAGTTGCGCTAATCACAGGCGGAGTAAAGGGAATTGGCCGGGCCGCGGCGGACAGATTCATTGCCGAGGGCGCCAAGGCCGCCATCCTCGACATAGATGTCCCCCAGGAGGGTCTCGACCCGACGAGCGACGGCAGACGCCTCTACCTCAAGACCGACGTTACCGACCCTAAGGCAGTCAAGAACGCCCTCAGGAAGGTGGAAGATATCTGGGGACCCGTGGACATCCTGGTTAACAACGCCGGGATTCACCGCACGGGGACCATTATTGACACCTCCGTGGAAACATGGCGAAAAGTGCTCGAAATTAACCTCACCGGAGCCTTCGTGGTTGCCCAGGCCGTGGCCGCCTCGATGAGCGAGCGGGGCACGGGGGTAATCGTAAACGTCGGCTCCGAGGCGGGCATCGCCGCCTTTCCGAACCAGGTCTCCTACAACGTCTCGAAGGCGGGGATTATCCATCTGACCAAATGTATCGCCGTCGACCTCGCCTCCAAGGGAGTGCGGGCCAACGCGGTCTGCCCAGGCACCACTATGACGCCTCTGGTGGAAACCGTCATAGCAGAAGCGGAGGACTCAGATGCAATCAGAGCGTCCCTGGAGAACATTCGGCCTCTCAACCGTCTCGGAAAGCCCGAGGAGATAGCGGCGGCGATTTGCATGCTCGCCGACGATGAGATTGGGTACGCCACCGGTACGGTCTTCTCCATCGACGGCGGCAAAGTCGTCACCTAAGGACGCTGGGCGGCGCTACTTAGAGAAAAGACTTAACGAAAGCCGCTGCCTCCGCTGCCTGTTGGTCCATATCCTTATCGCCCCGGAGATCCCGAAAGACCCTGATGTCCCGTCCGACCTCGCCGCCGGGAACCAGGAAGGGCTCCATGACGATGTCCCCCTGGAAGCCGATCTTCTTGAGGGAGGTGAAAATGTCCTTCCAGGGTAGGTTTCCCACGCCCGGAGGACGGCGGTCGTTCTCACCGATGTGGAAGTGTCCTAAATGATTTCCGGCAGCCTCAATCGCATCCTCGAAGCTTATCTCTTCGATGTTAATGTGAAAGGTATCGAGGAGCATCTTGATTCGTGGACTTCCGACCCGATCCAGGTATGCAACGCCTTCGGCGGCGGTATTCATGATGAACTGCTCGAATCGGTTGACCACCTCCACGTTTAGGGTTACCTCGGCGTCCTCGGCCTTCTTGGCGACCTCCTTGAGACTCTCGACGCTCCGATCGACGTAGCCCTGTTTATCCTCGCCAAAGGGGAGGGTGCCGGGCCAGGCGCCGTAAATGATACCGGAGATCCGGTCGATGCCAGCCACATGCACCTTGTCTATAATGCCTTTGAGGAAATCCACCCCCGCCTGCCGAGTCTCTTTCTCCGGGGAGGCGGGATCGAGATTCGCGGTGAGACCAACGCAGGAGGTGAGTCCGATTCCCGCGTCCTTTGCCGCCTTGCCCAGAGTCTCGAGATCCTTCTCCGCCATGCCGTGCAGGGTGCCGGCGTTGACTTCCAGGGTGTTAAAGCCGAGCTTCTTTACCTTAGAAACGTAGGGCAGAAAATCGGCGTCCCAGTTCCGTTCCCAGTACGCGTAGTAGATACCAACTCTATTGTTCACAGTTCCTCCCGTAAGAAGTAGTATTTGAAAGTAAGTGAAAATCGTTCGCGTGTATCTTATCACGAAACGATGCTGTTTGTATCAGAAGGAGCTCTCCTTCACGAGCCCACAACTTCCTCGGCTGGGTTCAGCGTCAGATCCACGTTTGTGCGGTAGTCCTTTGGGGTAGTGCCGAAGGTCTTTTTGAAGAGCGTGTAGAAGTAACTCGTGTTCGTCATCCCCACGGCCTGGGCGATTTCGCTAACAGGCATCTCCGTGGTCTTGAGAAGTTCACACGCTCTGTGCAGGCGCTGGTTGTTGACAGCATCCGCGATGGACTCGGACTTTGCGCTGCGAAAGATGCGACCCAGATAGGAGGGCGAGCGGTGAACCGCCTTTGCTATCGATTCCACCCCGAGAGAAGGATCGGAGTACTGCTCCTGAATAATCCGCTCCACCTGTTCCACAAGAAAGCTGTTCCTGTTCGACTTCTTTTCCTCCACAACCCGGAAGCAGTCCTCCAAGAGCCGGAAAAGCGCCGCATCCGTCGCAGAGAGAGACTCCAGGGTAGTCAAGCTGTCGATGAAATCGGTTATCTGCGACTCGATATCAACGCCGTTGTTTCTTCCCAGAGTCTCCAAGGCCGCGGCGATCCCGAGAATGGTCCGGAGAACGGTCTGCTTCAGTACCGCGTAGTTGAACGTCGAAGCCCGGTCGATTATCTCTCGGTAAAGCCGTTTGACCTCATCCATTCTTTGCGCGAGAACCGCGTCTTGTAGCTGCAGTTCCAGTTGTACCGGGTAGGTGTACTCGCCGGGAGGAAACGTCTCCCCCTCGCTCGCGGTGTGTACGCCGGTGGAGTCAACAAGAACGTAGTAGTTGGCTGCCTGCACGCTCCTCTCGTAACACTGCGGTATGTCTGACGGCTCGCTCCAGTCGCTGAGGACAAGAGTTACCTTCCAGTCGATTGCTTCCTCCGCCGCCTCCAACAACCCTGTCAGCTCCCCCTCCAAGTCTTCATAGTCGTCACCATTGCCGTTGGCCGGATGAACAAGCAAGACGACCTGGTTTTCCCAGGCTGCTCCAAGACCCGCATACCCAAGAGACCAGACCCGAGCGACGAGCTCCTCACTCGCTTTCTCCATTGCGGTCTCTCTCTCCGCCTTGGAGGTGTAGTTCCGGTAGTCCTGGTGGTTCACGACGCGAAAGAGCAGAAGCTTTGCCAGACTGTGGAGGTGAAAGTTCGGGGCCAGAGCGCTGAGGTCTCTTCTCTCAGATCCACTCATCTCCTCCCCTTCGATAAGTTTTTCCAAGAGCTCGCGCCGTTTGGACCGGTCGAGCTGGAGACGATAGCTCTCG
>CAYZHV010000059.1:0-17489 GCA_964478055.1 uncultured Spirochaetaceae bacterium | reverse complement strand
ACGTCATCGAGAGTCTCGATGCCCTAAACGAGAACGAAGACAACCCGGGCGTAGGATTCTTTTTCCTGAGTCTCTCCTACTTGCGATCCCATCTCGAACCGGTCACCAAACTCATCGAGAGCAAACGAGAACGTAAGGATGTGGAGCTCAGACTCTTTATCTTTGCGGAGGATGACGAGTTTGAAGGTCGCCTCCAAAGTGTTCGGGCCGGGGCGGATGCCTTCTTTCTTCTTCCCGTGGATGTCTCGGATGTGGTGGACAGGATAGAAAGAATCGGCGGGGAGTTCGCCCAGGATCCGTATCACGTACTCATCGTGGATGACGACCCCGAGCAGGTATCCAATACAGCCCTTACCCTGCAGAGCGCGGGAATGATCACCTCCGTTGCCACTGACCCGACGCAGGTCATACCAATAATGATCGAGAACAAGCCCGAGCTCGTGATCCTGGACATGTACCTTCCCGGCTGCAACGGCGCGGAGGTTGCACGCCTCATACGGCAGGAGGACGCCTTTGTGGGGATCCCGATTATCTTTCTCTCCCAGGAAAAGGAGCGAGCGAAGCAACTCCGGGCGATCGAGAGCGGAGGGGACGACTTTCTTACTAAACCGGTAGATCCGCACCGCCTGGCACACCTGGTGCGGACCAGGGCTGGCAGAACTCGCTCAATGCGTCGCCTGATGGAGCGGGACTCTCTTACGGGTCTCCTCAATCACTCCTATCTGCTGGAAGTACTGGAACGAGAGATGCAGCGCGCGGCTCGCATAGAGGGTGCCCTCTCTTTTGCCATGATCGACATCGACCACTTCAAGAGCGTCAACGACACTTACGGGCATCTCGTGGGAGACCACGTGCTCCGTTCTCTCTCTCGTCTCTTGAGCGAACGCCTGCGAAAAACCGACACCGTCGGTCGATACGGGGGCGAGGAGTTCGGGGTGGTCCTCTTCAATACGGATCCGGATAACGCGAAACGGATCATGGAGGAGCTCCGGGAGAGCTTCGGTAGGATCAGCTTCCATGCCGCCGGAGAGGAGTTTTCGGTTACCTTTAGCTGCGGGGTCGCCCAGTTTCCTGAGCGTTCGGAGCCGAACTCGCTTGTGGAGGCTGCGGACCACGCGCTCTACGTGGCTAAAGAAAACGGACGCAACCAGGTGGTTCTCGCCTAGTTACGGACCGTAACACGCCGCTGTGCAACTGCCTCGTAGTAGAGGTGCTGCCACCAGGCGCTTTCCTTTTCCAGCACTACACGCAAAGAAGTCAGCGTCAATGCCTCACTTTCGCCGCGGATCGGTTCAGCTGCAAGCTGTGCCAGTAGATCGGCGCTTTCCGGTGTTTCCGCGGTGGCGAGACGGACCGCCTCGAGCGGAGGAAAGAGCGCCCCGGGGTCCTGGGAGCCTCCGGACTGCGCTGTTGCGACTCTTTGCTTTTGTGCGGCCTCTCGGAGGAGTCTCAATGGAGCGGGGGACTCGGGTTCCCCACGCCGGATTGCGATCTCCACCGGTAGGATGATCTCCCCCTTCCGGACTTCAGGCGCTCTGCCGGAGAGGCGCAGGCAAATGGTCGAAGCACGAGCCACCTCCCGAACGCTCTCGAGGGGGAGCGGATCGGCTGTCCAGAGGAGTGGCAGCAGGGGCGGAAGGGCCATTGCGGAGGTGAGACCGAGCTCCCGAAAGAGGCGTCGCTGCAGGTCGAGTAGAGGCTGCTCCATGGCTGTTGGCAAGGTAAGGGCCAGCAGGCCCCGACTGTTCAGTGTCACCACCGATATGCTACTATGCCTTACCCGGCGGAGCATAGCGATGCAGCAGAAAAGGCAACAAGTAATCGACCAGGTCCGCAGAGTTCTCGACGGCTGGCAAGACATCGAGACGGTTTCTCTCCTCGACTTCGGCGAAGACATCTACGACCCGTATTTCTTTCTAAGCCTCGATGTTTTCTACAAGGAGTCCCTCCCGGAGCCTGAAGAACGAGCGGCGGCCTTTAGCTTTGCCGAGCACTTCGAGTCCAATCTCGGTCGCGGAAAGGACCGAATTCTCATCGATGAGATTCCGATTCGCCTCGAGTATAAACGCGCCGCGGATGTGACCGAGACGGTGAACACTGCTCTCAACAATCCGGGAGATCTCTCGGAGCCGGGGACCTACCTCTTTCATCGACTCTATGAGTCGAAGACGCTCATCGAACGAAGTGACTGGCTTGCCAAGCTGCGAAGTGCCCTGGAGGATGACCTGCCTGAAGAGTTCTGGCAGTTTCAGCGTTCCGGCCTGCAGCTCAAGATGGAACACTATCTGAGTGACCTCATGGCCTCGGTACTCATGGACGATGAGCTCTTCTACTTTGTCTCCGCGGCGGGTTTTATCCGCTCTCTCTGCAGTGTGCTCTTCGCCGTTAATCACCGGTTCGAGCCTTCCGGCCGCTTT
Source organism: uncultured Spirochaetaceae bacterium (assembly GCA_964478055.1). Taxonomy (GTDB): domain Bacteria; phylum Spirochaetota; class Spirochaetia; order DSM-27196; family Alkalispirochaetaceae; genus CAYZHV01. The sequence goes on along the minus strand of CAYZHV010000059.1, from coordinate 15,072 downwards.
CTCGGGGAGAAGACCGCGGAGCTGCCGATTCTGCCGGAGTCTTTCGCCGGGCTTTTTGATACCTTTCTTCGGGAAGACGCCACCATATCGCGGCAGAAGCGACGAGAGGTGGCCGAGCTACTTGCTCGAGGTGTAATTTCCCTCTGATGAAACGAGCCTATCGTTACCGAGTTATCTCACGGGTTTTGCTTCTTTCACTCCTGGGTCTGCTCCTGGCTGGCTGCAACGGGAGCATAGACTCCTTCGAGTTCGTTGACCGCCGCGACGGAGCGGCGGAATCTCTCGACCTCCGTGACCCGGAGCGGCTGCCGGCGGAAGAGGAGCCTCTGCTCGAGGGAACTCCGCGCCGAGTGGAACTGCGGCAGCCGGTAGAGATTTCCGAAGACGGAGCCGGGGTCTATCTCCGGTACGAAGGAAGCGGCGGGGAGCTTCGAGTCGGTTTTGGGGAAGAGGAGCTTTCCTGGGCGGTTTTCTCCCTTCCGCGACTGGAGGGTGTGCAGCTGCCGGTACGGTACTACGCTCCGCTACCGCCGGGGCAACTTGCAGCTCTCCAGGTCGACCCGGGGGACGGAACGTTGCGAATCGTTGAGCTCGGGCTTTCTCCCTATCGGGCGGGGATCGAGCTGGACGCCGGAGGGGTGCAGGTAAGCGAGGGTTACGACCTTCTCCTCCGAGGAGGCGCGCTTTACCTGTCGGCCCCGGAATCTCTTAGTCCGGGAAATGGGATCTTCGAGATCGAAATCGACGATCAGTGGAACGACGTGGGGGCACCGGCCGATCAGCCGACGGCGCGGTTTGCGCTGCTTCGGGAACCTCCGCGGCCGGCGGTCGACCAGGAGCTGAGCAGGGTGATCACGGACTCTTCAGGGGAGCCGCCCTTCGAGCCTAGCGTCAGGCAGAAGCTTCTTCCCGGGAGGAGGAGCTACCACCTTCATCCGGAGGCAGGGGATACGGAGGTGACCACAGTCGCCATGAGCGGCGGAGAGGGAAGCCGTTTTCGAGCCTTTCGGACGCTCCGGATCGGGGATCAGGAGCCTATCCCCGCGGACATGGCAACGATTCTGACCTATCCGCGGGAACGGTGGCGCCGGCGGGATTTTGAACTCTTTAGCTGGTCCGCCTACCCGGAGATTCTACTGATAGATACGGTGAGCTACGAACAGCAGTCCCGCTTCTTCAAACGCCTCGCCTTTTTTGTGGAAAAGGAAGGATTTCGCGGCAGACTGCTCTCGGATGGTGAGCTAGCGGGACGGCACGGGTGGAACGCCCATAACTATCGCCCTGAAGGACTCGCGGAGTTTTTCAACGCCGCCGAGGAGAGCGGCTTCTCCCTCTCCGAGGAGGAGCTTCTGCTTCGAGAGCTGCTGCTGCGGGAAGGACTTATAGTTGCTTCTGAAACCGGCGGCGTTTTCGAGCCGGGAACCGGGGGACTGCTTTCGATCAGTCAGGAGAGCTACCCGCAGCTCCGGGAACTCCTGCTGACCCATGAGGCGATGCACGGAATCTTCTACGAGGAAGAGGGTTTTCGCGAACGGGTTCGTCTGCTCTGGGAAGAAGAGCTCTCCGAGGAAGAGCGGGGCTTCTGGCGTTTCTTCCTTTCTTATATGAGCTACGACCCCGCGGACGACTATCTCATGCGAAACGAGATGCAAGCGTATCTGCTCCAGTACGCGGTAGAGATAATCCCCGGATACTTCCGCTACCGTATCGCCGAGCGCCTTCGAAACGGCGTGCCTCACCAGCGAAGCTACATCGACGGTTTCTTTTCGTCCCGAGGAGATACCTTTCGCGCTTCCGCGGCGGCACTAAACGAGTACCTCTTTCGGGAGACCGGCTTTCGAGGCGGTGATGTGCTTCTTCTGGAAGAAGCCAGCGGCGCACCCTAAGGACCGGTACGGTACCCGGCTCTCCTGAGGGGAAAGAGCAGCGACCCCACCCCCTTGGGATCGAGGAGCCCAGCAATCTCACGTTCTTCTGACGCTTCCTCCAGCTCATCCACCTTCCAGGAGGAGCAGGCTCCCCAGTAGGGCGAAACAAAGCTCCCCAGTTCCCGAACCGTCGGGGTCAAAACGCCACAGAGGGTACTGTCGTAGCTGTGACCGGTAAGGCTCGGCCAGCTCCAGGGGCGACGAAAGCGGCGGACCGGTAGCTCAGCCGATTCCTCCGCCCGATTGCAGCGGTCGCAGCCGGAGCAGCTTTCGTTGATTGCTCCCATCGCCGTTAGGAGCGCCTCCCGCCGACAGCCGCCGGAGAGAAAGCTCCACATATAGGAGCTTTCTCTGCTTTCCGGCGAGGATTCCATCAGCTTGAGATCGGAAGGGGCAAGGAGGAGTGCCGCCTGCGCGGGGCTGCCGTCCCTACCTCCCCGGCCTGATTCCTGCAGGTAACTCTCCACCGAAGAGGAGGGCCTCAGGTGAATGACGCTTTTGATGTCTTTCTTATCGACTCCCATGCCATAGGCGCAGGTCGCGGCGAGGATTCCGTCGCGACTCTGGAAGAACCACTCCTCGATACGTTTCTTCTCCTCCCTGGAGAGGCCGGCGTGGTAGAAGTAACATCTTCGGGCGGGCAGAAATGTCCGCAGGAACGTCGCCGTGCGCTCAGCCTCTTTGCGGCTGCGACAAAAGAGTATCGAAGGAAGCGGCGCCGCCCGGTGAGCGGAGAGAACCGGCAGATTCCCTTCGTTATCCGGGGCCGGGGAGAGTGTTCCGGAGGCCAGATCTCCAGTCGAGGCGAAGAGGCGTCGCAGGGAGCGCCGCTTGCTGAAGCTGGGGAGGAGAGAGTAACTGATGTTCGGACGATCCGGGTCGGCGCGAATGAGGTGCGCGCCGGTGGGAAAGAGCAATTGCCGGAGGTCATCGACGATACGAGGCGAGGCGGTGGCGGTAAAGGCGGTTACCACCTCCGGCTCGGTTTCCTGAATTAGGGAGGCCAGGGAGCGGTAGGCGGGACGAAAACTCTCCCCCCAGTCGGTTACGCAGTGGGCCTCATCGATGACGAGGTGTGAGATTCCGACACCCTTTAACCGGCGCCGGACTTCGGGGCTCACTGTGCTTTCGGGATTGGTGAGGAGCATCGCCCCGGGCTCCCGGGCAACTCGTTGCCAGAGCTTGCGCTTTGCCTCAGGGTCGGCGGCGCCGGAGAGAAGGGCCGGCTCGAAACCGCTCTCCCGGAGGCGTCGATCCTGGTCAGCCATGAGGCTTAGGAGCGGAAAGAGGACCACCGTGAGCCCGGGACGCATCCGGGCGGGTATCTGGAAGCAGAGGCTCTTACCGGCGCCGGTGGGAAGTATGACGATTTGCCGGTCGTGGAGGTCTTCAGTCTCCTCTCCTTCGCCGGCGGCGTGGGCGTCGATTGACTCGAGTACATTGCTAATTACCAGACGCTGGTAGGGAAAGAGGTAGGGAATGCCAAAGTGCCGGAGGGCCGCCTCGGCCACCGGATCGGTGACGGTCTGGGTTTCCACGCAGTAGTAGACCGACCCCCGGCGTCTGCCGCTTCAGCTAAGAGGCGGCGGTGACGATCGCCTGAAAGACCTCGGCTCCTCGGCTCGGGGCCTCGCCACTCTCTGCCTTTCCCTGCCAGAGGGGTGGCTTCCCGCCTCCCTTCGCCTCCATTGCCGGGAGGAGCTCCTTGCGCAAGGCTTCCTGGGGAAAGCTCTCGGTCCCCTTTATGGTCAGAGACCAGCGGAACCCCCCATCATCGTCGGGCAGGAAGAGGAGGAGGGCCAGGGAGTCACGCTCCGAGGCATCCTGCACTATCTGTTGGAGAAGAGATGTTTCCGCTTCCGGCGGGAGGGTCTCCACGATAACTGGAATCGCCGGCTGATCTCCCTGGAGACGGGAATCGAGAAAGAGACGGCTAAAGGCCGCCTCCAGCTGGTGCTTCCGGTACTCCTGGTCTTTAGCATCGTTCTCGAGCTTGCCGACCCTCTCGGGAATCTCCGGCAGCTTCGCGGAGAGACGATCGGTAAGGTCGTTGGCAACCCTCGTTTTTGCCCGGTAGTCCTCGTAGGCGCGTATTCCGATCTTCCAGTAGATGCGGCTGTTGCCGCGAATGCGTTCTACCCTAACCGCGTGGACGAGGCCCACCTCTCCGGTAGTGGAAGTGTGCACGCCTCCACAGGCGACGAGATCCCACCCTTCGATCTCCACCAGCCGAATCATACCGGAGACTTTTGGCGCCCGTCGCAGGTCGTATCGCTCGATCTCACTCTCATCCACTTCGAAGTCTCGGACCGGCAGATTTGCTCTGATAACGCCATTCGCTTCTTCTTCCACGAGGTTGAGTGTCTCTTCCGGGATATCAGGGCTGTCCACCTCGATGGTGGTGTACTCGCTGCCCTGGTGGACACTGACGGTGTTGTACCCCTGGCGGTAGAGGGCTCCGGAGAGCACATGCTGTCCCGTGTGCTGCTGCATGTATTCGAAACGGTATTCCCAGTCCAGGGTGGCGGTTACTAAGCCCTCTCCCGGGTCCTCATCGGTGATGTGTATGATCTCCCCGTTTTCGCCTTTCCGGGTGTCCACAATCGTTGTGTCGCCGAGAGTTCCACGGTCCCCGGGCTGTCCGCCTCCTTCCGGATAGAAGCAGGTCTGGTCGAGTATTACCTCGTAGCCGTTCTTGCTCCTGCGTCTCTCCAGGACCTGGGCGGTACATTCTTTTCGATAGGCGTCCTCATAATAGAGGGGTATGGTCTCGGACATGGGGCCCATTCTCGTTACCTCGGCCTCCCTCGTCAACGCAGGCCCCTCCCAGCTGCTGGCGGGAGCCCCCTGCGAAGAGCTGCTCTCCGGCGAGAGGGAGGCGCTTGACCCACCGGGGGCAGTTCCGGGAGAGTAGCTCTGACGCTGGCAAGGAGGAACGAGAATGATCACTGTTCGGGAGCTCCGGTTTCGCTATCCCAGGGTGGAAAAGGAGACCCTTCGGGGATTGAGTCTCGAAATCGGGGAGGGAGAGATACTCGGTCTCCTCGGACCTTCGGGAGTGGGTAAGTCCACCTTCGTCAAGGCTCTCATCGGGATTCTTCCCGGCTGGCAAGGGGAGATATCCTTTGGGGGAACTCCGCTGAAAGAGCTCGGGAGGAGCCTCTATGAGGAACTCGGGGTGGCTTTCGAGTTTCCCGCCTTCTACTCCAAGCTCACCGCTCGCGAGAACCTTCGATTCTTCAGTACCCTTTACCGCGAGGAGACCGTGCCCGTTGAAGAGCTCCTGGCGCAGGTTGGCCTTGCCGAAGAAGGAGAGAAGCGACTCTCGGAATACTCCAAGGGAATGAAAACTCGTCTCAACCTTTGTCGCGCCCTTCTCCCGCGTCCGAGATTTCTCGTTCTCGATGAGCCCACCTCCGGGTTGGACCCTGCGAACGCTGCCCTGGTAAAGGAGCTCATTCTGAGAAAGAAGGAAGAAGGGGTCACCATACTCCTGACCACCCACAATATGCACGTCGCCGATGAGCTCTGCGATCGGGTCGCCCTAATGTCCGAGGGTTCCTTTCAAGCTCTGGACACACCGCTCTCCCTCAAGCGGCGCTTCGGCAGCTCGGCGGTGGTCGTAGAGTTTGACGGGACCGAGGAGCGCTACGACCTGGAGGGGCTGGCCACTAATCCGAGCTTTCTCAGAGCCCTTGGCCGACAGGATTTTCGACGTCTTAGAACGGAAGAGGCGAGCCTCGAAGCGGTCTTTCTCAAGCTGACCGGTCGGGGGCTGGACGCGTGACCGGCGCCCTCCTTCTCCAGGAGCTTCGATTCCAGCTCCGTCACGGCTTCGGCCTCGCCTATCTTCTGGTGCTCGGAGTCTACCTTCTGGGGCTCTATTTGGTGCCGCCTCTCCTTCAGCCGGTGCTACTCGCATTTATGCTTCTCTCCGATCCACTGACGGTAGGATTGATCTTTGTGGGTGGGGTGGTTCAGCTCGAGGAAGCCATGGGCCTCACTCCGCCACTGTTTACCACCCCCCTTTCGCCCCGGCGGTTCCTGTTCAATCGGGTTCTCGCCTTTTCCGTTCTCGGTGCGGCCCTCGCTCTCGTGCTCCTGCTTCTCTCACCGGAAGAGGCCTTTTCCTCCACTTCCCTGAATCGCAGAGGAATCGTCCTGTTCTCTCTACTCCTGGTCCTGCCCACCTCGGCTGCCTTGACTCTCCTTGGAGCGGCTCTGGCCTATAGAGTTCGATCGGTGAACGGCTACATCCTGGCGGTTGCCCCGCTTCTTCTCATAGTCGCAGCGCCGCTCTTGAGCTGGTTACCGCAGGTCTCCACGCTCTGGTTTGTCTGGTCCCCGAGCTATCTGCCGGTCGTGTTTCTCGGGGTGCTTTTTGGTATTCTCGAGCTCCCGCCGGTACTCTGGATCCTGCTCGGTACTCTGCTGTTTCTGGGTTGGGGCTCCGGCGGTGGCGCGCTCGCCTTGAGGATGCTCCGGCGACAGTTGCGCAGAAGCGTGGGAGGGCTGTGATGATGCTCTCCTTTCTGGTGGGTGTGGTCCGGGCGGATAGTCGAACGCTTCTGCGGGATCCGGTGCTGCCGCTCTTTGCTCTAGTGCCGTTTCTCGCGGCGGGGGCGGTCTTTTTTGCCCTTCCTCCACTTCTCGGTGCTCTGAGCTCGATGCTTCCCGGAGACATCCTTCATTCCTATTCTGAGATCCGCACCACGATACATCTCTTCTTGCTACTGACGGCTCCGCTGATGTGGGGGACGGTCTACGGCTTTTTCGCCCTCGATGACCGGGACGACGGCATTTTCCAGATCCTCGCGGCATCCCCGGTTTCCCCCGGGATGCTCCTATCGCTTCGACTGCTTCTGCCGGCATTCTGCACGCTGCTCTATATAGCTCTGCTTCGGCTCTTCCTGCCGTTGCCGAATGCCCCCGGGGCTCTCTGGATGGGGGCTTCACTCCTCATGGCTTTGGAGGCACCGCTTACAGCGCTCATTGTCGCGACCCTCGCCTCCAACAAGGTGGAGGGGCTCGCGGTCTCAAAGGCGTCATCCCTCCTCTTTGTGGGCCCCTTGATTGGGCTCCTGCTTCCGGAGCCGCGCTCCTTTCTCGGAATGATCGCACCGCAGTACTGGGTCGTTGTGCCTCTGGTCCGTGGGGTGGAGCCTCTCGGGCTTTCCCTGGTTCTTGCGGTTGGGCTCCTCTATCATCTGGCGCTTATCCTCCTCCTCGCAAGACGGTACACTCGGTGACATGCGGATAGTGGGAATCGACTGTGCCGTCGCTCCGGAGAAGACCGGGATTGTGGTAGCCCGGTGGGAAGCCGGTGCCCTCCGGGTGGAGCAAAGCGCCGCCGGAAGCGAAGGGTGCCCGCCGGAACAGATCGTCCTGGAGGCGTTGGAGCCGGATACGCTCATCGCTCTGGACGCACCCCTCGGTTGGCCCGAGAGCTTTGGCACGAACCTGGCGGAGCACCTCGCCGGGGAGCCGTTACCGGTGGAGGCGCGCAGCTTCTTCCGCCGGGAGACGGACGAGTTTGTCGCGAAGCGACTCGGAAAGCGGCCGATGGATGTGGCCGCGGATCGGATCGGCAGGACCGCCTTCTCCGCCCTCGAGATCGTTCGGAGGATTCGGGAAGCGGGCTGGGTCCCCGGGAGCCTTGCCTGGTCTCCGGAAGAGGCACGGGCGGGTGTGCATACCATCGAGAGCTATCCCGCGGGGCGCCTCGCCGCCACCGGTCTGCCGGCGCAGGGGTACAAACGGAAGGAGCAGCGACCGATCCGGGAGCGTATTCTCTCTTCGCTATCAGAAGAGTTTGAGATCCGGTGCGACCGGACGCTCTTTCTCGACGACGCGGATCAGCTCGACGCTCTCCTCTGCGCCGCCGGGGCGGCGGATTTTCTCCGTGGCTCCTGCATCCCTCCGCAGAACCTTGAGCGGGCGAGAAAGGAAGGGTGGATCTGGGTACGGGAGCCGGTCGCCGACGCGACCTAGGCGGCGCCTTTTCTTATGCGATCGTAGAGCTCCCGGAGGGGGAGGGGGTCCATGTGGGTTCGCCTGCAGGGCGTGGCTCCGTAGATACCATCGTTCAGGTTCTTATCTCCGATTTCCCGTTCGAGATCCTCCGTCCCTCCCGGAGAAAGACGCTGGAGGAGCGAAGCGGCCCGAGGAACTCCCCGCTCCCAGAGATCGAGAAAGGAGTCCCGGGATTCGAGAGATGAGTCACACGGATGGCACCACTCCCGGTGGGATAGATTGAGTACATCGAGCTCGTAGGGAAGTGAGGGTGGGTGGACCAGGGATAGCCAACGGTCGGAGATCTCCCCGGTCTCCTCTCGACGTCTCGCCTCCCGCAGGTACGCCTCGTCAACCTCGCCGGTGTAGCGGTAGTAGCCAAGGGAGTCGGCGTAGGCGTTCTGGACCCGTTTCCGGAGCTCCTGGTCCCGGGCTGCGGAATCAACACTTCTTCTAAGCGCATCGCAGAGTTCCTGCAGAAACGACTCAGGGAGCTCCGACCCGCAGTCGACGAGCCTGTGAAAGGCGATTTCCTTTGGATGAATGCCCTCTCTACGCTGGAGGAGCTCGATGTCCAGGAGGCGCTCGAGAAAGGGGTGCATGTGCTGGTACCCTTTCGTATCGGGCCGGTCTCGGTCCCACCAGCCCGCGAAGTAGTTAATAAAGGGATGGGATACTCGATCGAGAACGATGTGGGTCAGGAACCCCGCGGCGTAGGCCCTGGCATCGGGAGACTCGTCGGCGAGGCGGGCGACCAGGGAGGCGAAGCCCTTCCGGTGGAAGAGTCCTCCGTACTGTATCGCTCGTGGCTTGCGCCGCTGGCTGTGGAGAAAGAGGTCCGGACCCTGGGCCCCGAGGACGTAAAGGGGAACGGTCCGGTCCAGGCTCATCCCGGCTCTGGTTGCGCTCTCTTCGGCAAAGAGCAGGTGAGCGATATGGGAGGCCACAGGCTACGCCTTGCCCTCCAGCACTGCCTCGATGTGGTCCGAGAGCTTCTTCGCATCACCGGTTTCCAGCGCCCCGAGCTCAAAGGTGGTCTTGAAGACCGCCCCGGGCTCCAGGGTCTTTACGTTGCCCTTTTCTTTCTCCTTGGAGTAGCCGTCTGGTTCGGCGGTAGCCGGAAGAACGATGCCGAGACCCTGCTGATCCGGGGTGCGGCAAATCCAGCGGACCGCGTGGTCGAGCTCGGCGGGTCTGTAGGAGATGAAATCGGCGCCTCCCGCCGGAAGTAACTGCATCGCATGGGCGAGACCCTTCTTGTCGCTCTCCATCTCTACGAAGAGCACCGCTTCGGGGTCGTAAGGCTGTCCGGGCTCGAACCGGTTGTGCTTCTCCGGATGGGCGGCGAGATCCTTTAAGAAGGCGACATAGGCGGGATCCGGGGAGAGGTGAGCGGGAATGTTGCTTCGTACCCGGACGTGGTCCGTGTCGCAGGGCGCGGTGTACCGGAGCTCGCCCCCGTCCCAGGGTCGAAAGTTGGCGTGGCAGAGGTACATGTACTCCATGGGGGTCTCTTTCTCATTCCGCGCTTCGAAGGTCACCCGCATTCTGCCGCTACCCTCGTATACGCGCAGCTCCGGCCGGGCGACGTAGTTGAAGCTGAACGCCTCGGTGTGTCTGTAGACACCGGTTAGACCGACGTACTCCCCGAGGTCGTCGCTCCCGGCGACGATCCGCGCCTCCTGGTACCGCGCGTTTGGCAGCTCTCCGTGGAGGGGATGCGTGTCGCTTCCGGTTGGGCCCCCCATGGCTGTAAAGCCGCAGTGAAGGAGAAAACCGCCGTAGGTTTGCAGAAACGGCACGTTCGCCACAGGCTCGGAGAACATGGACTTCATAGTGAGTCTCCTGCCGAAGAAGGAGGCGTCCCAGATCTGCTGTCCCTGAAAGGGGAGAAGCAGCACCTCGCCAACGCCATTATCGATTCTCACCGCCTCCACCCCCGTGGAGAAGCGGAACGTGCTCACCGTCACGGAGCCGAAACTCGCGAGCTTCCGTTCTGCATGTTTGAAATCATCCGTCGCCAAAAAGAGTGAAGCATCCATAGTAGGCGAGTATAGACCGGGGATTCTTGCATTGTCACGTTCGAGCCGCCTATACTTGCGCCTATGATTCTGCACTGCGGCGAAGCCCTGATCGACTTTATTCCGGTTCTCGACAAAGATGGCAATAACGCCTACAAGCCCGCTCCCGGCGGTTCACCCTACAACAGCTCCATCGCCTCTGCCCGGCTCGGAGTCAAGGTGTTCTTTCTCGGGCGGATCTCCAGAGACTTCTTTGGAGACCAGCTGGTCCGAAATCTCGAGAAGAACGGCGTGGACACGAGCTATATCGTCCGGAGCGACCAACCCTCGACCCTGGCGTTTGTGAAGAAGACCGCTACCGGAGAGGCGAGGTACGCCTTCTACACCAATGATGCTGCCGATCGCGGGCTGGTGGAATCGGATCTGCCGCAGAGCTTTCCGGAGGAGCTCCACGCCATCGTCTTTGGATCCATCTCCATGGTCCCGGACCCGGTCTCCTCGACTATTCTTGGCCTTCTGGAGACGGAAGCGGACAATCGGGTTATTTCCTTTGACCCGAACATTCGTCCTATGGTGATCGAAGACGAGGCGGACTACCGAGGTCGCCTCGACCGTTCCTTCGCCGCTTCCACCATAGTCAAGATTAGCGACGAGGATCTGCGCTGGATCTTTCCGGATCTCTCCATCGAGGAGGGGGCGAAAAAGCTCGTCACCGGTCGTACAAAGCTGGTGGTGGTGACCCTGGGTGCTGAGGGAGGCTTTGCGGTCACCGAAAACGGAACGGTGCGCATGGCCGGGGTCGAGACGGAGGTCTCAGACACCGTCGGGGCGGGAGATTCGTTTCATTCCGCTCTCCTGGCGTGGCTCTCCCGGAAGAAGAAGCTCACCCTGCAGGGGGTGGCTTCGCTCGACCGGAGTGAGATCGAGTCGATGCTCAGCTTTGCAGTGCGGGTAGCCGCGAAGACCTGCTCTCGCCCCGGAGCAGACCCGCCCTATCTCAGAGAGATAGCGGACTAGCCGTCCGCCGTGGGCCAGTGAGCCCAGACGAGAAATTCTCCCTCCTCCACGGTGGCTCCCACATAGCCTTCGGCCGCGGCGTCTCTGGGGTGCTCCAGGCCGTAGGCGTTGGCGACGATCCGTGAGACGACGCTCAGGCCCACGCCGGTCCCTCCGATGGTGAACCCGCCGTCGAAGAGGGGCGAGAAGTCCTCGCCAAAGCGAGCACGGAGCTGTTCCAGTTCTTCTTCCCTCACTCTGTTTGCTACCGCGAACTTGGCGTTCTCTGCCCGTTCGGAGTTGAGGGTGGTAACAAAGAATCGCACTCTGCCGTCGGCGGTGTGCTCCGCGGCGTTGTTGATCATGTTGTAGAGCACCCGTTCGAGGCTCGAGAACTCGAGACAGCAGCTCGAAATGTCTCCATCGTAGTCAGCGATATATTCGATTGTGAGCTCCGGGGAGATATACTCCTGCCATTTCTCTCTCAGAAGCGCGGCGGAGTGGTTGTTTCTCTGAATGTCCCGCTCCCTTCGGTCCGTGTCCAGATCGACGACGCAGTTTCGCAGGATCTTGAGATGGTCTCGTATGGCGTAGAATATGGAGTAGAGGTCGCTCTGCTCGCTCTCGTTGCCTTTGAGCATTGCCAGATCCACCCGTCCCGCGGCGACGGAGAGAGCGCTTCCTCGCATGTCATGGAAGATCTGTCTCGCCTTTTCTCTCGAGACTCCGGGGATAAGCTCTCTTCCAAAGTGCTCGGAGAACTCACTGAGGGTCTCTTTCCAACGAAGCTTCTGCAGGGTTCGAAGCGCTCCGGGAGGGTCTTCCCGCTCGATACCTGTCTGGACCTGGTTGAGGCTCTGTTTGAGAAGGGTGTAGAGCTGTCGAACTAGGTCCCGATCCCGGTCGTTGAACTCCGAGAGGGACAATCCGTTATCCTCGCCGATATACCGTTCCTGGCGATACCGAGTTACCTGAGAGGGGCCTGGGAGGTTCTGAAGGGTGAACATAGGGGAAAAGTAATCAGATTGCGGAGGGGAAGAAAGCTGATTAGACTAGCCTGGAGGGTGGGAGGATAAGATGAACGCTACTGAGCTTGTTGAAGCACTGAGGGATTTTCGTATTGTCCCGGTCATAGCCCTGGAAGAGGAGGAGAACGCCGTTCCCCTAGGGGAGGCGCTTCTCGAGGGAGGGCTCCCTCTGGCGGAGATCACCTTTCGCACCGCCGCGGCGGAAGCGTCCATGCGGAGGCTGAACAGAGAGCTACCGGACATACTCCTCGGGGCGGGGACGGTGCTCACCACCGAACAGGTGGACACGGCGATTGACGCCGGGGCGAGCTTCATCGTGACTCCGGGATTCAATCCGCGGGTTGTGGAGCACGCACTAAATCGGGGTATCCCAATAACTCCGGGAATCAACAGTCCCACAGGCGTGGAGCTCGCCATGGAGTATGGTCTTCGGCTACTCAAGTTCTTTCCCGCCGAGGTCTCCGGAGGCGTCAAGATGCTCAAAGCCCTCGCAGGGCCCTACAAGGGCGTGAGTTTCGTACCCACTGGGGGGGTCTCCCTTTCGAATCTCGAATCCTACCTATCGATGGAGAACGTCGCTGCCTGTGGCGGGAGCTGGCTCGTTCCAAAGGATGCTCTGGCGGCGCAGGACTTTGATCAGATCCGCGACATAACCAGCGACTCCTGTGAGCTCGCCTCGAGAATCGGTTAGCCTAAATCGGAGGGGCCGAAGAGCCGACATTCTAAGGGATGTACTATCTCCTGCTGGAGTTGCCGGCGCTCCGACAGCTAACCGCCACTCGAAGTGAATGGGCTCACGGGATCGAAGGAAGCATCGACTCCCTCCTTCGCCGCTACCATGTCGAACAGGCGGAACGGAGCGAGGACTTTCGACTCTATCTACTCCCTCCTATTGGGCAGGGCAACGTTGGGGAGCTCATCTCCTTCCTCCATGAGATGCACCAGATCCTCGAAGGGGTCAAGGAGGATTTGCTCGGCTACACCTTGCTACTCCATCGCACCGACTCATCCGACGATAGAGAGATCTTGCGTGAGCTCAAGGGGACGCTGCTTTCGGTGGCTTTGGAAGACGGCCTCTGGTTTACCGAGGAGGCGATGCGACAGCTCCGGGGAGTGGTGGAGCTCGTCCCGGGGGAAGAATCGGAGCTCTACCACGTCGAGTCTTTGCGGGAGGGTCTGAGCGGAGAAGGGCAGCCGATTGTTGAGGCGGTGGCGAGTCAGAAAGAGACCAAGACCCTGGCCTCGCGTCTAAGAGGACACGGCCCGAGGCGGCGCTTGGTCTTTGTTCGGGACAAGAGCGGTGGAGGTGCGCGATGGGCGCTCCGAAGCGCCCTGGAGCGATCCGAGTCGAACTGGCTCGAGGTTGAGGCGGGCTCCCTCGATCCGGGTCGTCTCTGGCTCGCCTCCACTCCAACGATAGGACGGTCTCGGAGAGGGGAGGATCTAGAAGAGGAGATCCACCGGTTCGAAAAGGAGTGCTTCAACTTCGTTTTCGCGGACATTCATCGCAGCTTCTGGGACTCCCCTCGGGAGCAGAAGCGAAGCCTCTGGCACGAGGCGATCTCGCTCGCCTTAGGTGGCTCCGCGGAGAGCTTTGTGGTCTGCTTCGACTCTGAGCGCTGGGGCCCGGAGGAAGTTACGACCCTGGGGCATCTCCTGGAGGAGGCGGACCCCGCGGGGAAGCTTACGGTTCTCGCCTCCGGGACCGAGTATCCTTCACTCTTTGGAACGCTCTCGGATGAGCCCGAGGAGATCCCCTGGGGTGGAGAGGGCACGTTCTTCTACAGTGAGTTTCTGTTGCAGCGAGCGGGATCGGAGGCATCCACGCCCCTAAAAGCGCTCCTATCGACCTACGAGGAGCGGGAACTCCTTCTTCTCTACTTGCACCGGTACTACGGGACGCAGCTTTCGGGGCAGCGGGTGGAGCAACTCGCCGGGCGCCTGGGGCTCTCTCCTGTTGAGTACCGCTCCATACTGGAGCGCTTCCTCGCTGACGGCATTCTATGGAGTCGTCCGGACGGGACGCACCTTCTCCTCGGAGAACCCGAGGGGGCCCTTTCGGCCAGCATCGACGTCTCTGCCAAGAATCGCCTCACCAGGATCGTCGGCGCCGAGCTTCTCCACCTTCATGACCAGGGAGAGCTCGAGGAGCGGCCGGAACTCTTTGCGGCGATGCTTTTCGCCGCGGGGCATGGGGAGCAGGAGCGACTCCTCCGGGATTACCTCTGGGATCGTCTTCCGCTCTTCGAAGATGAGGCGGTAGAGCAGTGGCTCTTCGGCTTCGACGCTCTCAAGCGGGAGCGCCTCCGAAGGCTCGCGGAGATTTTTCGCTGGCGCGCCAAGCTGGGATACGCAGGTGACCCGGGAGAGCTCCCATCACGAGAGGCTGGTTCCGGGGGCCTCCTGGAGGCTGAGTACAACCTCGGCCTGGCGGAGGCGTACTACATGGAGGGGCTGATGCAGAAGTCCCTTCATCGGAGCAAGCGCGCCCTGGCGCAGTTTATGCAGCTCAACGATACCCACGGGAGGACCCGGGCCTACATTCAACTCGGTCTGGTCTCCATGGCAAAGGGGGACCTCGGTGACGCCTCGGCGTATCTCGGATACGCCGTGGATAGCGCTCGGGGAGCGAAGCGGGCTGAGCTTCGTCTCAAGGCCGAGGCGCTCCGAGGGGTGGTCGCCTTTGTCTACGGCAACTACAGTCGCGTGACTCAGGAGGCGCCGGACCTCTCGAAAGAGGCGCGGCGCCTCGGCTTGAACCGGTGGGAGCTCTTCTGTCACTTCCTTTACGGAAGAGCTCTCCTGGAGTTCGGACGGCTCGAAGAGGCGGAGCGCGCCTTCGCGGCGGTGTATCGGCTGGCACAGACGGTCAACGAGCCGGGGGCGGCTCGGGTCGCCCAGCGCTGGGGCTGGCGTTCCTACCGGCTCTTTCCTGAAGGCCTCTCTCGGGAGTGCTATCTGCCTCCCATGGAGGATCGGGGGAGCCTGGAGGGTGAGCTCTTCGAGTTGGAGCGGTGCTTCTTTACCCAGGAACCCGGTAGCCCGGCGGAGGAGAGCGCCGGCAGAGGGGAGGGGGCATTTCACCCT
>CAYZHV010000058.1:0-18031 GCA_964478055.1 uncultured Spirochaetaceae bacterium | reverse complement strand
CTTATCGAGGCGGGACGGATCCCCGGAATTCGCCTGGAGCCCGATTCCGCCAGGGTCTATCCGGAGGAGCGTCTCGCCTCCCACATCCTCGGCTACGTCGGGGTGGAGAATGTAGGCCTCGACGGGGTGGAGTACATGTTCAACGGCGAGCTTCTGCCGACGAACCCTCTGGAAGAAGAGAGAGCCGGAAACCAGCTCGTTTTGACACTGGATGTGGCGATCCAGAGTGTTGTGCGGGAAATCAGTCTCGACGCCCTGGAGGAGCATGAGGCGGACTCGGTTACGTCGATTCTCATGGACTCCCGAAGCGGTGAGCTTCTAGCCTACGTCTCCGTGCCGGACTACGATCCCAATGAGTTTGCCGAGTTCGCCCAGGCAGAACGTCGAAACCGTCCTATCGCAATGGTCTACGAGCCCGGCTCGGTCTTCAAGATCTACTCTATCGGCTCCCTGCTCCACCTCGGGGGCCTCTCGATCAACGATCGCTTCAACACGAGCGGCGGCTACCAGCGGTCGGGGGAAGAGTTTCTGATAACCGACCTGAACGACTACGGCGTCATCGACGTCGTTGAGATTATCAAGTACTCGAGTAATGTCGGCGCCGCCCTCGCCTCGGAGACCGCCGGCGCCGAGAGTTTTCACCGGATGCTGCGGCTCTTCGGCTTCGGCGAGCGAACCGGCGTAAGCCTGAACGGTGAGGAGCGGGGACTGCTCAAGGAGCCTGAGGAGTGGTCGGGGCGGACGCAGCAGACCATCGCAATTGGACAGGAAATCGGGGTCACCGCACTGCAGCTCGTTGCGGCGGCGACGGTCTTCGCGAACGACGGCGTTCTTCTGCGGCCTCAGATCGTACAGAGGGTGGTTTCTCCGGAAGGAAAGACCCTGCGCCGCTTCACCCGGGAGCCGGTCCGGGAGGTGGTCTCATCGGAAGTTGCGCGGCAGATGCTCGACATGATGGAGGCCGCCACGGAGCCGGATTCGACGGCCCGGCGCATCGAAGTGGAGGGAGTTTCGGTCTCGGCTAAGACTGGTACCGCCGAGGTGTATGATCCTGAGATCGGCTCCTACTCGGAGGAGCACTTTATCGCTTCTACCCTGGCGATCTTTCCCTCCGAGGAGCCGCAGTACATCCTTTATGTCATGATCGACCACCCCCGGGGAGAGAGCTTCTACGGCGGCCGAATCGCGGCACCTGTGGTGGACAGGACAATTGAAACCCTCATGCCATATCTCGACATAGCCCGGGAGGGAGATCAGGTAGTGCAGCACCCCGGTAGAGTGCAGGTGACCGTGCCTCGTCTCCCGGAGATTGACGGGGTCATTCCCAGCTATGAAGGACTGCCGAAGCGGATTCTCCTGCCCCTTCTCGAGCGGGAAGACCTGGAGGTTACCCTGGAAGGCTCGGGCTGGGTGGTGGAACAGCAGCCTCCGGCGGGAACGCCTTTCGAGCCGGGGATGCGTCTCAAGCTTATCTTCGAATAGCCGAAACCTCTACTGAGATGGAACGTGTCCCGCCGTCTGAGGAGCTCTACCGTCGCAATCTCGCCGTCCTCGAGGAGAGAGATCCCCGTTTCGTGATGGAGATCCTCGAAGCGGCCGCCCCGAGCTCCGAGGCCGATGTCCTTCTTTCGCGCTCCGGGGCTCCGACGATGAGCTCCGGAGGCGTCCTTCTGCACAGTCGATTCGACCCTGTCCGGGAAGCGGAGCGGGCCGCCGATCGCTCCCGCCGCACCGACTCGGAAGAGCTTCGGGACGCCACGGTTCTCTTCGGTATCGGCCTCGGCTACCATCTCGAGGCGCTCCTTCGGGAGGGCGAGGAGACCGTCGTCCTCGTGGAGCCGGAGGTTTCAGCTTTTTTGACTGCCTTGCAGTTCAGAGATCTCACCGCTGCCCTCGCAGACCCTCGAACGACCCTGGTTCTCGGAAAGCCCGTGATGACGGTTATCGAGCTCCTCAACTCCCTGCAGCTCCGCTACCCCGTCTCCGTCTCTCCTCCCGCCTTGCGGGAGCGCAGCACAGGGTACTTTGATGACCTCGAACAAGCGCTGCAAAGCTATCGGCAGCGTAACGAGGTTAACGCGAACACCCTTACCCGCTTCGGCAAACTCTGGGTGAGAAACCTCCTTATCAATCTGCCGCTCCTGGCCCGTTCTCCCGGCCTCAAACGGTTGGAAGGTGCCTTCGAAGGCGTCCCGGCGCTCCTTGTCGCCGCGGGCCCCACACTGGACGAGGTAGTCCGGGAGCTTCCCGCGTTGCGGGACCGGGCGCTCCTGATCGCCGTTGACACCGCCCTCCCCCTTCTGCAGCGGTACGGTATCGAACCGGACATAGCGGTCGTAGTCGACCCGCAGTACTGGAATACCCGCCATCTCGACGGCGTGGAGCTAGGGGAGCCAATACTCGTGGCGGAGCCATCCACTCACCCCCGGGCGTTCCGACTGCTCGAACGGCCAACCTTCTTTGGCGGCTCCCTCTTTCCCCTGGGTCGGTACATCGAGGCCCAGCTTCCGGACCGGGCAAGGCTCGGCGCCGGGGGCTCCGTTTCGACCTCCGCCTGGGACCTGGCGCGAGTTCTCGGAGCCCGGGAGATTTACACTGTCGGCCTCGACCTCGGATTTCCGGAGCTACGCACTCACGCCCGAGGCAGCTTTTTCGAGGAGCGGGGACACACCCTCGCCACTCGTCTCCGGGGCATAGAAGACTACAGCTTTCGCTACCTGCGCGGGGGGCAGCCCTTCCTCGCCCAGGACACCGGGGGAGGTTCCGTACTCTCAGACCGACGGATGCAGATGTACGCCTGGTGGTTCGAGAGCCAGCACCGACTCAACCCGGAGGTCCGGACCTTTACCCTGAGCTCCCGCTCCCTCGCCATTGAGGGGCGAGAGTACCGGAGACCGGAGTCGCTTCTGGCGCTTCCAGAACGGCGGGAGGAGATTGAAAAGCTGCGACGGGGGTTCGAAGCCGCTGCAGGGGCGAGCGGTAACTCCGAGGAGTCCCGTCTCTCGGAGGTCCAGAGGGCGACGGAGGCGCTCCGCCGGGAGATCGACACGGTCGTTTCGGTCGCCCGGCGGGGGGAGAAGACTGCACAGGAGCTCCAGGAGCGGCTCGAGGAGCGCGGAGATCTTTCTCCTCAGGAGCTCGCCCGACTGGACAGGATCGACGGCGAGATTACCTCCGCTCCTAATCGCGACGTACTAGGCTTTCTCATGCAGGAAGTGGATCAGGAAACGCGAAAGCAGTCCCAGGCGAGAGAGCGCATCGACAGACTAGGGGAGAATCTCCGTCGGAGCTCCGCAATCTATCGCCAGCTCAAGGAGGCGGGAGCGTACCATCAGGAGCTCTTCGTTAAACTCCTGGACCCTCCTGCCGATAATTAAGGTGTGGAGTGATCACTGTATTCTCCCTGGGGACGGTGTGCTGTCAATGACGTCCAGGCGCACCGTCCCCTTTTTTGTCGGCAGTGTGCTTTGCCAGGTCCTCTCCAGCGGCCCCTCCGGGATGGTAGCGAGCGTAGTCAGCCTCGGAGAATCCGAGGGCCTCGGCCACGCTCATGACCAGGGCGTCTGCAAGAGCGGTGGTCGCCAGAGCGCTGCTCGAGGGCGCAAACTTAAAGGGCCCGGCCTCTTCCTTAACCCCAGTTCCCAGAACAATCTCGCAGGACTCGCCCAAGGGAGAAGCGGGATTTCCGAGTATCGCGATCCTCCTGGCACCGATGAGATCGAGGGGCTCCAGGGTTGCCAGGAGCTCCTTGGTACGGCCACTGTGAGAGATAAGGATTACCACGTCCTCGGAAGTGACGAGGCCCATGTCCCCGTGGACCGCTTCGGTGGCATGCATGAAGAACGCCGGGCGCCCGAGACTTGCCATGCTGCAGGAGCTCTTTCGCGCTACGTGCCAGGACTGGCCGACTCCCATCCAGATAACGCGACCCGTGCAGCTGAGAATAAGCTCACACGCTTTCTCGAACTCCTCGTCCAGAAGGTCCGGAAGAGAACTCACTGACGCCGCTTCCTCTCGAAGAAACTCACGAGCAAACCTCAGGTGTTTTCCGTCCGACATATGATCCTCCTCAGCCCCCGCCTACTCCCGGCGCAACTTCCGTACCACATCCATGAGCGCTTCGACGCGGCTCTTCTCCACCTCGTTCCACCAGACCCCGCCCCGTTTCAGGCTCGAACCAACAATAGCCCCATCGAGCTTCGGGAGCAGACCTTCCGCGTTTTCAACGGTAATGCCACTGCCCGCGATTACCGGCAGAGCGCACCCATCTCGGATTGCCCTAATTTCCTCATCCGGCACCTGGTCCCCGGTCCGATTTCCCGTCGCGATGGCGCAGTCCGCCTCGTAGAACTCCACATCCCCGGCCTGCTCGGATACGGGGCGGTCATCTACAATCGCATGGGAGCCGTGCTTCACATGCACGTCCGCAAAGATCGCCACCTCGTCAGCTCCTATATGCTTTCGATACCGCAGCGCTCGGGCACTCTTGCCCTCCAGGAGTCCCTCATTGCTGACGTAGGCGTTTACCCACTGGTTTACCCGGACAAACTCCGCCCCCACCGCTTTTGCCACCGCTAGGGCGCCGACCACGTGGTTGGCAAGCAAATTGAGTCCGATCGGTACGTCCACCGCCTGCCGGACCGCTCTGGCCACAACGGCCATGGTTGCGATAATCTCCGGCCCGATTTCCTCCGGAGGCAAAAAGGGTATGTCCCCGTGGTTTTCGACGATAATGCCGTCCACCCCGCCTTCGGCGTAGTTTCGGGCGTCCCGTACCGCCTCCTCGGCTATCTCCTCGACGCTCTGGTTGCGATAACGCGGTGTCCCCGGGAAAGGGGGACAGTGTACGTCGCCGATTATGGCAAGCCTCGTCTTGAAGATTCTCTCTATTGCGTCGGTTCCGTTCTGTTCGCTAATCACTCGTCTCTCCAGTCGCTCTATTGGGGAATCATGTCAATACCGGTGCGTGCGCCCTTCATCACGGTCTCGAGGCGCGACCTCCGCTCCTCCGCGGTAGGCAATCTCGTATCAAGAGCTCCATAGACTTCAACAACGTAAGAGGCCGATACGGTCCCCATGGCCGCGCACTCCAGAACGGGCCGCCCCTGGGCGAGCCCCGCGAGGAAACCGCCGCAGTAACCGTCCCCGGCACCGGTGGTGTCTACCGCGGCGAGAGGATAGGCGGGAACGTAACTCACCCCTTCTTCTCCGGGAGCCGCTACGATCGAGCCCTTCTCGCTCAGCTTGACCGCGATCGTACAGTCGTGACGAGATGAGGTTTCGGTCACCCACCCCAACAGATCCTCGGGAGCCCAGAGCGCCTCCACCTCCTCTCTGCTCGGCAGGAAGGCGGTAAGCTTCTCAAGAAACGCAAGGTCTTTGTAGAGGGAGGCATCGATGTAGGGGTCCACCAGGAGGTCCATGGTGAGTACCCGGCCTCTCTTCTTGGAGAGGCTCTCCAAGTTGCCAAAGGAGCCGGCGGGACTTTGGGGCGCTATGTGATACCCTATCGCCGTATCGAACCGGTCCGGGAGCGGACCCCGGCCATTGTCCATTTCTTCCGCCGTGGCGGAACTGAGCCACGGTACCTGCTGCTTGGCGGACCCACTCTCGTGGAGAAGCCAGAGTTCCAGCCCTCCCCCGGGAATGGCGTAGAGACCTTCCGGGTCTATACCGTAGTCGGCTATCTGTTTTTGAAAGGAGTCGATTCTCTTCTTGCCGGTAACCGAGTGGATGCCTACCGATCTGTTCCAGATACGCGCACCCACCGCGGAATAGAGCGCTCCGCCACCGGGAACGCGCTGTCGGTAGGATCCATCAGGAAGAACGATGTCATCCGTGGTGAGCCAACCGACTGTTACCAACTCAACCATCAGCGCCTCCTCCCACGCCGAAATAGAGCTCCTTCATAAGCCCGAAGTACGCAAAACCTTTTGCCAGGTCCACCAGATCTTTTAGACTAGCCCGGGGCTGTCCCTTATCACAATGGCGGTTGATCCCGGGAAACCCGAGAAGAAGTATATTCGGATTGCGCAGCATCACACTGACGTCGTCACTCCTGGAGGTATAGGCGTTGTTGGACTCCTGGATCTTTACCCCAACCCCACCGAGGACCCTCGCATACTCCCGAGCCAGGACGTAGAGATCCGGAGGCGTTACCGCACCCCGGGCGAGACTGGAGAACTCTCCGAGCACCGCCCCGGCACCGATGCGAGTCGAGTTCTCAACCTCACCTCGCCGGTCCGCGTCCGGGGCACCGCCAGCCTGCTGCATATCTCCC
Organism: uncultured Spirochaetaceae bacterium; assembly: GCA_964478055.1. Classification (GTDB taxonomy): domain Bacteria; phylum Spirochaetota; class Spirochaetia; order DSM-27196; family Alkalispirochaetaceae; genus CAYZHV01. The sequence goes on along the minus strand of CAYZHV010000058.1, from coordinate 11,751 downwards.
ACTACCGAGAGTTTGGGCTGCGGCAGTATGCCCGCAAGGCGGGCCGCGCCCCGACCGATTACCTGGTTCTCTCCGCCTTTGGGCCCTTCCTCTTCGTCGGTTAGGGCGATCAGAGCGTCAATTCCAGCCTCCGCGAGAACCGGTGCAGCGCAGAGGGCCGCGGCGACCGCCCCGGCGTTGTCCAGATGTGCCCGGACCTCCCCGGTCTCGTTCTCTTCCTCGTAGGGGACGTCCAGAACGACTCGGTCGCCCGGCAGCAGGGGCAGATCCTCATCCGGAATGAAGTAGGGATGACCCTTCCTAGTCGCCACTCGCCCGGTTACCGCCGTCTCGTAGCGGCCGGACTCAAACCCGTACCGGTACACTTTCGCCCTACACTCCACCTCTTCCATCAGGTGGACACAGAAGGGCACCAGAGGGTAACCAGAGCCGTTTCCGGGATGGACGAGGTAGCTTATGGTGTCGAGGTGTGCGAAATACCATATCGATTTTGCCGGACTCTCGTCTCCGCAGAGGAGAAGCGTATTGCCCGTATAGTTGTAGTTCTCCACATAGTGAAGACGGTCCGACTCTAGGAGCCCGTCTTCGCGAAGGAGCGACTCCACCACAGGCCCTCGGAGCCGGGCGGATGCGGTGGAGGGCGCGTTGACCGCTGTGAGAGCCTTGAGGTACCGGCGAATCCGCTCCGGCGTGATATGTCTGTCCACCGCCGAGCGGAGTCGTTCCGCGGCTCTTCGCAGGCTCTCTCTGCTGTTTACCATCCGAATCTATGCTCCCTGGTCTTCGGACGACCGGGTCATGATGTAGACGGCGACGACGATGAGAGCTCCCTTGAAGAGCTGCTGTACAAAGGGATCCACACCGGAAAGGTTGAGGATATTTGCCAGGACGCCCACGATCAGGATACCAACAAAGGTACCGATTACCGAGCCCTTACCGCCAAAAAGCGAGGTACCACCGACGACAACCGCGGCGATCGAGTCGAGCTCGTAGGCGACGCCGGCAATCGGCGTACCGACGCTCAGCTGCGAGGAGTAAACCAAGCCCGAAAGAGCTGCGAGAAACCCGGAAATCACAAATACCAGTATCCGGTAACCTGCCACGGGAACACCTGAAAGATGCGCGGCGGTGGCATTCGAGCCTATTCCGTAGACCGAGCGTCCGAAGGGGGTGTACTTGAGCACCAGCGCGGCGATCGCGAGGGTGATAAGCAGGATAACCGCGGGGATCGGTACGCCGAGGATGTACCCGTTGCCGATGTAGAAGTAGGTCTCGCTACTAATCATTATGGGGGTGCCCCCGGAGTAGATGTAGGCGATTCCTCGGGCAAAGGAGAGCATCCCCAGAGTGACGATAAAGGCCGGAACCCGGGTAAAGGCGACTATCGAACCGTTTACGAGGCCGATCAGCATGCCTGCGGCAAGCCCCAGGGGTATGGCGATCCAGAGTGAGTATGCTTCGATAAATCCGGCGTAGAGCACGACGGTCATGCCGAGGATAGAACCCACGGAGAGGTCGATACCGGCGGTGAGAATAACAAAAGTCTGGCCGATCGCGAGAATACCTACAATGGCGACCTGCCTGAGGATGTTTAGCAGGTTTGGAACGGTTAGAAACCGATCGTTGATAATCGCGGAGGCGATTACCAGTAGTGCCAGGGCCAGGACTATGCCGCCCTCCTTGACTGCTCGCTGGCCAAACCCTTTCATGCGGCTTGTCCATGCATCCCGTATGTTACTCGTCATCTTCATCTTCCTCTTACTCTGATGTAGTTGCCAAGGCGGCGGACTTCATTATCGCCTCTTCCGTAGCCTCGTCTCGCGTAAGCTCATTAACGATTCGTCCCTTACGGAGCACCATGACCCGGTCCGCCATACGGATTATCTCTTCCAGTTCCGAAGAGATGAGAACGATCGCCATTCCGCGGTTAATCATGTTCTGAATGAACGTGTAGATTTCCTGTTTCGCTCCGATGTCCACACCTCGGGTCGGCTCGTCCAGCAGGAGGATCTTCGGTTCCACCGCCAGGGAGCGGCCAATGAGCACCTTCTGCTGATTGCCGCCGCTTAGACGCATGACCGGGGATTGGAGGCTGCTGAGCCGAATATCGAGTCGGTCAACTAGCTCTCTTCCGTACTTGCGCTCCTGATTGAGCCGAAGCCGGATACCCGTGAAAAACTTCTTGAGGCTCGACATGGTCAGGTTCTCGATCACCGGTCGGTTCAGAAAGAGCCCCTGTGTCTTGCGGTCCTCGGTTACGTAGCCAATGCCGAGTCGTATCGCATCTCGGGTACTTCGAATCTTTCTCTCTTTTCCGAAGATCCGTATGGTGCCCCGGTCGGGCTTTCTAATACCGAAAATCGTCTGGGCTACCTCGCTTCTTCCGGCGCCGACAAGCCCCGCGAGGCCCACGATCTCCCCCGCTCGAGCCTCGAAGCTGATCCCCTCGAAGAGGCCCTCCACCGTGAGATCCTCCACCGCCAGAGCGATATCGCCGTAGCTCTTGCTGACCGACTCGTGGGTCGGAAACTCTCGACCGATCATGTGGCGTACAAGCCAGTCGTGGTCCACCTCTGTTACCGAGGACTGACCAGTCTTGACTCCGTCACGAAGCACCGTGACCTTGTCTGCAATCTCGAAGATCTCCTCAAGGTGGTGGGAGATATAGATAATGCCGAGTCCCTCTTCCCGAAGCCTATTGAGCATCGCAAAGAGACTCGCAACGTTGTCTTCGTCCAGGACCGCCGTAGGCTCGTCCAGGATGAGAATCTCCGCGTCCAAGGAGAGGGCCTTGGCGATTTCCACCATTTGCTGCTGGGCGATACTGAGTTGGCTAATCGGGACCGAGGGATTTACCGAGACCGACAGACGATCGAGAAGCTTTGTCGTCTCCTCTCGGATCTTCTTCCTGTCCACAGACCCGAAAGGCGTGGTTGGGAAATGCCCGAGGAAGATATTCTCCTCCGCCGAGAGATGTGGCGTCAGGGAGAACTCCTGGTGAATAACGGCAAGCCCCTTTCGGATAGCGTGCCGGGGAGAATGAAAGGAGACCTCCTCTCCCCGGACCATGAGCTGTCCACTGTCGGGAATGTGTACACCGCCGAGAAGCTTGATTAGGGTCGACTTGCCGGCTCCGTTCTCGCCGACTATGGCATGCACCTCCCCCGGCAACAGCGTCAAATCGACTTGACTCAGAACGGTGTTGCCCGAAAAGGATTTCGTCATACCTTTAGCCTGCAATAGGGGACGCGTCTCCTCCCCAACTGTTTCTTGCATTACTCTCTCATCTCCATCGCGTCGATTGGTGGTGTTTCGCTTAGAAGTGTACTCCGAGCAGGCCCAAAAGGCCCGCCCGGAGCAGAAGAACTCTTACTTACAAGGATCAACGGGGGGATCGAAGTCACCCCATCCGCGTCCAATCCACTCGTCCGCGTTCTCGGGCACAACCGTCGGGGAGTCAGGCAGGCGCAGAAGATATCCGGGGAACTCGTATTCCTGCTTGTCCGGAATCTCGCGACCCATCATCTCGTAGAGCACCGCTCTGAGGCCAATGTCAGCGATGAAGGGGGTATAGTTACCGTCCGCCTGAAAGGTCCCTTCCTTTACGGACTTGAAACCCGCGTTGGAACCGTCGAAGGTGTAATGCTTGATATCTTCGTCACAGCGACCGGCTCGAGCGATAGCGAGCTGCGCGCCCCAGGAGGATTCCTCGGCATGGGAGAAGACCGCGTCGATATCTTCATACGCGGTGAGCCAGTCCTCCATGAGTTGAACCGACGGTTCTCGAATCCACTCACCGTCACCCTTGACGAGGACGTTAATGCCCGGGTAGTTGCTAATGACGTTTTCCATACCTTTGTCCCGGTCAACGGCGGGAGAGGAGCCAAGCAGACCGGTAATGACAACGATGTTGCCTTCGCCATCGAGCTCTTCGACCATAACTTCCGCGACCCGTTCGGCCATGGTCACGTTGCTCTGACCAATAAAGAGCGTCTTCTCAGTCGGCACATCCCGGTCGAGAACTACAAGCGGTAGACCCCGCCGCATTACCTCTCGAGCGGCCGGTACCAGACCCGCGGACTCAACAGGGCTCATAATAACCGCGTCTACACCACGAGCGAGCAAGTCGCGAATGTCGTCGTTCTGCTTTGCGATGTCAACATTTCCGTCCAGAGCAATGACGCTGACGTTAGAGTGTCGCGCCGCTTCTGCCTGGAGAGACTGGAGCATCGCGATCCGCCAGGGGTGATTGAAGCCGGTCTGAGAAAAACCGATGACAATGTCCCGTACCTCACCGTCTATTTCGATCGGGCCTTCCTCCAGCGGAAGTACGTCGGTAAACGGAAGATCATCATAGGAAGCCAGTAGCTCCGCATTCGTCATGCGGGTTATCGGCTGAAGCTCCTGAGAGTCGTCAGCTTCCCCCGCCTCTTCGCCCTGACCAGACGCGAACCCGAAGGTGGCGACGATTACGAGTAATCCCAGAACCAGTACCTTTCGAAGTGCCTGCATTTGCACTACCTCCTTAAAACGTTTCGCTCGACCGAACGAGCGCGTTACGATCGCCTCCTCAGGGCTCTACCCCTGAGCGATAGCGTGTTTTAATTCTCACACGGTATTCGTAACCGGTCAAGAAAAATGTGCGTTTCTGTTTTATATAAAACAAGGACGGGTCGGGTCGAGACGCTGCTTCTCGGAGGACCGATGCGACTTTGCGCCATGTAAATAACGTTTTTGGAGCTAAATTTGCGTTCGCCACAGTTCATCGTCCCGAGGCGGTATCAAAGGAAGGATAATCTGAATGTTCATATATGTTTTATAGTTACCATTTGTGTGCGATTTAAAACACTTCTGCTTTCTTTTTCCGCCCAACCCTTGCTATAATGGTTTTAGATCTGCGAGGAGAGATGATGAACAAGCATCAGCGACAAGAAGCGATCCTCGGAATCCTGAGAGACTCCGAGTTTGCCTCCGTACGGGAGCTCGCCGAGAATTTTGCAGTCTCGCCAATGACGATTCGCCGGGATTTGAGCGTGCTCGAGAGAGCTGAGCTCGTGCGTGCGGTCCACGGCGGTGCTGTTCTGAACAAGGTCCAGGAGGACGGTCTCCCTCCCACTGACCTGGAGTACAGCTTTTCCGTCCAGCGACGGGAGCGACAAAGAGAAAAGAGCCTTATCGGTGCTCGGGCCGCCCAGCTCATCTCAGAGGGGGATGTGATCATCGTAGACAGCGGCACTACGACGGAGGCGCTCGTCCGTGCCATACCGGCGGAGTTGAGCATTACCGTGGTCTGTTACGCGGCAAATATATTTGACATCGGGCGCCACCGAGCCAACTGGCGCCTCATTCTCGCCGGAGGGCACTTTCACTCGGGGGATCTCATGTTTGAGAGCAGCGAAGGGCTCGTCCTCATTGAGAACACCCGGGCTACAAAGGCGTTTCTCGCAGCCGGCGGCGTCAGCGATCGCCTCGGACTAACCTGCGTAAATCGCTACGAGACGGAGACCAAGAAGGCGGCGATCCGATCCTCTCTTTCGGTTATCCTACTCGCCGACTCGAGCAAGTTCGGCATTGTAACCCCGTCTCATTTCGCCGAGCTCGGCGAGCTCGACACGGTCATCACCGACGACGGAATCAGTCAAGAGTATCGAGAGATAATGCAACACGCCGGGGTTGAATGTCTTATCGCGAGTTCCCCCGATTTCGAAAAGACCGCCTCGCACTCCGTTTAGCGCCGGACTGAGAGCAACTCTCAACCACCGATGCGACTACCGGGTATTAGTAGCTCGAAGAGCCCCCGCCCCCCTGGACGATGGCAACTCCGGAGCTCGTCCCAAGCCGTGTGGCACCGGCTTGAATCATGGCAATCGCATCTTCGTAGCTTCGAACGCCCCCGGAGGCTTTGACCCCCATTTTGGGTCCAACGGTCCGGCGCATCAGGGCGACATCGTGCACCGTGGCACCACCCTTTGAGAAGCCGGTCGAAGTCTTTACGAAATCCGCATTCGCTTTCTTCGCAAGCTGACAGGCGATCACCTTCTGCTCATCCGTAAGCAGAGAGGTCTCGAGAATAACTTTGAGAACAGTCTTCTGTCTGGTAGCTCGCCGGACCGCTCGGATATCCTCTTCCACCGCCTTCAGGTGGCCACTCCGGAGCTCACCGACGTTCATGACCATATCTATCTCATCAGCACCGAGCTCAACCGCGTGCCGGGTCTCGAATCCCTTAGCCCGGGCGTTCATCGCCCCCAGGGGAAAGCCGACGACTACGGCGAGTTTCACCGGTGTGCCCTGCAGCCGCTTCGCACAGTACTCAGTCCAGGAGCTGTTGACACAGACCGAGTAGAAATTGTGCTCGATCGCCTCGTCAATGAGCTCGTCTATCTGTTCCCTGGTCGCTTCGGGTTTGAGAAGGGTGTGGTCGATATACTTGGCTAGCTCACCCGGAAGGATGAGGTTCTCCGGAGTAACCGGCGCTCCCCCTCCGCTCTCCGCGGAGCCGCCGGACCCGACGGTCGAGCCGCCGCCACTCCCGGCCTTTGCCTCTTCTATTCTCTTGACTACCGCCTGGGTTATCTTGTCTACAAGTTCTTTCTGATCCATTGTTCTTCCTCTATACGCTGTTCTGAGGTCGCTGACCGGGCCGTCGTTTTTCCACCGCCATGATCTTGTTCACCCTGGGCCAGTGACGGCCACCACCAAAACGAGTCTCGAGCCAGACCTTCGCAATCTCGCAGATCTGGTCAGGAGAATGGAGCGGTCCCCCAAGGGCTAGAATGTTCGCGTTATTATGCTCGCGGCTGTTTACAGCGGTCTTGACGTCGTAGCAAAGGGCCGCGCGAATGCCCCTCACCTTATTGCATACCATACTAGAGCCGATACCGGCCCCGTCAATCATTATGCCGCGGTCGCACTGGCCGCTCGCCACGGCGTCCGCCACTTTTATCGCGATGTCCGGATAATCTACCCGGTCCGGAGTGTCGGTTCCCAGATCCTCGACGATGTATCCCAGACTGAGGAGATACTGTTTGAGGGTCTGCTTTGCTGGAAATCCGCCGTGGTCCGCGCCGAGGGCGACCCTCGATACATTGTCACGCTGGTTGATTTGCATCTCGTCCTCCTGCTCGACCGTCCGTACGACGTGAGCACTTCTTCGGGGGCGCTGGAGAGATCCCAAGTTGCTGCTCATCTACGCGTCCTCCACTGACCAAGCGTCCACTATACCTACTATTACCGTCCGGGCCGGGGCACTCTTGTCACCGAGAATCGTGCGAGCCGAGTTTCCCTCATCGAGAACCAGGACCAGATCACCCGGGCCGGATTGCGCCATGTCCAAAGCAACAAGGGGCGTTCCTTTGGGATTGCCGCTCCGGTCAATCGCCTTTACCGTCATCAGTCGGTGTCCCTCGAGAAACGGATGCTTTGCCGTGGAGACCACGCTTCCCATCACTCGGCAGAGAGTCATTTCTCCTCCCCGTAGGAGTCCACTATCGCCATTACCGTGGCGTCCGAGGGGTTGAAGGTACGCCGGAGGGCCATCGCCGCTTCGCGACCGCCTTCGAACAGAACTGTATCCCCCGGGCCCGCCTGAACGGTGTCACACGCCACAACCGGCGTACCTTGGGGCTTATAGTCTTCCGAGAGCGGCTGCACCAGGAGCAGTCTAACTCCTTCCAGAGACTCATCCTTCCGCGTGGCAACAACCGATCCGGTCACACGTCCCAACTTCATTCTTAGACGATCCTCAGTCCGCCAATGATCGAGAGGCGGCGCTCCCGGGTAAAGGTTCTCGTTCGGGTAAACCCTTCTCCCGTGGGGCTTGCGATGGTGTAGCTCGTAAACCCAGCGCCTCCCGCGGCCATTCCGTTGAAATTCGACCCGTTCGCCACGAAGAGCGAGCAGTTCATGAGGCGAGCCATACGCGTAATTCGCTCTACATTCTGGGAGTGAATCGAAGCGGTATGCCGCATTCCATGCTCACAGAGAACGGCGAAGTCGATCGCCTCCTCGGCGCTGTTGAACCGTACCAGGGGCAGCACCGCCGTGAGCTGCTCAGTCCAGACCAGAGGATGGTCCTGATCCACCTCCGCGAACAGGAGCCGGGTGGTATCGGGAACATCGACGCCGATCAGCTGCGCAAGGACCCGGGCATTCTTGCCTACATACTTCTTGTTGATCTGCCCCTCATGGCCCCGTCGACCGGGATCAGCCACGATCAGCTTCGTCAGCTGGTCCATCTGCTCCCGGGTCAACTCATAGGCGTGGTTGTTTCGCATCGCCCCTTTGAGTCGATCCGCCACGGAGCCGACGACGAGAACCTCTTTCTCGTCTATGCAGACAATATTGTTGTCGAAGCTTGCACCGTTCACGATATCCTGTGCCGCCTTCTCAATGTGCGCGGTCTCATCGACCACAACCGGGGGATTACCCGGACCGGCAGCTATCACCTTCTTGTCCGTCCCGAGGGCCGCTTTGACCACCCCAGGACCACCGGTAACGCAGAGCAGCGCCACCCTCGGGTCTCGCATCATCTGCTGCCCGGTCTCGATGGTCGGATCCTGCACCGTCGTAATCAGGTCCCGAGGTCCCCCGGCCTCCTCGATCGCCTGGTTGATCAGGGCGATCGTGAGAGCCGAAACGCTCTTGGCCGATGGATGAGGATTAAAGACAGCCGAGTTGCCACCGGCGATCATGCCGATAGCGTTGCAGATTATGGACTCCGTGGGATTCGTGCTCGGGGTGATCGCACCGATAACGCCGTAGGGTGCTCGCTCGGTCAGCATCATCCCGTGCTCATCCGTATAGGTGAGCGGCTCCAGGTCTTCCACACCCGGGGTCTTCTCCGCGGCGAGACGGTTTTTCTGTATCTTGTCGTCCGCCCGGCCGAGGCCTGTCTCGTCCACAGCCAGACGGGAGATGTTCTCATTGTTCTCCAGGATGGTTTCTCTTATCCGGGCCACTATGTTCCGTCTAACCTCGAGAGGCGTAGAACGGTACTCCCGCTGCGCTTTCTCTGCCGCAGCGATGGCGTGTTCGATATCACCGAACACGCCCGGATAGGATTGAGTTCCCAGGCTCTGTTTCGGCAGGAACTCGCTCACGACCTGTTCGACTATAGTGCGGATCTCTTGTTCGCCTAGCTCCATAGGGTTCTCCTACTCATGGTCCTTCTACATGAACGCGAAGGTCGTCGTGTGGTCGAGCAATGACCACGGTTCTAACGAGGAGTTCCTTCTCCTCGAGTAAGCCTCGGGCCACGTCCAGGGCAGCTTCCACTTCGCCGATGGGTCCATGAATTGTTGCCGTCGACTTGCCTCCCATTTCGTCGCCGATCCGCACTTCCAGGATCCGGACCTCAGCTTCTTTGGCAGCCGCGTCCGCAGCTTCCACGCTACCGACGATCGAGAACGCTTCGATGACTCCCAAGGCGTCCGACTCTTCAACCCGTTGTCGCTCCCGGAGGGCGGGGATCACATCGGAATGGAGGTTCGTGATGAAGAGGTAGTCCAGCAACGTCTCGGCTGCTGCCTTGATTCCCCGTTTCATCGACTCCTCCACGGAAGCAACGTCGCCGGTGATCATGATGAGAAACTTCCCGGGGTTGAGTACCTCCGCGACAAGCAAGGTGACCGGCGCCGCTTTTACCAGCGTATCGAGAACTCGGTACCCCTCGGCCACACTATCGAGCTCGAGGACTCCGAGAACGCTCACATCCTCTCCCGCGGCGCCGGGGGAGAAACTACTTGCGATACGTGACAACGTTAGCCTCGTCTATTTCATCAACAATTCCGACAATGATCGCGTCAACCGCCCGCTTGTCGCTTATCTCCGTTTGTCGAGCCGAACTCCCCTGGGAGAGAAGGACTACTTCCTCCGGACCCGAGCCAACGGAGTCAAGAGCTATAAGTGAGCCCCCCAGGCCCTTCCCAGAGCTATCACAGGGCTCCACGATCAGGTAGCGAGCCCCGGGAATCTCGTCACTTCTCTTGGTGCTTACCACCGTGCCGACAACGCGAGCGAGAGTCATCCTGCGTCCTTGTCGTATACCACTTGGCCTCCCAGCTCCACGGTGTCCACGATAGCGGTAATCGTTGCATCCGAAGGCCGCCCCTGGGTTGCCGGCGTGAGGCGGGAGCTGGATCCGGAAACGTAGAAAACCACCTCCCCGGGACCCGCGCCCACGCTATCCATGGCGACTACGAAGTCGTTTTTGCCCTTCATCGTCGCGACGTCGAGCTTTTCGACCATCAGAAAGCGTATGCCCTCTATCTGTGGCACCTTGCTGGTGGAAACAACCGTTCCGACTACCCTTCCGAGTACCATCGCCTACTTCTTCTTGCTTCCGGCGTCTCTACCCAGAGGAAGTACGGCGTCCACATTCTCATGGGGCCGGGGGATAATGTGCACGGAGATAACCTCACCCACGGACTCGGCGGCTTTGCTGCCCGCATCGAGAGCCGCTCGAACTGCCGCGACGTCGCCTCGTACAACTGCGGTCACGTATCCACCGCCGGTCTGAACGTAGCTCTTCAGCTCCACACGGGCTGCCTTTGTCATAGCGTCGGCGGCCTCTACCATCGCCGCAAATCCTCGGCACTCGATCATTCCAAGGGCGTTCTCAAAAGTCTCTGCCATCTTAGCTCTCCTCTTATGAGTTACTCACCCTGGCCACCGGCCTGTCGACCGGAGAGCTCGGCGAGTCGCTTTTCTACGATTTCTTGAGTAACAAGAACTTCAGATTCCGGACCGGCAATGTAGACCCTTCCGTACCGTCCCGCACCAGCCACATTGATAATGTTGATGTGGGACGCCTTTTCGGCCTCGTTCGCCGCGTAGTAAGCATACCCCGCGGGCTCAACCTCGAGCACGTAGAGCGTGTCGCCTCGGAGCACCATGTTTCCGTAGCGCACCTTGTTTATCAGCTGCGCGTGGTGGTCGCTGATGTTCTTCACCAGCTGACTCGTTAGTACCCGGGCAGACATGCGGTCCGCCTCGGTCAACCCGAGCTCGTTCAGGATAGCCTCGCCAGCCTGGCGAGCGTCTCCCTGACTGTCCGAATGAACCTCGAGCATGCCGAAGAGTCGCTCCACGATCTGGATCCCCGGCGTCACCCCCGTTGACTTCAGGGCGATATCCGTAAGCCGGTTTATCTCGATCCCCGGGGAGATCTCAACAATCGTGCACGCCTGTCCCGCCACGGGAAAGTACCCCCGGGAAATGGTCGAGATGAACGACGCCATCTGCGGTTGGAGCGAGTCCAAAAGGATATAGGTTCTGAGATCGATACCGTTGCTCATGGTTTACGCTCCGTCTCGTCCGAGGGGCAACGCGGAATCGACGCTGCCGTGAGGTCGAGGAATAATGTGCGTAGATATCACCTCTCCCACACTCTCAGCGGCTCTGCTTCCGGCATCCAGGGCGGCCCGCACTGCGGCAACGTCACCCCGTACGATGGCGGTCACATAGCCGCCTCCCGTCTTTTCGTATCGCATCAACTCGACGCGGGCTGCCTTAACCATAGCGTCGGAGGCTTCGACCATCGCCGCAAACCCACGACACTCGATCATTCCGAGCGCGTCTCTTTCCACCTCTGCCATAATTCCTCCTGAAGCTCCGCCGGCCTTCCCGCCGGCATTGACCGGGTCTTCTACGTCCTAGGCCAGTCATGGGAAAAGTTTAACATTTCCTGGTAAGATTGTTACATCTGGCCCGACTTCTGTCAAGCGGATTCGCCGTCTATTCCACGGCAAC
>CAYZHV010000057.1:3934-18039 GCA_964478055.1 uncultured Spirochaetaceae bacterium | reverse complement strand
TTCTCCGTCGAAATATCACGGCAGAAAGAAGCCGAGAGGGCGCTACAGGAGCAAGAGAAACGGTACCGTCTCCTGGTAGAAACCACGGACGCCATACCCTGGGAGTACTCCATACCCGATGACGAATGGACCTATGTTGCTCCGCAGGTTGAAGCTGTCCTTGGGTTCCCGCCGGCGGAGTGGCGGGACTATGAGTTCTGGATGCAGCGGATGCATCCAGAGGACCGGGGCTGGGCCTCGGAGTACTGTGCCGCCGCCTCTTCCCGCGGGGAGTCTCACGTCTTCGAGTACCGTTTCCGACGGAAGGACGGCGAGTACGTCTGGCTTCGAGACCTCGTCACAGTGGAGATGAGCGAGGGCAAACCGGTGCGTCTTCGCGGTTTTATGATCGACATTACCGACCGGCGAAATAGGGAAGAGCAGGTGCAACGGCTTCTAGACGAAAAGGAGCTCCTTCTGCGGGAGCTGCGCCACAGAGTGAAGAACAACCTGAGCACCCTTTCCTCGTTGCTTTCGCTCCAGGCGGGCTTTGCCCAGGAGGAGACCGTTAAGGAGGCGCTCCGGAACGCGCAGGAACGAGTAGAGACAATTAACCTCGTCCATGAGCTCTTGGAGGCGGACCTGATTGTCAGCGACGTGGTGGAAGTGGGAGAGTACCTCGACCGGCTCTCTCATCGCATTTTCAACGCCTCCGCTGTGCAGGGTCAGATAGCACTGGAGACCAATTTGTGTCAACTATCGGTTACCAAGGACACGGCTGCTGCGATCGGAATGGCGGTCCACGAGCTCCTCTTCAACGCCTTGAAGTACGCGTTCCCGGAGAAACGTGAGGGCAAGATCGAAGTGGGCCTGGAGTGTCACGCGAAACGAGCCAATCTGGTTGTAAAGGACAATGGGATCGGGATGAAAGACGGAGAGATAGAACCTGGAGCCGGGCTCGGGCTCACGCTTGTGAAGAGCGTTGCAGAGCAGTTCGCCGGGACGGTTTATGTGACGGGCAGTTCCGGTACGGAGGTACGGATCGAGTTTTCCTATGACCGAGGAGGCAACGGTGAATGAGGATCTGCGGCGGAGAGCGGAAAAACAGATCCTGGAGACGGAAGGGGATAAGGCAATCTTCGAGACCCATGCAGACGCTAAGGAGTTAGTTCACAACCTTCAGGTACATCAGATCGAACTGGAGCTCCAGAACGAAGAGCTCAGGCGGACCCAGACATCCCTGCAAGCGGCGAAGGAGGAGCTCTTATCCCTCTACAATCTTGCCCCAGTGGGGTATCTCTCCCTCGACTCCCTCGGTGTAATTCGGCGTCACAACGTTGCCTTTGCGGAGGTCCTTGGCAGAGCCGGTGAGGATCTTGGCGGCAGACGGATTGCGGATTTCATGAGCCGAGGATCGGGAGAGAAGCTCCTATCCCGGTTCAAGGCGTTCTTTCGAAACCCCGGGGAGAAGCGAATTGATGCACTCTTTGAGAGTAGTGACGGCGGCGAGAGGATTCTCCAGCTCTCGGGTCGTCGACTGCCCGGCTCCGAGGAAGAAGAGACTCTTCTTGTAATAGCGGTGGACGTCACCGAACAGAGAGCAGCGGAACGCCAGGTCAAGGAGCTCTTGGAGCAGAAGGATCTCTTTCTTCGCGAGCTCCGTCACAGAACCAAGAACAACTATCAGGTTATTCTCTCCATACTGAGCCTCCAAGCGTCAGGCGCCAAAGCGGCTGAGGCCCTCGAAGCCCTGGAAGAGGTAGAGAGCCGAGTGCGAACGATGCTCCTGGCTCAGGAGATACTTGCCGAAACCGGTGCTGATACGAGCATCTCCACCCGGGTCTATGTGGAGGATCTTCTGCGTCGATTGATGGGGGCCCTCGATCCCGGTAGACGGGTTACGGTTAGGAGCGAGATCGGCGAGTTCGAGATTGACGCGGCCGTCGCCGACGCTCTTGGACTCGTTGTGAACGAAGCTGTGACCAACTCCTTTAAGCACGCCTTCCCGGACCGGGAAGATGGTGCGCTAACGGTGTGTCTCGAGAGCCGTTCCGATCGGTTGGTTCTGTCGATTTGTGACGACGGCCCCGGCCTTCCAACGAATCACGAAGAGCGAGTGTCCCCGGGCCTCGGGCTCAGTCTCGTGGAGGCCCTGGCGGAGCAACTCGGCGGGAGCTCGCGTTTTTCTAAAAGCGGCAAGGGCTTCTGTCTGGAACTCTCGCTTCCCTTACCGGGAATTGCGGGATAGAACAAACACTTCTATACTTGGTTTTATTGCATATGCAATAAAACGAGTGGGGGAGGATGACGCAATACTGGCATGTATAAGCAAGTTTTGGCGAGTCTTGATCGCCGTGGTAACTACGTAATGAGGATTCACATATGACCTGTCGCTCGTTCCTTTCGGCTCTGACTCTCTTGCTTTCGCTATCAGTGGCAGTTGTTCTTCCAAGCGTTCAAGCTCAGACAGGCGTAGAACAGGATTTCGAAACAAAGAGGGTAGCCGGTGTTGACGTCGCTTGGAGAGTAGTCGACGAGCAACTAGAGGTCATCCTCGAGGCTCGCACGACAGGGTGGATCGCTATAGGTTTTGATCCAGATAGCCGCATGGCCGGGGCGAACATAATTATCGGATACGTAGATGACGGAGAGCTGTTCATAGCCGATGACTACGGAACCGCTGGTTTCGCCCATGATCGGGACACGAATATCGGAGGGACCAATGACATCATCGAGAGCCATGGTTCGGAGGCCAACGGGCGAACGACCCTGCGCTTCGCAATACCCCTCGACTCCGGCGATGAAAAAGACAAACCTCTGAGACGGGGTGGACGGCATCAGGTCCTTGTGGCTCACGGGAGAGATGGTGACGATAGCTTTGTCGGATATCACGCCAACCGCGGTATGTTCGAGATTGTATTGCCCTCCAACGGTCAGGCAGAGTAGCCGGCCCTGGCCGAAGATCCGCCAACATCATTAATGTGACTGTTTCGCTCGACTTTACTTGCCCATACAACTAATATGTAGAACGTGAAACCATTGCCGGTTGGCCACATTGACGTTATGGAGCTCCTTAGGAGCAAGAACCCGCGACTCGCCCGGCGGCTCCCGGGCGTCTTTACGCGGGTGCTCAGATGGGTCGCTCACGAATCAACGCTGAACCGGGGGATCCATAGAATGGCGAGCTTGTCCGGGTGCGAGTTTGTGGACGCGGTCCTCGATCGTCTGGAGATCGGCGTTGAGGTTACCGGAGCCGAAAACCTGCCGGGCTCACCGCGAATTGTCGTCTGTGCCAACCATCCTACCGGCGGCATCGACGGACTGATTATTATGTCCCTCCTCTGCCGGCGGTACGGGTCGGTGCGAGTGCCCGCCAACGACATGCTCCTGGTCTTGGGAGGGCTGGGTGAGCTCCTGGTGCCGGTGGATAAGCACGGCAGCAACGCCACCCATGTCAGGGCGTACCAGGCGATGTACGCCTCGAAGTATCCCGTTCTTCTCTTTCCCGCTGGGCGCACCGCCCGGCCTCGCGGCAGTAGGCTCCGAGAGTTTCCCTGGAACAAGGCGTTTGTCAAACAGGCGAGACTGAGCGGTCGCCCGATAGTCCCGGTCCAGCTCTCCGGCAGAAACTCCTGGGGTTTCTACTTTCTCTGGCGCCTCCGTCGGGCTCTCGGAATAAAAGCGAACCTGGAGATGTTTCTCCTCGTGGATGAGCTCTTGCGACGCCGGGGCGAGTCTCGCCACGTCAGGATAGGCCCGACTCAGCCCGCACAGATCGGCTCGCCCGGGCCTGAGGGGGACCGAAGACGAGCGGAGAGCTTGAGAAGGGAGGTGAGCGGATGAACTCTCTGGTGCCCCTATCGCCGACCCCGGATCCGGAGGCCATCAAAGCGGAGCTCACACCGGACCGGATGGTCTGCCGGTTCAAGGATATCGAGATTTACGTCGCCACCGCTTTCGAGGCGCCGTCGGTAATGACCGAGGTTGGGCGGATACGGGAACGGGAGTACCGGCGCGTTGGGGCCGGTCGGAACCTGCCGGCAGACATAGACCACTTTGATACCGAAGAGCTGCTGCCCTACCGGCAGCTTCTCGCCTGGGATCCGGTGCATCGCGAGATCGTGGCGATGTACCGCTACATTTTCTGCGGAGACGCCGTGGCCGCAGGCGGGCTGCGCGCGCTTCGCACCGCCGGGCTCTTCGAGTTTTCTTCCCAGTTCGTCAGGGAGACCCTTCCGGCGACGGTGGAACTGGGCCGTTCCGTGGTTAACCAGGAGGCTCGACGCGCATTCCTGGGCCTCTACGCCGTCTGGACCGGCCTGGGCGCGATAATGGTTGAGCATCCTGAGATCCGCTTCTTTTTCGGTAACGTTTCGGTCTACCGCTCCTGGCCGAAGCGGGCGGTGGATCTCCTCATGGCATATTTGACCGCGTACCATGCCGGTCCGCCGGGACAGGTCGTCGCGAAGGAGGGTATGAACCCTCCGCTCACAGAGGTCCCGCTTATCCGGCAGGAGCTCTTTTCTACTTGTGACCAGCAGAAAGGCTACGAGATACTCAGGCGAGCTCTCGGTGAGCTGGAACTTACGCCTCCGCCGATTCTCGTCTCCTATCTGCGTTCCACCACGGAGCTGCTTGTCTATGACGCCGCGGAGGATCTTGATTTTGGTGGTGCCCTCGAGGTGGCGATTACGGTTCCGACGGACCGTCTGACCCCCAAGGCGCGGCGCCGCTTCGTGGACTCCTACGTGGCGGAGAACAGGGGCATTTTGCGATGAACACTGCGATCCTCGGACCGGTGGTCGCGATGCTCATCGGCGTTCTCGGGACCTCGGTGATTCATCTCTCCAAGGGACTTATGCGCCACGGAATCGGCTCCGGTTCCCGGTTGGCCTATACAGCGGGGGTTCTAATGAACTTTACGAACCCCCTCTGGGTGATCCTCGCGAACCGCTTCGCCCCGACGGTCTTCTATACCTCGATGTACGGCCTCGGCTTGCTGCCGCTCCTCTTCTTCTCCCGCGCCGTCCTCGGGGAGCATCTGGAACAGCGGCAGTATCGGGGAATATCCGTCATTGTCCTCGGGACCTTGTTAATCGGCCTTGGTAACCTCTTGGGCGGAAAGCCCTCCCTCTACGGCGCCAACCGAGGGATTCTACTATCCGTCGCCGGGATCTGGGTTGCCGGCGCGCCGGTCATTTCTCGCCTCATTCGGCGCCGGGCGGTGCGAGTGCAGGAGTATGTCTTCGGCGTCGCCGCCGGGGGGCTTGCGGCGCTCGAGGCGGTGGTCAAGGGAGTTGCTCAGGCGGGCCCCGACGGAAGCACCTTCCTGCCGCAGAGTGCTTCAGCCTGGTGGCTCTTCGGTATCAGTTTTCTCGGCGCCGCCGGCGCCTTTGGCATGATTCAGTGGTCCTATTTTCGCCGCTGTCGCGCATCAATGATGGGCTCTCTCTACGACGTGGCGTATGTTACCGTCCCGCTCCTCTTGACGGCCCTTCTAGTGGAGGACGCGGCCCTTGGAATCTGGAGCATAGCGGGCATGGTGTGCCTATTTGTTGGCGTGTCCGAAACGGTGAAGCAGCGAACGGTGGAGGTTAGACAGTGGAACGCAAGCATCTAGTGGGCGATCTCGCTCTCGGCATTCTGATAGGGTTTGCCCTATCCGCAGGTTTCTTTTTGATCTGGGGCGCATTTCAGCTTCTGGGATTCATCCTCTGGTCGATTGTCGCCGGAGGGGGCGGAGCCGTGGCGGGGAGGCTGCTCCTTGGCTCACGCCGGGGTGCCGTGGCCGGCGCTCTCCTCATTCGGTTTGCCGTTTTCGCTCTTTTCGGCGGAGTCTTCTTCTAGCTCTTCTTGCCAAATATGGTCCATTACCTCCTCCCGGAGTGCCACGAACTCCGGGCTCCCCTTTATCTCCCGGCCGGTTCCGGATCCGTTGCGGACGTCGAGACTGACACAGATGTCCGCCTTGATTGTCGCCGGTCGAGGGGTGAGGGCCATGCACCGTGAGGAGAGGTAAATCGCCTCCTCAACGCTGTGGGTAACCAACACCATGGTGCTGCCGGATTGTCGGTGGATCCTCCGTAGCTCATCCTGCATATGCTCGCGGGTGAGAGCGTCGAGGGCTCCGAAGGGCTCGTCGAGGAGCAGCACGTGGGGCTCGTTTGCCAGCGCTCGAGCGAGAGCGACCCGTTGCTGCATCCCTCCTGACAACTCGTAGGGCCGCCTCCCGGAGGAATCGGTAAGTCGCACCAGTTGGAGGTAGTGTTCAACTCTCTCCCGGCGCTCGCCCCTGGGTACACCGCGCATGCGAATGCCGAACTCCACATTCTCCGCCACGGTGAGCCAAGGAAAGAGCTCAGGCTTTTGAAACACGAGTCCTCGCCGCCAATCGGGCTTCGAGACCGGCAGTCCTTCGTCGAGGACCTCTCCTTCCGTCGGTTTAAGAAAGCCCGCCATAAGTCGAAGCACCGTGCTTTTGCCGCATCCCGAAGACCCAACAATACTCAGGAAGCACCCCTTCTCTATGGTCAGGGAGAGCTTCCCCACCGCAGGGAGAGCGCCTGCGGAGGTTTGGTAGGAGAAGGAGACGTTCCTGAACTCCAGTTCGGGACGCCCGCTCACGGATCCAACGTCATTCGGCAAGGGCTGCCTCCAGGAAGCTCGGATTGATAGCAGTGGCAAACTCCTCCGGAGACGGTGCTTCTCGAATGGTGTCCTGAGACTCCAGGAAACGAGCGGTCTCGTGAAAGACCGTAGCCAGCCCCCCGGGGCTCTCACTGGTGCCGAGGTAGGAGGGGCTTAGTTGCTCGTCGCCGGAGAGAAAGAGGAGAGAGTCCATCTGCCTGCGCGCTTCCTCTTGGGAGAGTCCGAGCTCCCTGCCCACCGCTTTGGCGGCTCGATTAGGTTCCGAGCGAATGAGATCCACCGCCCAGACCTGGTTTCGCAGATACTGCGTGACGATCTCCGGGTGCTCTTCCGCAAACCCTTGATGTACGATACCGATGTCCCCGGTAAGAAAGCCCGCCTCCGCGAGGGTGCGGCTTGAAATGAGCACTTCGCCTCCGAGCTCCAGCATCGCCGCCAGCGTCGGCTCCCAGACGAAGCCCGCGTCGATGTCACCCCGCTGCCAGGCAGCAAGGATGTCCGCCGGCGCCATGTCGAGGATCTCCACCGTCCCCGGGTCGACGCCGTGAAGCTCCAAGGCGACCAGCAGATGGTAGTGAGTAGTAGCGCCAAAGGGAGCCGCCACTCTGAGCCCGGAGAGATCCGAGAGCGACTCCACGCCGCCGTCGGCTCTCACAACCAGAGCCTCGTTGTCACCGATAATGTCGTAGATCCAGATCACCTCCGCCGGTACACCCTGGGCTATGGCCGCAACGGTAGTGGAGCTTCCTCCGAGGCCGAGGTGTACACTCCCGGACGCTACCGCCGCGTTTAGCTCGCTTCCCGAGTTGAACTGTACCCACCGGATCGGTACTCCCAGGGTCTCCTCGTGCCGGCCGAGCCCTTTTGCCACGATTTCTCCGTTGGGTATCGCCTGGAAGCCGATTACCACCTCCTCGAGAGGCTTCTCCTCCGAGGATCCTGCAGCAAAGAGTGAGAATGGTGTCGAGAGAAGAAGAGCGAGAGCCACTATCATAAGCCGCTCTCTGGCGTTGTTAGGTCGTTTCATTCCGTGCTCCTATCCCTGTCCCTTCCAGGGGACAAGCAGTCGTTCGAATCCGATAATGATGCGATCGAGACCCCAGCCGGTGATCGCCATTGTGATAATGCCGACGAATATGACATCGGTCCGCAGAAACCTGCTCGCGTCCAGCACCATCCAGCCGAGTCCCTGAGAGGCGGCGACGATTTCGGCGGACACCAGGGTCGTATATGCAAAGCCGATTCCCACTCGAAGACCGGTAAAGATATCCGGCAGACAGGAGGGAAATATGACGTGGGTCATCACCTGTCGCTGAGTTGCGCCCAGGGCGCGGGCAGTTTCCACTTTACTCTTGCTTATGGAGCGGACCCCAGCCATCGCATTGAGTAGCAGCGGAGGAACCGCCGCAAGGAAGAGCAGAGCGACCTTGGAGGCTTCTCCAATGCCGAGCCAGACGATGAGCAAGGTGTAGTACGCGAGAGGCGGAAGGGGGCGATAGAGCTGGACCAGGGGGTCCAGTACCCGCCGAAGCGTCGGACTAAAGCCCATGAGGATTCCCGCCGGAACGGCCGTAACAACAGCAAGACCAAATCCGAGGAGGAGGCGTGTCATGCTCCGCAAGAGGTGCTCCGTTAGCGTTCCGCCGCGGTACCCCGCTGTCCCGAGCTCCAGAAAGGCGCGACCAACGCTGCCGAGTCTGGGAACGAAGAGCTCAGGGACAACGCCCGCCTCCGCGACGAGGGCCCAGAGGGCGATCAGCAGACCGACTCCGCTCAAACCCAGGAGCAGGCGACCACCTTGTCTCATGGCTCGTTGAGAGACCAGTCGTACTCATAGGAGACCCTGCCGTCATGGCTTTGCAGCCGGGAGGCGGTCTCAGGATCGACGTAGTCGGTGAGGTGGTCGATCACTCCGGATAGAGAATCGCCGAAATCCGCGACATACCAGTCGTAGATCGAGGATAGAACGAGCCTGTTTCTACGGAAGTGCACCCCGCGCTCATGGTTGGTGTATGCTTCGGCGGACTCCTCAAAGACGCGTTCCCAGTTGTCCGCGGTGACCGGCTCAGGGTAGAGGTTCGGACAGCCTATACTCGCGCAATTGACAACGTAGTGTATCCGCTCGTCCTTCCAGATTGGTCTGATGATGCGGTGTTCCACATCGTTGAGTGTCAATTCCTCTCCCTCTACGGTGAGAAGTGGATCATCCCAGGGGCCTTGGCTCATCAGGCCTTCGCCGATATCGCGAATCGAATCCACAGGGTAGTTATCGAGGATGAGCTCCACCGTGGCTGCATTGTAGAGGTTTATCCAGAACGCCAGCTGCTCGTCCCGGTTGAGCTGTGAGACAGCTGTCGCCTGGAGCTCTTCGAGGTAAGCTTGAAGCATCCTCCGGTCACTCTCCGATACGGAGCCGTATCGCACCCTGTTGACCCCAGAGGGGTGGTCGGTGACCAGATACCGATCCATAAATGCACCCCACTCTTCGTGATCAACGCTTATCGACGAAGCCGGATCGTGGGCTTCCCAGCGAGGCCAGAGTTCCGCCTGTGGTGCCGCTGCTCCATAGGCTGCGGGCAGGAGAAACAGGACTAGAAGGAGTCGCATGGTTTTCATACCGGAAAAGTAATATACTACTCTTGTATATGCAATTTTTTTTGCATCGAAACGGGTTGTTTCTGCCATTACTCCTTATGCTCTCTCTGGGGGTTGTCTTTACGGCCGACGCCCGGGGCGCTAGAGAGTCTCTGGAATCCCGGCTGGATCGGATCTACCAGGATGTCCCGGCTGTGGTGCAACCGGAGGAGGTGCACGGACTGATTCGGGATGGAAGAATACCCGGGGAGATCTTTCTAATGGACACTCGCTCCCCAGAGGAGTGGAACGTTAGTCGTCTGCCGGGAGCTCGGTTTTTCAACTATCGAGGCTTCTCGGTAGAGGAGCTCGCACATGTTCCCAAGGACGCGCGGATCATACTCTATTGCGCCGTGGGTAGACGATCGGGCAATTTGGGCGAGGAGTTGCGGGCGGCAGGCTATACTGATGTTGTTGATATGTACGGCGGCATCCTGCTCTGGGCGGAACGGGGACTTCCCCTTGTAAACGACAACGGACCGGTTAACCGCGTTCACGGTAGTCGCCGATGGTACGGAAAACGACTGACCAATCCGCGGATAGAGGTGATCTACTGAGAGGGGCTCTTTCCGGTCCCTTTCTTGCTCCAGGATCTTACACAGTTGCGACCGGCTTGCTTTGCGGCGTAGAGGGCGGAATCTGCCCGACCCACAAGCTCCTCGGCGTCGATCTCATCGACTCCGAGTTGGAAACAGGAGACGCCAATGCTCACGGTCAGCTCTCTTCCCTCCGTTAGCTCTGACTCGAGGCGCTGCCGAAACTTCTCGGCCACGCGGAGGGCCCCAGCCTCGCCGGTCTCCGGAAGAACCACTGAGAACTCCTCCCCGCCGTAGCGAGAGATCAAATCTACGTTTCGAACGGCGGATTGCATGATAGTCACTATGTCCCGAAGCGCCTTGTCTCCTGCCTGATGACCGTGGCTATCGTTGAACTCCTTGAACCTGTCGATATCGAGCATCAACACCGAGAGATCATGGCTATACCGGCGCGCTCGAGCAAGCTCCGAGGCGATGAACTCGTCGAAGTAGCCTCGGTTGTAAGCGCCTGTGAGACCGTCCGTCGTCGCCCTTTGATGAAGGCTCTCATACCGCGCTGCGTTCTTTAGTGCGATTCCGATGTGCAGACCGATCAGCTCGTAAATGCGCAGTGTCTCGTCATCAAAGGGGACGCCCTCGAATTGGAGTACACCGAGCACACCCTCCACCCGCTCCCCACGGCGAATGGGGATACAGGCGTACTGTCCAAGTGGAGGAACTCGCTGTGGGAGTCCCAGCTCCACGAACTCGGATACCTCGGAGACATTGTCCAAGACGTTCATGCGGGCGTCGCGAATGACCATTTCGTTATGGAACCCCTCCACGGGAAAGCGTTGGAAACGGTGTCGAAACCCCTCCGGCAGATCCCGTTCCGCCGCCAGGGCCAGGGTGTCGCTCTCCCGGTCATAGAGAAAGAGCCCTGCTGCAGCGGCACCGAGATCCTCCACCGCCACCCGTACCGCTTCCTCTAGGACATTGCGGAAATCCAGGGAGCTCGAGACCGCGTTGATAATGCGCTCGAGATGCTTGGCCGCGGACGGAGAGCCGTAGGATTCCGAGAGCTTGGCCATAGCCTCTTGCGAAACAGGTTCCAGGTCGGTCGATTCCGTTCTGAGGATAGCCCACTCCTGCTCCGGCATGCCGAGGAACGCGTCCACCACGGCGGGGTCGAACTGGGTCCCTCGTCCTCGGGCGATCTCTTCTCGGGCGCTCCCAAAGGAGTGCGCAGCCCGATAGGGCCTATCGGAGGTGATCGCGTCCAAGGTGTCCGCCAGGGCGAAAATCCTCGCGCCAAAGGGAATCTCCTCGCCTCTGAGCCCCCGAGGGTAGCCTCCGCCGTCCCAACGTTCATGATGAGCTAGAAGGACCTTTACAGCTGACTCCAGGAAGGGTATGCCCCTGAGAATGCTCGCCCCCCACTCCGGGTGTTGCCGCATGATCTTCCATTCATCCTCGGCTAATGGTCCCGGCTTGTGCAGGATGGCATCGGGAACACCGATCTTGCCGATGTCGTGAAGCAAGGCGCCCCGCCGAACCGTGGGCATCTCCGCCTCGGTCACTTCGAGCCTCCGGGCGAGAGCGAGGGTGAACGCGACCACCCGGCGTGAGTGTCCTTCGGTCTCCTTATCCCGGGCGTCCAGGGCTGCCACCAGCGAGTCCAGGGTCCGGTCATAGGATTCGCTTAGATCGTTGAAGAGGCGAGCGCGTTCGAGGGCAAGAGCCGTCTGGTTGGCGATAGCCGTGGCCACGCTCACGTGGCCCGGTTGGAACTCCCGGTTCGAGAAGGAATCCACGACCATGGCCCCGATTGCCCGGCCTTCGATCAGCATCGGCACCGCCATCGGGGGAATTCACACGCTGATGAGCGCCGAGGAGGTGCTCGAAACCGGGCTGTTCGACTATGTCTTTCGGGGCGAATGCGAAGACGCCTTTCCCGAGTTCGTCGATCGACTCGACCGCCAGGAGGACGTCGGCGTACCCCGGGGCGGATTTTGCATCTACGGGAAAACTTCTCCCGACCAGCTCCCTGGGCAAACCGATCTGCTTCCGGATGAGTAGTTCGTTCGTACTTGGGCTCAACAACAGAAAGGCTCCGGCCTCGGTTCCGGTCCCGTCGAGGGCTCGGCGTAGTGCCAGATCAAGGGTCTCATCCACGTCGATCGTACCCAGTAGGCTCTGGGATAAGTTGAAGAGCGCCGAGAGCTCCTCGCTATTGGCCCGCAGCTGTGCCTCGTTCTCAGCTATGGAAGAGACCATGGAGTTAAAGGAGCGGGCGAGTTGCGCTACTTCATCTTTGCCTGGGACGGAGATCTCCGTATCCAGGTCCCCGTTTTCGACGGCATTAGCCGCAGATGCGAGGCGGCGCAGGGAGCCGGTGAGCTGTCCTGCGGAGACTACGGCCACGAAAACGGCGATGAAGAAGACGGCCACCGTTATCAGAAGCAACTGCTGCGTCAGCCTTCGGATCGGGGAGAACGCCTGGGACAAATCCTCCTTGGCCACGAAGCCCCAATCGATGCCGGGAATGTATCGGTAGGCAGCGAGTACTCTTACTCCCCGGTAATCGACTGACTGAATTATCCCTTCATTACCTTCCGATGCGAGATGGGCCGGTTGCGCTATCTCCGAGTTCCGAGGGACTCGGAGCGTCAGAGGAGGATTCGTCCCGAAACGGAGCGGGTTCAGAAAGAGCGTATGTTCGCCCTCCCGCCGGGTGATAAGGGTCTCACCGGTTTCTCTCATTCCAGGCCAGGCACGGATCAACGGATAGATCGTCTCGTTCATGTTGACCCGAATGATGGCCACGCCGTTTACTTCCGGGAGCACCAGGTTTGTCTCCAGATCCACCAGTCGCATGATGTGCCCGAAGGCCATTTGGATTTTGCCAGTATCCGGCGCCCTGTGAATGCCAATGGTAGCGGCTCCACTCTCGGAATTGATGGACTCACGGAAGACGCTCAATTCTCCGTACTCTTTGCCGACGTTCTCCTCTTCCGTGGAGAGCACTACTTGGCCGGTGCGGGAAAGAAAGGCGATTTCGTCGTAACCCCTTCGGTTTTCCTGGATGCTATTGAGGTTTTGCGTGATGAAGCGAGCGAACGCTTCCCGAAGTTCCGGATCCGCATCGGGATCGAGAATGACGGTTAGGTGCTCCTCGTTGAGGAAGTTGTCCGCCAGGAGCTTCACATCCGCCTCCCTATCGGAGAGCCACCCGGCTATCTGTTGCTTCTCCAGGTCCGCCACGGAGGTTAATTGCGCTTCCACCCGGGACTCGATTGCGCTCCTCGCGCTGCTCCAGACCAAGAAACCAATGAAGAGTGCCGGTATGACGGCAAAAGCGATCAGAACGAGGAGGTATCTGCCTCGAATAGTGTCAGTCATTCGTCTCAGCATGGGTGTGCCGCTCCAACTTCCAGGCGCCTCTTAATTAACAGGTTCCGACTCCGCCCTAGAGCGATGCCCGGGAGAATGTTTCACAAAAGTACCATCTATTTGCTTGCAGGTACAAACTATTTATTCTCGGTTTCTGCTGATCTGGCTCGGGGGCGACAAACTTCCGCAACGTCTTCCGAAAGATTGCACATTCAACTAATATGGCCGCATGGCATATATAGATGTGGTCTCACCGGAGGACGCGACGGGCGCCCTCGCAGATATCTACAGCGGGATCAAGTCCAGCAGGGGCAAGATCGCCTCGGTTCATACCATTCAAAGCCTCAACCCGCCGACGATTCCGGCGCACATGGAACTCTATCGTACGGTCATGTTTTCCCATTCTCCTCTCTCTCGGGCGGAACGTGAGATGATTGCGGTGGTGGTATCTCAGTCCAACGAGTGCCGCTACTGTGTTGCGCATCACGGAGAGGCGCTCCTGCACTTCTGGAAGGAGCAGGAGCGACTGGACCAGCTTGTTGAGGATACCGCGAACGGTCGCTTCGATACTCCGGCGCCGGAAAATCGGGAACCGGCAAAGAGCTCATTGACCCCGCGAGAAGCAGGGCTCTGCCGCTTTGCCCGGATGACCACGGTGACCCCGGGCGCCGGAGAGGACGGGAGTGCGGTGGAGTTGCTGCGGTCGGCGATAGCGGAGATCACCGACCGTGAGATACTCGACGCGACCCTGGCGGTAGGGTACTTCAACTTCGTCAACCGGGTCGTCCTCACTCTTGGTGTGGAGCTGGAGCAGGATCCCGGAGGCTACAAGTACGACTCCTGACACCTGCCGGCCCCCGTCATCGACACCTGAACTGCATTGCCAGCGATATTACTTCCGCGTTGCATATAGGAGCCGAGGGTGACCATGACACC
>CAYZHV010000057.1:0-3924 GCA_964478055.1 uncultured Spirochaetaceae bacterium | reverse complement strand
CCGATTAACCACCGAGATGGAAGAAATACTCGTTCGCGGTTCGCACCAGAACGATGAAGACGGCTATAGGAATCACGAACTTGACCATCCAGTAGAAGGGAGTGAAATACCAGGGCGTGCCATCGCCACCCGCAAGGATTTCCCGCACCTCGTCTTTTTTCATCGCCCAGCCGACGTATACGGTAAAGACGATTCCGCCAAGGGGCAGGACGAAGGCTTCGAGAAACTCCACCAGGAACCAGACAAAGGGAATCCCAGCGATCGCGAGCTCCGGGACCGCGCCCACGGAGAGGGCGCAGGGGATACCAATGAGGAACATGACGCCGGAGACGGCGATGGCAGTACGGGGTCGCTTGGTACCTCGCTCCTCAGTGAAGTATGCGACAACCAGCTCCAAGGTGGTTACCGAGGAGGTGAACGCCGCGACGCTCAGCAGGAGAAAGAAGAGAAGGGTAAAGAGGTAACTCACCACCACCCCGCCTGGAAAAAGCTGCAATACGGCGGGAACAGTCACGAAGGCGAGACCGCTGCTGCTGGTCGGCTCAAAACCGAGGGCAAAGACCGCTGGAAATATCGCTATTCCGGCTATTATCGCCACCAGGGTGTCCGTCATTGAGACCTGAACCGCGGTGCGGGCGATATTGCTTCCCCGTTGCATATAGGAGCCGAGGGTGACCATGACACCGATTCCCACGCCCAAGGAAAAGAAGGCGGCGCCGATTGCAATTGCCACGGTGGTCCAGGTAACCGCTGACCAGTCGGGGCGAAAGAGAAAAGCCCAGCCTGCTTCGGCTCCGTCAAGGGCGACGGTACCGTAGATTGCCAGCACCACCAGAATCCCAAAGAGTAGCGGCATCATTATCTTCGCAAAGCGCTCTATGCCGTTCTTGATGCCGGCTATCACAATCGCCGCTGTTCCTGCCATAAAGACGAAGTGCCAGAAAACCGGTCTGTATCCTTCTACAAACGTCCCGAACTCAGTCCCAATGGTCCCCGCGTCAAGGCCGTTAAATCCGCCAACGAGGGCTCGAAAGAAGTTTGCCACGCTCCAGCCGGCGACGACGCCGTAGAAACCGAGAACGAGGAACGCTGCGGCGAGGCCAATCCACCCACCGTGTCTCAACGGTGAGCGGGGAGTGATCATCCGCATAGAGCCGACGATGTTACGCTGGCCTCTGTTTCCGATAACAAACTCGGACATCATCAGGGGAACCCCAATCACTATTACTGCCAGCACGTAGATTATGACGAAGGCTCCTCCCCCGTTCTGACCGGTCATGTAGGGGAATCCCCAGATGTTGCCTAGACCTACCGCCGATCCCGCCGCGGTGAGTACTGCACCGAGGGCAGAGTTGAAACTCTCCCTTCCTCCCGTCGAAGCTGGTCCGGAACTACCGGTGGAACTTTCGTCTTGTGGCATTGTTACCTCCGAATCCTTGGGATGAACCTAATATATGTATGCGCAAGTTTACAGAAGCCTAAACGAATAGTTATGCGAAGACAAGTGCATATTTGGAGTATTGACGCCTGGATTTCGGAATAATGATGTTCAGTAACTATCGCTCGTGAAGGCAGCCCAATTGCCATGCGTGGCCTTTCTGGCCGACGAGAACGTCGGCTTCGGGGGGCCAACCTCCTTCCTGGCGGCCTGAACGCCGTCACGCCGAGCAAATAAAGAAGCTACTCTTTAGTCCGAGTCGAGAAACGAGGTCGCCCAGGCGGCGAGGACGGCGGCAACAAACCGCGCGTCCAGTGGACGCGACAAGAGGTGATCCGCCTGATCCAAGGAGACGAAGCTCTTGGGATGCTTGACCGCCATGAAGATCTTCTGGGCGTTGCTGATGTCGACAATGGTGTCCACGGGGCTGTGGAACAGGAGAAGCCGGGTCCTGAGCTCAGGGAGCCACTCCTCCGGAGGATGGGCTTTTAGATCATCGACGAAGGATTTGCTAATAGTGAAGGGGCGCCCTCCGATGCTCACATCCGCCTCCCCTCGTCGCTCGATTTCCTCCACATCACACTCGAAGAGCTTCGTAACGTGCGCGGGGTCTGCGGGAGAGCCGATAGTTGCCACTCCTAGAACGCTCGGCAGTCGACGAGCCGCATAGAGTGTCGCCGTGCCCCCGAGGGAGTGTCCGACAAGGAGCTGAGGACCCTTTCCGACGTGTTGTTCCAAGAACCCCGCGGCGGCAACTAGATCGTCGGTCTGGTGGGCAAAGCCCGCGGTTGCGAACTCTCCCTCGCTCTCTCCAAGGCCGGTAAAGTCGAAACTGAGAACCCCGATGCCTTCTTCGGTGAGCCCCTGTGATATCCGACGGACCGCCGAAAGGTTCTTGGTGCAGGTGAAGCAGTGAGCGAAGAGGGCAAACCCTTTTGGGTCCCCTTCGGGAAGCTCCATAACCGCCGACAAACGACTCCCGTCGTTGTTTCGAAACGCAACATTCTCTCGCGCCATTGTCTTCTCCTCGAGGGATCTATCCGGCCTTGCGGGACATATTTGTCGCACCTTACGGTGAAATTGGTTGTATATTCAAGTATATTGACCAAGGGGACCACCTTGAAGACGTTGAAAATCGTAGCAATGCTAATCCTTCTCCTGCTGCTACTGCTATCGGGTGTCCATCCGGAGCTCCGGAGCTTTTTTACGCGAGAGTCTCTTCTCAACGCTCTTCGGGATGCAGGTCCCTGGGCGCCGGTGCTTCACATGCTCGCCATGGCTTCGGCAATCGTCATTTCACCTATCCCTACGGTTCCCCTTGATGTTGTCGGTGGCGTGCTCTTCGGACCCTGGCTCGGGACGCTGTATTCGAGCCTCGGGGCGCTCCTCGGCGCAGTCATCGCCTTTCTGATCGCAAGACGCATCGGCCGAGGAGCTTTGGAGTCTCTCCTCGATCGGGAGGTTTGTATCTGTCCCGACTGCTCGAACAGGGCGCTTCTAATGGTTGTCTTCCTCTCCCGACTACTGCCGATAGTCTCCTTTGATTTCATAAGCTACGGTGCCGGTCTAACCCGGATGCCGGTGAGTGGTTTTGCCCTGGCGACCTTTGTCGGCATGTTGCCCCTGACCTACGTCTACACCGTATTCGGGGCTCAGTTGTTTACCAACCCGCTCATCGCCTCAGTCATCGGCGCTTTTCTTGCAATCGCGTTTCTCTCGCTTCCCTGGCTTGTGCGGAAGTACAATCTTCTGGGTCTCCAGAAGTACTTTTTTGTATCCGAGCGGGGGGCGAAACGGGACCAGTCCAATGACTGACCCCGTGATGCCAAAACCGTGGTGACTTTCCCGGTCAGCTGACCGGTTCCAATTTTTCGAAGACGTATGGCATCAACTCCGAGACCGTTGGGTGCACGAGAACCGCCTTCTGGAACTCGGTGTAAGGCAGGCGTGTGTACATCCAGGAGGCAAAGATGTTAATCACCTCGTCTCCCCCGGTACCAAAGACCGTTGCCCCTAAGAGCTGGCCGCTTTTCGCATCCACGAGCACCTTCACGAGCCCTGCGGTCTCATCTTTTTCCCTGGCGCGGTTGATACTGCTCATCGGCATAGTGCCTTTGAGTACTTCTCGACCGCTCTTTTTCGCCTCATTCTCGCTCATGCCGACCCTTCCCATGGGGGGATCGATAAACATGGAGTAGACCGGAATGCGGTCGCTCCGGCGCCAGTTCTCTCCTTTGAGGTTCTTAACGATTATCTGCCCGTCGTGGACCGAGGTATGAGTAAAGGCGCTGCCGCCGTTAACGTCGCCCACGGCGTAGATGTGCGGTGTGGTTGTCTGGAGATACTCGTTAACCTTAATGAACCCGCGCTCGTTTACCTCTACGCCGGCGGCGGGTAGGTTAAGCGCCTTGGTTTGGGGCACGCGACCGGTGGCAAGGAGAATGTGAGAGCCGGTGATGGTGCGGCTCTCACCGCCTACCTTCGCG
>CAYZHV010000056.1:0-18307 GCA_964478055.1 uncultured Spirochaetaceae bacterium | reverse complement strand
CCGCGTCGCCCGCCTCGAGGAGCGCTTCGTCCAGTTCGACACGCGCTTTGAACAGGTGCAGCACCAAATGGATAAGCGTTTTGAGGCGGTTGACAAGCGGTTCGAGGCGGTGGACAGACGATTCGAAGGCCTCGATCGTCGGTTTAACGGCCTGGTCGCGCTTGTTTCCCTCTGCGCTACCATCGTCGGCGGACTGGTGGTGCTCTTTCAGGTTCTCTAACTACCGGTAAAGCTGCCCTACTCAGTCCGGGCTCGCCGCTCCTGCTGAAGACGCTCGGCTACCCAGAGCTTTATTAGGGACCTCCTGGTAACACCGGAGCCCCCGGTCGGGGTTATGATACGTAACAGGAGGAACAAATGCAGGATGCAAGCAGCATGATCGACAATTTGGTCAGCGAAGTGCGCGCCATCATCGAGCAGCGCTCGATCCTCGGCGAGCCGGTAACCATCGGAGACGTGACAATCATTCCCGTGGCGAGCTACGGCTTTGGCTTTGGCGGCGGCGCGGGCAGTGGCAGCGAACCCGGCTCCAAGGAGCAAGGCAGCGGCGGCGGAGCAGGTGCGGGTGCCGGAATCAAGCCCGTGGCCCTGGTGGTGATCGAAAAGGAGGGCGCCCGGGTCGAGCAAGTGCAGACCGGAAAAGCCTCTCTCGCGGAGACTATTGCCGCCGCGGCGGAACGCATCAGCAGCAAGCAGAAGGAACCGGCAAAAGAGGAATGAACTTCCTCGGCGTGCTCGGCGCCGTGGGCGTAGTGGCGGGATGGATGCTCTTAGGCGTCCTCCTCCTTGCCATCGCGGCCCTCGCCGTGCCCTTTGAGGCGCTCTACGACTCGACCCGCTCATCTCATCCGTTTAGAGTCACCTGGCTCTGGGGCGCGGTTCGCCTCTACCCTCGGAAGGAGAAAGGATCTGAGGAAGACGCCGAGGGGCGCAAGGGCAAGAAGAAGAAAGAGAACAAGAAACAGTCTCGTCACGAAAAGGCCCCCAACCCCGCCCGTCGTCGCGCCGTGATTGATCTCGTCCGGGACCCGGAGTTTCGTCGGGCCCTTCTCAGGGATCTCCACCGACTCCTCCGGCGTATTGAGATACCCCTCGTCGACCTCAAAATAGTTCTCGGCCTCGCCGATCCCGCGGATACGGGGCTCCTCTACGGCTTCCTATCCGCTGCCGGCGCCGCGGTAGGGGCGCATCCGGACAGCCGCTTCGCCGCAGACGATCGCCATCGCCTCCGAGTGGAGCCTGTTTTTAACAAAGAAACCGTAGACCTCGCCGGCCGCGGACAACTGCGAGTCGTGCCAATAACGGTTGTCGGCACGGCCCTAGCCGTCGGCTTCGGCCCCACCGGTCGGCGGACCCTCAAAGCCCTCTGGAGAACTCGACGATGACCAAACGCCAACGCAAGTCTCAGCCTAGGGAGCACTCCCCGGACCGCGCCCCGGCACATCGCACGGAGACCGTCACCGTCGAGATCGGCAGCTACAACGGACAAGCGATTCACCTCACCTATACGATCGAGGCGAGCCTCTGGACAGGCCCCCACGGCCTAGGCGGGTTCGTATCCGTTCGTCCCGGGGAGGTTCATATTCCGGGCGGGTCCGAAGAAGAAGCCTGAAGCACGAAACCCGCAAAGAGGACGATGCTGATCAAAGTCAGTAACTTGAGGTAGGACGAAGAAGATCAGCGTCAGAGCCCCGATTGCCATGTATTAGGCAATCATAGGTTCCGTCTCTGGCGGTTGTACTTCACTATTGCTTCTGAAGTTTTCCTCTCACAGAACCCCGGAGGGCGTTCATGCAACGAAATAATCTTCGCATTCTCGGAGGCCTAATCCTCCTGATACTGCTGCTTCTTCTGCTGTTGCTCTGGCTCTTTACGCCGTTTCTCGGTGGCGCCCGCCTTGGCCCAATGCGGGGTATTGGCCCGTTCCGAGGAATGGGGCCGATGAGCAACATGGGGCCCATGAGCTTCGGGATGATGCGTCAGGTCCACGGAATGGGCGACGTGGAGAGTGAGTATGAGTTCTTAGTCAATATGATTCCCCACCATCAAGAGGCGGTAGACAAAGCGCGTGTACTCGAGGAGCGCACAAATCGAGAAGAGATGCGAACCTTTGCAGGCCAAATTATCGAGACACAGTCGACCGAGATCGATCAAATGAATGAGTGGCTCGACCGGTGGTATCCTGACCGCGCCCACGAGGTCGCTTACGAACCGATGATGAGTGATTATTCCCAGCTCGCCGGGGAGGACCTGGATCGCCTCTTCTTGCAGGAGATGATCCCCCACCACATGGCGGCGGTGATAATGTCCCAACAGCTCCTTGCTCGAAATCTCGCCGAGCACCAGCAAGTGGCCGAGCTCGCCGCCACGATTCGAGCCAACCAGCTCGCGGAGATCGAGCAGATGGGTCGGTGGTTGGATCGCTGGGCAAGGTGAAGTCGTCCAGAACGGCTCATTTTCGGCCCCTGCCACTCACTGCGGCAACTAGGTCAAATAGCTAGACCGTACCATTCCCGGGGCACTACGATATCGGTGACCGTGCTCCCGGGAGTCACGGCGTTACTTAAGCCCCCGACAACGTCGTAGTCAACGGGCACAAAAGTACCCGAGGCCGCAAACCGGGGATTTCCCGTTCCTCCAGGAATCTCATAGAAACTCGCCCAGGAGGGCGGTCGGTCCACTTTGATAAAGACCACCGCGTGGGCGTCGTTGTCATTGGTTCCCATGCTCGCCACGTAGGCGTCCCAGCCCCAGTACGTGAGCATGGCCGCGGAAAAAATCGCGAAGTCCTCGCAGTCCCCACCCCCGGTCATAAAGAACTCCTCCGGCCGCAGCGCTTTGCCGTTGCTCTCATAGCGAAAATCCCGGTACACCGCCTCTTGAAACTTTCGCAGCTCCCGCCAACTGAGCTCATCGTCGTGATCCAGATCGGCCCGGTCATACCGGCTGATGACGAGCTCGTGCGTCACCTCACTCTTTCGAGCTAGCCGCTCTATGCGAATCGCTTTTCGCGCCTCTTGCGTCTCCGCCGGCAGGGCCACAGCCACCGGCTCGGGAGGTGGCGGCGGCGTCGGCCTGGGAGTGTCATGCTCGGAGCCTTCGGTAAGCGCCTCCGGTTGCCGGAGTCCGGGATGGGGGTCAACCATCTCCTCCACGACTTCCACTACCCTGCCGCTCATACGCCCGGGATCATCGGTTATCACAAAGTCGAAAAGAATGAAGATCGCCGCCGCCTTCAGGAGAAAGCGGGCGAGGCCGCCAAAGTTGGTGCCCTCGGCGTTTCGAGTTGGCGCTGAGGAAGAAACGTCGCCTCGCGCCGCCGGTGTGGCCCGTGATTGCGCCGCCAACGGGGCAACGGCCGGGCCGCGGTAACTCGAGTTACGTTCCCGCGTAACTTCAGTTTCCTCAGAGCGGGGTCCGTCCAGGAGCTCGATATCCACCATCCGATCGAGTCGAAAGGTCCGTTCTTCAGTCGCAAGCTCGCAAAACGCCCGTATATAGGTCCTACCGTAGGCCCCCGGTGTGACCGACCGCACATGAATTACCCGCTCGGACTCCTCCCCCTCTGCGTTACGGTAGGCGATCCAGTATTTCTTCCCGGACTGTAAGGTAGCCATACTGACACTCATGCAAGCTGCGTGCCAGTAAAGATATCGCGGTTCCGCTAGCGTTAACCGTTCTGGGATGCGATCGGAGGGCCTTAGAATGG
Organism: uncultured Spirochaetaceae bacterium; assembly: GCA_964478055.1. Taxonomy (GTDB): domain Bacteria; phylum Spirochaetota; class Spirochaetia; order DSM-27196; family Alkalispirochaetaceae; genus CAYZHV01. Next base: position 14,598 of record CAYZHV010000056.1, on the reverse strand, counting down.
GCGAAGCCGATTCGGCCGGCGCACACTATTCGTCTCTACGAAGAATCCGGCAAACGATCTAGTCGAAGAAGAAAAGGAGGGCAGAAGCCCCCCTCTCTCTCTGCTTACTGGATGATAATATCCAGCATCCCCGGAGCATCCCAAGTCAGGGTGTACTGATTGCCCGGCCAGATGCTGGAGATCCCGAGGCCCACAAAGCTGTAGACCGTGGTGTCAATGTCAACGTCGAAAGAAATCGTCGTTGAACCATCGTCACTCTCGTCCGTGACCAAGCCGGGGTCCGAGAACGGGGCAATGAACGTCGACTCGCTATCGACAGTGCCGTCGGCATCGAGAATCACCGCCAAGTCGATTCCAGGAAAACCGTCCTCTGACTCGTAACCCGTCAGATGGTTCATTTCCAATACGTCGAGATCTACGGTGACGGTCGCTGTAACCAGGTCCTCCAGATCAGGATCTTCCCACGGAATATCGAACTCAAAATAGTGCACCGCCTGCTCAGGACCGTTGTCGCTGAACTCTACGTGGAACAGCTCCCTGGTGATAGCCGCATCGGGAGATAGCTGCTCGAACTCTTCTGTCGTCGGCGCAGTAAAGGTTTGCACGGCATTCGCGTACCCCTGGTATGGCCTTACAAAGGTGTCAAACCTCAGCTCCGCGCTTTCGGTCGCCGCGCTGCCGTCCCGATTCATCAGAATCGCGGCGAGGTAGTACTGCGCGTCTCCGTCTACCGGGCCCATAATTGCGGCACGGGTACCACCTCCACCGTCGGGGAAGAAGCCGTAACTCAGGCCGGGATCGAGACCCTCATCCGGAATTGCTCCAGCCTCGAACTGCAGGAGTGCGGCGTCGGCGTTGCCTCCGGGATCAACGACGACCCGGGCGTAGAGATCAGCTACTACATCAACGCCCAGCCCAAACCACGTCTCGCCGCCCAAATCGGTAAAGGTGATGTCGCCTTCGTCCGGGGGATCGTTGAAGACGTAAGGCGCCTGTGCCAGGCTGAACGGCTCTATCTGATCGTCCGTGTCCAGCACGGTGGGCTGATACGGATCGGCGATTATGACTACCTCCGAGCTTACACCCGCAGAGACGGAGAAGACCTCGGAGCTTCCGGTAACGACCGGTACATCTGAGGAAACTCGTTCATTAAAGACTTCTGCTTCTATCGTGTAGTTAAAACCGGCGGGAACCTCCCGAAAATCCTGTATCATCGGCCCGGTCTCTCCGGTTACGTCGGTCAGCCCATCGGCGTTCGAGATTGTCCACTCGTCCTGCGGGTCTCCGTCCTGAGAGAGCTGCAACTCGACTCTCGTTGCAAAGAGCAGCGCCTGCGCACTCAGACCACCCGAGGCCGATTGATAGGTTGCGTTGAGCGCGTCCAAGAGTAGGGGCGATACCGCGGGGACCGCGACGTTTACACCGGTGGCCGGCGGGCCGGGCGGATCCGTTCCCTCCTGCTCCTCTTCCTGCCCGCCCCCATCGGGTTGCTCCGTAGGCTCTGCTGAAAGCTCTCCGGGGGGTGTGAATCCGTCGATAGTGCAGGTCCCCAAGACGAAGACCAGCAACACCGAAAGCCCGATCCATAGTGGGATTGGTTTCATACCTCTCTCCCTCCTCTTCTCATTGGATTATGAACCTCGCGCCTTCGGAGTCGTTTACCGTTATGGTCTGTTGCGCGGGTTCGGACTCGAAACCGTCGTCATTGACCACGACGAGGCTCACGACAACCTCGCCGAGGGCGGCGAAAACGTAGGTAATTGCAGGTTCTGCGCTGACTCTGCCCGGAATGTAGGCGGTGGCATGATCGAAACTCCAGCGGTACTGCGTTATCTCCCCGAGACCGTCAACGTCGTTGGACCCGGAAGCGTCGAATTCGGTATCTGCTCCGAGCTCGATGTCGTCAGGAACGGTTATCACCGTAAATGACGCCTCCGGCACACTACGAAACCTGACGCTGCCTTGGTCCTCGTCCAGAGATACTCCCTGACCGTTCAGAACAGAGAGAGTTACCTTGTACTCCCCCGGGCCAGAGGGATTGTACGCATGAGTAACGTAGGGAGTGGCGCTTTCGATCGCGTCGGAGCCGTCTCCCGGGTCCCATCGGTAGGTGGCGATTTCGCTGTCAGGATCAGTAGTGCCGCTGCCGTCAAACTCCACTGTTATCGGTGGCTCCACAAATAGTGTAGCGTAGGGACCTCCGGCGTCTGCATTGACTCCAGACTCCTCCAGTGGCTCTTCGACCTCCGGGGTCTCCTCTTCTCCACCACTGTCGTCCCCTGCCGCTGCCTCACCTCCGCCTCCGGCACCCGCGCCACCACAACCGAGCAGAATAGACACTCCCAGAGCTAATCCGAGAATGCAAAGCCGTTTCATTCCTTTTCACCCCCCAAGGCAGGTTTGAGCAGGGAGCTAGCGCAGAACCAGGGACGCCCAAAAGCTCCCTATACTTCAATTCTTTGCGTTGTTTCGGGACTAAACAATGGGGAGATGGATGATCTACAGTGCGGAATTGCGCATCGCAATCAGCGATTGCCTTACACGAAGAGGATTACTCCAAGTCAATAATGCCGAGACGAGTAGCATACCGGAACAGGTCTACTGGCTCATGAATGTTTAGTTTCTGGCACACGCGACTGTGGTGGGTCTCTGCGGTCTTTCGGCTTATGCCAAGTGCGAAAGCGATTTGCTTATTACTCTTGCCTTCTGCCAGCATGCGAAAGACTTCGCGCTCCCGACTCGTGAGCAATTCGTATCGACTATCCTGCTGGTGCAGAGCGGTACTAGGCATTGAAGAAACCACACTTACCAGTTCCTCTGCTGCGAAGGGGCCGAGAAAGTAGTGACCAGAAGCCACCGAACGAAGTGCCTCCTGCAGATTAACATCCGGCGCAGCTTCGCAAATGAATCCCTTTGCACCGAGCTGCGAGATCTGCTGAATGAAGTGCAAGGAGCAGTGCGGCGATAGCACAACCAGCGGGACTTCCGGGTACTCGAGGACGAGCCTCTTTATGGCTTCGCGAAACCGGGCCCCGTCACTACCAAAGGCGAGTAGAAAAACGTCAAGGGCCTCTTCCGAGAAAGCAGACGCGATCTGATGAGTGGTGTTGCCTCCGTCCAATACCTGGAAATCGTCACTGCCCCCAAGAACAGATTTAATTCCTTCAAAGAGAATCGGACGGTTGTGTAAGACGAGTACGGTAGTGCGCGTTTCCACCCGCGCATGCACCTCTTCCCAATATGATAGCCAATTCCCTCCAGACACGCAAATCAACAATCCGATTGCGGCATCAGATTGCCAGTATCCAGTCGAGGCTTCCCCTGGCGCCGTTTTCAACCTTTATGGCAAATGAATCGAAGCCCGTTGTCCCTTTCAGGCGAATCTTTCCAAAGCGACTGCCATTTCGATAGAAGGAAACGTGGGTTCCCTCGACCCGTATTTCCTGAACAACCCAGGCAGCCTCCCGCTCGCCGCCGTAGCCGAAGCCCTCGACCCTGCTGTAGGGAGTGATTCGGTCTAAATTGTGGGCCCAATCTCCGAGCACATCGTTAAAAACCTCCGTGCGCCCCTCCCGGATCTCCGTGGAGATGCCGATCCTTCCGGTCTCCGATTCAAGACGATAACAGGCGAGAACCCGAGTCGCCGTTCGGGGCAGCGAAACGGTGACCCAATTGCCCTCTTCCGGGAGGGTTAGCATACCCCCATCCAATTCCGCTGAAGAACGCACCGATATCCCTTCTACAAGATCCGAGTCGTTGAAGTCCTCAAAGAGGACCGCCTCCGGGACGGTCTCTTCGAGAAAGGCGGATTCTTCTGACGAGGGCTCCGGTACCGGCGAGTCATCGAGCTCAGCCCAGCGCACCGAAGCACAGCCGCCCAGAATACCAACGAGGAGAATAAGCAGTGTTGTCTGTCTCACAAAAGGTCCTTTTTACTTAGATGTCTGATGCCACACTAGCCACAGCACCACACATTATACACGTTTTGTTTCAGGTAGAAAGCAGGTGTTTTTGCTGCCCACCCATCTTGTCCCGCCCCGAGAAAACAAGCTACCCTGCGCCTCTATGACCAAGCAGGAACTTTCGGCCCAGGAACAGCTCATTCGAGATCGAATCGCCGAGATCGAAGAATCCCTGCCCTACCTCAACGAAGAGACAAAAGCGGTGGAACCGAGCGTCAGCCTCGGTCGACTCACCCGTATGGAAGCTCTCAACGACAAGGGCGTCAACGAGCACGTCCTCGCCCAAGCCAAGAAAACCCTGGAGCGACTGAACAACGCCCTGATCCGCATCGAGAAAGGCACCTACGGCAACTGCGTCCGCTGCGGCCGTGAGATACCTCTTCCGCGCCTGCAGGAGGTGCCCGAGGCGCTGCTCTGTGTTCCTTGTGCGGAGAAGAAGCGGTAGCTCTCGCCCGCGTATAGGTGCCGAGCCTTCGCCTCCGCGCTCAATGCTTTTGCCCCACCGTTTTTTTCATATTTCTTACGAAACAAGTTTGCTTTCTATCCTGACCTTCGATATCATCTTTTACAGTTGTAGCAGCCGCTCTGCCTTCGTGCAGCAGTTGATCACCTAAACACAACAGTTTGCGGAGGTACGTGAGATGAAAGCGTGGCTGTACGGCTTGGTCGTACTCTTTTCCCTGGTTTTGTTGATTGGCTGCGAAGGTGCAGGCGCCGGTGGTGGTGGCGATGACGCTACTGGTGATGGTACAGGCGACGGGACTGCTGAGCCGTTGCCCGGAGCCACTATCGGTATCAGCGGTACCGTCGACAGACAAATCGATCCCAACACCTTTACGGACATCGACTTCACGAACCCGTCGGACGCGGTGATCTTCTTCCTTATTGACTCCGGCTTTACCTTCAGCATCATCGATCAGGATACTCCGGCAACGCGAGACTACGACTTCGACCTCACCATTCCCGTGCCTGAAGCCGGCGATCTTCAGGACATACCGACCGGAGTCACCAGCAGCGATCCCGACGCCAAGATCATCAACATAGACCTCTACGGCGCCCGGGAGGACGGCATCGTCTACGAGGCCTCGGATGTGCTCGCACGAGGAACGATTACTGGAACTGCCGGACCGGACGCGACGGTGACAGCGAAGCTCGTCCGCTATGTCTACGCTGACCGGCAAACAACGTTGAACGGAACTGACACCGATTCAGGGATCGTCATCGACAATATGGAACTGAGCCCGGGTTGGAACTTGGTGATTCAGACGACTGAGGTTACCTACGATAATGACGGTGTTCTCTCAGGCCTCAGTAATACTCTGGCCAACGGGCCGGTTCCCTCCGGCGCCGAGTGGCTTCTGATTACGAGTTTCTTGCAGGGACAGGTTGAGCAGGCGAGGAATGATAACGTGGATCCTCCGGGCGCTGCTTTTCTCGCCCATGACTCTGGAGGCGGCTCGGATACCGAGATCTACATGCGCGGAACAGCGGATGACCTCGGCTTATCGATGGAGGCCTTCCCAAGCATTGGAACTCGGGAGGTCCTAATCTACTTCGGACTAACCGACTCAGACGACACTGACGATACCTTAGACCAAAGTATTGAAGACGACTACGAGTTGAACGCAACTGACGGGACGGACATGGTAGATGTCTTCATCATGGTCTACTCCGAGGAGAGCCAGAATCAAATCACGGCCGGGACCGGCCCTGCCGACAATACGACGCAGATTGACGGAACGCCCTTGGGTAACTACCAGCAAATAACCGGAGGAACACTAACGTACATCGAGTCTACTTACTCATTCTCCCTCGATACGACAGACGGCGCCGGAACCGTAAATGGTAGCTACATCCCAAATGAAACTGTACCCTTCAACTACGCCAACTCCCCCTTCTAGCCAGCTAACCAACACCCCCGGGCCGCTCCACACGAGCGGCCCGGGATTTCCCTTCCCTCCGAGCTCTAAGCAGTTATTTCTTACTCAAACACTTTGATTTCTTTGTTGAGTCTCGATATCATCTTTGCAGTTCTTCTTCGGTTCTCCGTAACAGGAGCTGTTGTTCTCCCAATTGAACGTGTTGGGGGTGTGTCGCATGAAGATGTGGCTCTACGGTCTGGTGGCGGCTCTCGCCATTTTGCTTTTCGGTTGTGATTCCGCGGGCGCTGGTGACGACGGCGGTGGCGGAACGGATGTGCCAGGCGGGGAGATAACCGTGAGCGGCACGGTGGCGACCCAGGTCGACTTGAACAGTTTCGCTGAGATCGGGTTTGAATACCCCTCCGAGGCGGTGCTCTTCTACCTTGTTGATTCCGGAGGTACCGGGGCGGTGGCTGCTTACGCCTCATCGCCCACGACGGACTACTCCTTCGAGCTGAGGATTCCCATTCCCGATGAGACGGCGCTCCAACCGGTGCCTGAGGGCATCTCTAGTAGCGACCCGGAGGCGCGGATACTCTCCTTGGATCTCTACGGCGCCCGGGAGGATAGCCTTGTCTACGGGGAGTCGGACATTCTCACCTACGGAAAGATTGACGGTACTCGCGGCCCGCTAACCACTGTACAGGCGAGGATTCTTCGCTACATCTATGCGGATAGGCCAACGACCCTGGATGGTGTGGACGCTGAGTCGGGGATCGCTGTGCGTTCACTTGCATTGGAAGCTGGGTGGAATGAACTCCTGCAGACGAGCGAGTTTGAATACGACCGTGCGGCGACCCTGGTCGAAAGCACCCAGGTTCTCGGCAACGGCTCGCCTCCGGAGGGGAGTGACTGGCTCCTTCTTGGTAACTACCTTCCTGCCCAACTGGAAGCTCGCAAGCTGAGCCGCTCTCAGCAGGTGCAGGACGCTTCTACCTTTATCGCTTTTGATTCAACCAATCCGGAGGCGCAGGAGCTCTTTGTCCGGGCAACCGTGGGTGAGAGCATCGACCTGACCATCCCGGGGAGTACGGATATTCGGGGGAGGCAGGTGCTTCTCCACTTTCGGCTGCGGGATTCCGACAACGGTGACGGATTGATAGAAAACAGCGAGGCTCGAACCACGCCGGACTATGTGGGCGGGAGCGACGACGGGACGGATCTCCTGGAGGTCTTTATGGTGATTTACTCCGACGGCACCAACCCGCGGCTAATGGCCGGCAGCAGGAGTCCGGAGGAAGCGACAAATCCGGACGGAACGGCGGTGGCAAATTATCTGCGGATCGGCAACGCCGCCCTCGTATACGAGGAACCCCAGGGGGAGTTCGGCTTTAACTGGACCCTTGCAACGCCGGCGGGACAGATCACGGGCACCTTTAAGACCAATGAGCTCCGGCCTCACGACTACGATGATTTCCGGTTCTGATACCGCCGATTAGACCCCCACGCAGGTGCCAACCCTCCGGGCCGTGGCGATCCACGGGTGGTCCGGGGGGACGGTCTTCTTCTTTCCCGCAACCTCCTCGAGAGGCACGGTCTCGCAGGAATCGCCTCGGACGGCGACCATTTTGTTGTACTCACCTTTGGCCAGGGCCTCGGCGGCGGCGGTGCCGAGGAGGGTGCAAATGAGCCGGTCTCTTGTTGAAGGGGAACCGCCGCGCTGCACGTGGCCGAGGGAGGTAACCCGCGCCTCGGTCCCGGTGAGGTGCTGAATCTGTCGAGCGATCTGGCTCGCCTTTGGCTCCTGCACCAGGCGATAGGGATTGCCACTCTCATCGTGCTCAATGACGACTTCTTCTGCTGACTTTTTCTTGCTCTTCTTTCCCTCTTCCGCCGCTTTTGCCTCCTCCTTGGAGATCGCTCCTTCGGCGACGGCAATAATGGAAAAGCGCTTGCCGCTCATGCGCCGCTTCTCCAGGTGCTCGGCGACGAGCTTCAGGTCGTAGGGCATTTCGGGAATAAGAATAACGTCGGCACCCCCGGCGATCCCCGCTCCCAGGGCGAGCCAGCCGGCGTTGTGGCCCATGATCTCGCAGACAATGATCCGGTGGTGGCTGGTAGCGGTCGTGTGGAGCCGATCTATGGCTTCGGTGGCGATGTTCATGGCGGTGTCGAAACCGAAGGTTGTATCGGTCATGGCCACGTCGTTGTCGATGGTCTTGGGCAGGGTGAGTACGTTAATCCCGCCTTCCTTATTGAGGTGGAGCGCGTTCTTCTGCGTGCCGCCCCCGCCGAGGCAGACAAGACAGTCGATGTGATGCTTGTTGATGTTTTCCACCGCTGCGGCGGTCATGTCCATTTTCTTTCCGCCCATGGGCATCTTGTGTGGCTTGTCCCGGGCGGTGCCGAGAATGGTACCACCTTGGGTGAGAATGCCGCTAACGATGCGGTCTTCTACGTTGATGGTGCGGTTTTCCACCAGCCCCCGAAAGCCGTCGAGAAAGCCGATGACCTTGATGCCGTAGCTGCCAATGGCGGCTTTGACGACACCACGAATAGCGGCGTTGAGTCCTGGGCAGTCCCCTCCGCTGGTGAGTATTCCGATGCACCGTGTCTTGCTCTTCTCCATCCTGTGCCCCCTCTAATTCGTCTACCTACAAGTATAGTAGTACTGGGCAACGAGGGCGTCGAGGACCCGGTTGGTTCGAGCACCGCTGCTCGCGCTGCTTGGAGCGGGGGTTCCGCCCCGGAGCTCCCCGTTTATGAGCTCGATCAGGGGCTGATGAACGTGCTTGGGAAAAGGTTTGGGAGCCATCTCGGTCATGGTTCCGTTCTTGTAGAGTCGCGCCGGGGCGTCATCGAAGGTTGCATACTCGATAGCGCCTTCGCTTCCGCGGATGATGGTACGGTCTACTTCCTGTCGGCCGGAGAAATCCCAGAGCGCAGCGCCGGTTACCGGCGCCTCCCGGCGGGCAAGAAAGGTCGTGGCTGTGAGATCTTCGGCCTCATACTCTCCAGCCTGGTTGGAAGCTTTGGCTGAGACTGAAGTGATGGGCCCGAGAAACCAATCGAGAAGATCGAGCATGTGGCTTCCCATGTCCGCAACTACCCCGGCACCGGCGACTTGCGGATCTACCCGCCACGGTGCGCCGTTCTTCCCCGGAGTGTAGCGCTCACGGTTCTGACTGAACTCGAGAACCACGCTTCGCGGCTCCCCGATCACTCCCGAGTCGATGGCATCCTTTATGGCGACAAACTTATCCAGGCCCCGCCGGTAGTAGGCGACCCATAGGGGCGTGCCTGTGCGCATGGAGACCTCGAGCATGGCGTCGCACTCCTCACCGCTCGTGGCCATCGGCTTTTCCACGAGGACCGGCTTGCCGGCGAGCATCGCCTCTTCGGCAAAGCGGCGGTGGAGATGGGGCGGGGTTGCCACGTAGACCGCGTCGACCTCCTCGTCGGCGATGAGCTTCTCGGGCTCCGTATACCAGCGCTTCACGCCGTGACGTCCGGCAAACTCCTCCGCCGCCCCGGCGTCCCGCTTGGTAATCGCCACAAGCTCTGAGCCTGGCGCTTTGTAGAAGCCCGGACCGCTCTTGACCTCGCAAACATCTCCGGCACCAATAATACCCCAGCGGATCTTCTTCATTCTTCCACTCCTCTGCTAAGGGGCTCCGGAAAGGCCACGCCCGCCTCGGCGCAACTGGCCTCCAAGCCTTCTACGATGGGCGACGACAGCCGCACCCCGTCTCTCAGTTGCTCCTCCTTAAGAGCGAGGGCGCGATCTCCGGGGACCCGTACATTTTCATGCCCCGGTCGGGGGGTGCTCTTCCTGCAGACGTTATTGAGCCACCCCATCTGACGCTCGAGCTCAGCCCCACCGCCGAAGAACGCCGGGTTTACCACCTGCAGGTAGACGGAGGTCCCCCAGGTTGTAGGCTGATCGGGCCTGCCGTAACCGGCAAGACCGGAAGTGAGGGCCTCCACGAGAAGGCCGAGAGCGTACCCTTTGTACCCGGCGTCGAGCCCTCCGAGGGGAAGAATCGACCCCCCCGCACCGAGGGCCTCGGGATTGTCCGTGGGCTCTCCCTCCTTGGTCAGGAGCCACCGGTTGGGTAGGGGCGTCCCAGCGTTCTTATGTCTATTCACGACCCCCGCGGCGGTGACGGACATACTCACATCCAGAATCAGGGGTCCTCCGGGGCCGGCAGGAACGCCCGCGGCGACCGGGTTGGGCGTGTAAATCGGCTGCTTACCACCGAAGGGAGCAACCAGTCCCGCGGAGGGATCGGAGGCCATCAGAATCCCGATCCGTCCGGCCTCCACGATCTCCGGCATATACGCAGCGAGACAGGCGATGTGGTGCGCCCGTCGGATGACGAAAGTCACCACCGGGTGCTCCTCGCTCCGCTCGAGAGCCGCCTTGACCGCCAGGCGGGTGAGGTAGACGCCGTTTAGATACTCCCCGTCCCAGACAACCGCAGCCCCGGCGTCGGAAAGAACCCGGGGCTCCCCGGAGGCTTTCATCTTTTCTGCTTTGAGCTCCCGGAGGTAGGCGGGAAGAAGCGCGAGGCCGTGGGTCGAGTGGCCCATGAGGTCGGCCTCCGCAAGGGTTTCTGCAATCATACGCGCCGTCTCTGCCGGGACCCCTCGGTCGGTGAGGAGGGCCTCCGCCGTGGACAGGAGCTCCTTGTAGGAGTATCGATTCGGTTCCATTTAAGCTATCCTCTCAGTCTGTCTATGGCCTCAGGCGCTGCCCCGGACAACGAGCTCCGGATAGAGCACGGTTTGCCCGGGAACGTCTCGCCCTTTCAAAATGTCCACGATCGCCCGGGAGAGGGAGACGCCGGTCATCTCTCCCTTGTTGTCCACGACGGTCATCGGCGGATCGGAGAGTTTGGAAAAGACTGTGTTATTGAAGCCGATCACCGCCACATCCCCGGGGACGCTACGTCCCGCGTTGGCAAGCTCCTTTATCACCCCGAGACAGGTGAGGTCGTCACAGCCGATGAGGGCGTCGAACTCTAGCCCCCTGGAAACGAGCTCTTCAACCGCCCGGATTCCCCCGTCGAAGCCGCTCTCGGTGCTCACCACCAGGCGATTGTCGTACTCCAGGCCCCGGGCGTCGAGCTCGGTGCGATAGGTCGCGTGCTTCTGTCTCCCTACGGGGGTGTCGTAATCCTGCACGAAGGCGATCCGTCTTCGTCCTTTGCCGAGCAAGTACTCCAGGCTCAAGACAATGCCGTGCTCTTCCTTGGTGGAAATGTTGTAGATGTTTTCCCCCGCAAGGGTGGTGTTATGCATCACGATGGGCTTGTTTCGCAGGTACCGGGCGATGCTCTTCTCCGTCTCTTTCCGGGAAAAGACGGAACCGACTATGATCACCCCGTCCACCTGTTTCTCCCCGAGCATACGGACGTAGTTCTCCATATTCCCCGGGTCGTAGCCGGTGTTGCAGAGCAGGGCGTTGTAGCCCCCGGCGCTTAGCTCCTGCTCAATGGTATAGGCGATGTTGGCGTAGTGGAGATGGCGGACATCGAGGGCCATGACCCCAATGGTCTGGGTCGCCTTACTCACCATGCTCTTGGCAACGGCGCTCGGCACGTAGTTGTGCTTCTCGAGGACGGCGAGGACCCGCTCCTTGGTAACCTCGGTCACATTGGGACTGTTGTTGAGAACTCGGGAGACCGTTGAAATCGAGACCCCTGACTCCTTCGCAATGTCGTAGATGTTCACGCCGCTCCTCGAAATCTTCGAGCTACCGGGACAGATGCTCGTAGACGCTTTTCTGAATTGTAACGCCTTCCTCGAGGGACCGCTTCATCTGTTGGCTCTCTATCTCTCCCGGGATCAGCACCTTTTCGAATCCCGGGGCTGCCGGCTGGGCGTGGAGCTCGTCGATCATTTGCTGCACATAGCCGTAGACCGCATCACCGGTGAAAAGTGTTGGGTCGATCACGAGGTGAAAAGTCGAGAGATTACGATAGCTCTCGAGCTCGAAGTACATTGGCTTGACGTGGGGACCAAAGACCCCGCCTATGAGAATTCCCGTGAGCGCCTCCACCATCATGTTGATGCCGTAGCCCTTGGCGCCACCGAAGGGAAAGAGCGCGAGGGCTTTGTGGGGGTCCGTGGTGAAGTTACCCTTCTCGTCCACTGCCCATCCTTTGGGGATCGGGGTGTCGTTCTCTCGGGCGTAGTAGATCTTGCCAAAGGAAACCTGACTCGTGGCCATGTCGAGAAGCACGTTCTCCTTGGTTCCGGGCATGCCAAAGGCAAAGGGATTCGTCCCGAAGTACCTGGCGGTACCGCCGAAGGGAACGACGGCTTTGTCGGTGTTGGCAAGGACTATCGCGGCGAGTTTCTCCTGTAGCGCCATATCCACGTAGTATCCAAGAGCGCCACAATGGCTCGAGTTTTGCACTCCCACCAGAGCGATACCGTGCTCCTTTGCAAGCTCGATGGCGTGCTCCGTTGCGAGCTTTGCCGCCACGTGTCCCACCCCGCCTTCCGCGTCGATTACGCCAATCGTTGGCTTGAGCTTCTCGAAGCGGAGAGTCGGCTGGAGATTCATGCCGCCTTTCCTCACCCGATTGGCGTAGTGCTCCGTACGAAGGACTCCGTGAGATTGGGTTCCGCGCAGATCGGCGAAGACAAGAACATCCGCCACGATTTTCGCGTGCTCCTTGGGCATCTCCACCGCGGTGAGCTTCTTCACGACCAGTTCCTTCAGCTCCTCCGGGTGGACCTGAATTGTTTCTTCACTCATACCCTACCTCCTAGGCGCGGGCGGTTTTGTGGTAGCGCTTCCACAGAGCTCGCTTCAAAACAACAATAGCAGCCGCTGTCTGAGAGCGCAAGCTTCTCGTTTCACCGTGTTAGGAGAGACAAATCGATGATTTGGGAGTGAATCCGGTTGTCAAAAGGGCACAAACGGCCCAACATGGGAGAAAGCGCTTTCAACAGAAATGGCATTGGAGAAGAAGATGGACGCATACGTACTACACGGTCCGAAAGACCTGCGCAGAGAAGAACGAAAAGAACGCACCCCCGGCCCCGGGGAAGTGCTCATCGACGTCAAGCGCGTCGGCATTTGCGGTTCTGATATTCACTACTATCAGCAGTATCAAATCGGTGACTTTATCCCTCAGGCGCCCCTGGTTCTCGGGCATGAGTTCTCCGGGGATGTTATTGCCCTTGGCAAAGGGGTGACCTCACTCTCGATCGGCGACAAGGTGACCGCGGAGCCTTCGATCGAGTGCGGTCGGTGTAAGTATTGTCGTTCAGGGCGGTACAACCTCTGCACCAATCTCAAGTTCCTAGGGACCGCCGCCACTATCCCCCACATCGATGGCGGATTCGCCGAGCGCATCGTCGTTCCCGCGGACCACTGCTACGTGCTCGATGGGGGCCTCGACTACGGCTCCGGCGCCCTGGTGGAGCCGATGGCCGTAGGGGCTCAGGCTGTGACCCGAGTAGGCCAGGTGGCAGGATACCGCGTCCTCGTCGTGGGTGGAGGGACTATCGGCCAGATGGTCCTTGCCATGGCTCGGGCTTTGGGCGCTACCGACATTACCGTGGCGGATCCGGCGGAATATCCCCGGGAGTTTGCCCTTGCCCACGGCGCCACGGAGGCGATCGATCCGACGGAAGCGGGTGTAATGGATACCGTCATTAAAGATGGCGGGTACGATATTGTATTCGAGGCCTCAGGCACTCCCGGTGGTCTCGCCTTCTCCTACAAAGCCGCGGCCCGGGGGTCCCGGATTGCCCAGGTGGGCACACAGCCAGCAACGGTTGAGCTACCGGCCAACCTCATAATGTCCAAAGAGATAACCCTCTACGGCTCTTTCCGCTACGCCCACGTCTATCCGATGGTCCTCGACGCGATGCGCTCGGGCCTCGTGGATGTCTCGGAGATCATTTCCGCGGTCTATCCCTATGACAAGATGCAGGAGGCGATGGACCGTGCGGTTTCCCGGGATCGGGTGGTCAAGGTCCAGGTCGAACAGAGCTGACGTCGGGGTCCAAACCCCGTAAAATGTAGGTAGAGAGACCACTTCAAGAAGAGGATAACGAAATGAAAAACCCCATCGAAATCATTAGAACCCACGGCCTGGTGCCGGTAATCAAGCTCGACTCCGCGGACTCCGCAGTACCCCTGGCAGGCGCCCTGCAAGAGGCGGGGCTGCCGGTGGCGGAAATAACCTTTCGCACCGAGGCTGCTGAAGAGTCGATCAAGCGCGTAGCCAAGGAGCTGCCGGATGTTGCCCTCGGCGCCGGTACGGTGCTCAAGGTCGAACAGGTGAAGCGCGCCGTAGACGCCGGAGCGGCCTTTATCGTCACCCCGGGATTCAACCCGAAGGTGGTGGAGTACTGTCTCGAGCAGAACATCCCGATCACCCCGGGGGTCAACAACCCCACCGCCGTGGAGCAGGCTCTCGACTACGACCTGGCAACTCTCAAGTTTTTTCCCGCCGAGGCCTCCGGCGGCATAAAGATGCTAAAAGCTCTCGGCGGCCCCTACGGCGGGGTGAGCTTTGTCCCCACCGGCGGGGTCAACGCAAACAACCTGAAGGAGTATCTCTCCCTCAAGAACGTCGCCGCCGTCGGTGGTAGCTGGATGGTTCCCTCAGCGCAAATTAGCGCCGGCGAGTTCGACACCATCGTCAAGCTCACAAGAGAAGCGCTCGATATCGTTCGGTCCGTCCGGGGAGGCAACTCATGAGTGAGAAGGGATCCAACCCCGGGCAGAGCCCGAAAGGGAGCGGCAA
>CAYZHV010000055.1:0-18435 GCA_964478055.1 uncultured Spirochaetaceae bacterium | reverse complement strand
AGCCTCGGTAACCTGCGTCGTGGTTTCCCGGAGTTGGGTGACCGACTCGAGTATTTCCCTGGAACCCTGGGCGAGCTCCGAGAGACCTGAAATGAGCTCCTGAAAAGTGTCGTTGACTTTTCCGATCTCATCATGAATCTGGGAGAAGAGCGCCGCCGCCTGAGAGTTGATGGCTCCCGCCTCTTCCACGTCCGAAGCTGTACCCCGGAGGGCCTCGGCGATCTGCTTGGCGTAGTTGGATGAGGTCTCAGAGAGTTTCCTGATCTCATCGGCAACCACCGCGAATCCCGCGCCGTGAGTCCCGGCGTGAGCCGCCTCGATGGCGGCGTTCATGGCGAGCATATTGGACTGGGCTGCGATCTTGCTGATCATCTGAACGAAGTCGAGCATCTTCTGCGAGGACTCCGCAATCGCCCGCATCGCCTCCTCGGACCGGCCCATCTGGCTAGCACCCTCTTCGGCGGTTTCCACGAGCTGCGACACCTGACCGCTTCGCTCTCGGGAGATGGAGCTCATGTTCTGGATAGATCCATTCATCTCTTCCACCGCCGCGGTCGCCTCTTCGACAAAGGCGCTCTGGCTCGACATCTGCTGCTCCAGAGAAGATGACTGCTCCGAAAGGGCCTTGCTCTGCTCGGAGAGGCTCCGGACAGAGTCCTGAAACTCCGAGAGCACCTCGCCGTTCTCTTTACTCTGCTCCCTGAGGGAGCCCACGGCCTCGGAGGCGTCCTCTCCCGCCCGCTTCAGCCGGTCTCCGATCTCCAGACCCTGGCGAAAGCCGTCGAAAAGCGTCTTAAGCGACTGGTACTGTCCGGATAGGCGCCGATGCGTCTGCTCCAGGTCGCGCACCACCCCGGCTGAGAGATCGAAGAGCGCGAGGGCTATGAAAAAAGCGATCGCGCTCAGCACCGTCGCCAGAACCCCCGGTCCGATCAGTTGCCCGAGTACGAAGATCTCCGGTCGCAGGAGAGGGGAGAGAAAGAAGACCAGCAGCACCGAGGCGATCGCAAGGATGCCGGTAATCATGAGCGATCGGCGCCGGACGTGGACCATTGCAGCGTCGAATATGACAATTCCCATGATCGCCGTGTGGGACTGCAGCTCGTACAGAGAGTCCCCCACTACGAACCGCAGGGCCGTTAGGAGAAGGAGAAGGGAGTAGACGTGCAACGCCCCAGCTATTCGCAAACGGCCCCGACTGACGAGGATGTCCGAGATCAGGAATATGACGATCAATAGCGCCAGGGCACCAATACGCACGGGTGGTTGCCCCTGGATCACGTAGAGCACCACCAGCAGAAACACCGCCGCCGCCAGAAAGAGATTGACAGAAAAGAGGATGCCCGCCTTGAGTTGGTTAACTCGGCCGGCGGAGGCGTACCGCTCAGAAAGCCGAGATGTGACTGAAAGGTTCATCATTCAGTGGGTACGCCGAGTTGAAAGAAATGTCAATCCCTGGGACCAACAACTGTGTCAGTTTGACGCACAAGGGGGAAATTCAGAATTTGTCAAGAAAAAACTTGAAGTAATCGATTACATGTTGTATTTTCTCCGTAGATTAAGAGAGGAGAAAAGAAATGACAGAGACAAGAACACGAACAAGGATCGATGACCTGAAGGCAATGTTCTTTCAGGAAGGTATACAGTTCTCTCGAGAAGAGGGATGGCAGGAGCTCGAGGAGCATGTAGAAGTTCACCAGTACCACCTCGGGCAGCAGCTGAACATGATGGTAAGCTGGGACGACGCGGTCTACTCCTGGTACGACACCGTCCTCACCCCCCTCAAGCGAATCGTGGGGAGCTGGGAGTTTCGACAGGCCTTTCCCCGACAACCCCTTGGTGACCTCTACCTTGCGGTGTCCGACCACTGGCACTACCTGAAAGAAAAGGATCCCAGGACCACTCCGGAGGAAGCCGCTCGGAGCTTTGCCACCCACTACGGTAAGGGCCTCGGCCGCTGGTTCTCCCGTTTCCTGATTCCGGCCAACCGATAGCTCGAAACCCAACAAGAACAGAAGCTAACCAAAATGAATGGAGGGCTGTCTCAGCAAGCTGAGGCAGCCCTTTCTCTATTCTCCTGCTCGAAGCAGGCCGGTCAGAACTTCCTGCTACTCCGGATACTCTTCGACCGGCTGATCTTCTCGGCTTTCCCCCACGGAGAAGCGATCAACCTGCTCCGCCAGATTGCGTAGGCTCCCGCCGAGGCTATCGATCTCGCCCTGCATGCGAGCCATGGCGGTATCGATCGTCTCCACCCCGGCGTCAACCCGTGCCATGGAGTCCAGAACTCGGGTTGATACCTCCTGCAGAGAGTTCATGGACTGGATAATCTCTCCCGCTCCCTCTTTCATCTCCGAGGAGCCATCAGAGACGGTGGTAGTGATCTCCCGCATCATGTTTGTCGCCTCCAGGATCTCCTGAGAACCGTTGGCAAGCTCCTCCATGGCGTAGGAGATCTCCCGAAAGGTGTTTACCGACCGGTCGACTCGCTCCCGAACATCCCTAATCGTAGACTGCGTGCGGGCTCCGGACTCTCCGAGATTCCGGATGACGTCTATGAGCTCCTGGAGAGAGGCTCCAATGGTGCTCGCGTTCTCCGAGGTGCTCTCCGCAAGTTTTCGGATCTCCTCGGCAACCACCGCGAAACCTCGTCCCGCCTCCCCAGCGTGAGCCGCCTCGATCGCGGCGTTCATGGAAAGGAGGTTGGTCTGACTCGAGACGCTGTCGATCACCTCGATTGCCCGGGACATCTCCTCGATCTGGCTATTGATCCGGGAGATGAGCTCCACGGTTCCTTCGAGCTCGCTCATGCCTGCATCGGTGCGCTGGAGGAGCTCTTCTGCTTCGCTCCTGCGCTCCTCGGAGCTCTTCGCCACGCTACTCACCTGAGAAATGATCTCCTCCACCGCCGAGGAGGACTCTTCCACCGCTGCGGCCTGCTGCTGCACCTTCTCGTTCAAGGAAGAGATGGTCGCGGCAATCTCGTTGCCCGCGGCGGAGGATTGATTGACCGCGGCGTTGAGATCGGTAACCTGCTCCTTTACATCCCGAACCGCCTCGCCGATCTCCCCAGCGGCTCGATCTCCTGCCTCGGACTCTTCTCGAAGGCGACTCCCCGCGGAGACCCCCTCGGCGGTGGCGCGCTTTACGTCCCCAACCATAGACTCCATTCGATCCATAAAGGCGTTGAACTGCCTCGCCAGCTCTCCGAGCTCGTCGCGACTCAGCTCCTCAATTCGGCGGCTGAGGTCGGCGTCGCCTGTCGCGATCTGCCGGAGCTGACCGCCGGTTACCCCGAGGACCTTGAGGATATTGCGCCCCAGGAGCCCGCCACCGACGCCGATCACAAGCAGCATGACCAGACCAAAGAGAATACTCGTGGTCACCACCTCCCGGACCGGCTCGGCGAGGACTGCTCCCTCGTTTAGAGAGATCCCAACGATCCATCCGGTGCTGCCGATCTCGCGGTGAATGTGAAGCCTCCGGCCTTCGGTGGTCTCGGAGGAGAAAAAGTTGTCTCCCGAAGTGTACTCCGCCCGGTACCGGTTCGGGTTCTGCGTACCGAGTCTCTCGAGGAGATCCGGGACCGTGAGTTGCTCATCCTCTCCCGCCGCCGGATGATAGACGACCTGGCCGCTCCGGGTGTGGAGGTAAATCCTCCCGTGCTCGACGGAGCGCGCCTCGATTATCTCCCGGACCGTATCGAGACGAAAGTCCACCGCAACCACCCCGGCGATCTGATCCCGGGTGTTGCGGACCGGATAGGAGGCGCTCACCACGTAGAATCGCTCATCCGTGGAGAGGTCCACGTAGGGGTCGGTGAAGGCGAGCCCCCCCTTTCCGATGGCCGCGTCGTACCACGGCCGGTTGGTGGCGTTGTAGTCCGGAGGCAAATCGAGCCAGAAAGGCGCAAGGGCGAGGCCGCTCCTTCCGATCCCGACGTAGACGAGATCTACGGGCTCCTCCTCCAGAATCGCCCCCAGAGCCGCCTGTGTCTCCTGAACGATCGGAAGTCCCTCGTTCGCCGGCCGGCTCGGGTCCTCCGGCGCAACTGTCACCAGCTCTCGCGCAAGCGGAAGGTGCGCGAAGGTCCGAGCAATCTGGGCCCGAACCATCAGCTCCCGCTCGATCGAAGCAGTCAGCTCCGCAGCTGCAACCTCCTGCCGCTCTATCTCCCGAGCCCTCGTGGCAGGAACAGTCCTGACTATGCGAAACACCGTTATTCCCGTGAGCACCAGGAGGGGCACCACAAGAAGCACGAGTATCATTTTGCCGCGCAGTCTCATATTCTTCCTCCGCCAAGCCGCATAGGCTGGTCTCTACAATACTCCTAACCTCTGTTGTTTCCGTCAAATCGGGTCGATTTTTTCGCCTCCGCTCCCTATCCTTGTGGGTAGATGTGGAGTTTCTTGCGGTTTGTTGCCATTCTCGGCTGGCTCTTCGGTTTGATCGGGGGGTTACTCTTCGACCTCCAGGGCGCCCGGATTGTGCTGGCGCTTATGCTCATAGTCCACGCCGCGGAGCTCCCTCTGGGGCTCTATCTCGCGCGTCGAAGCGGCTACAACCTGGTGGACGCGGCGATCCGGACCTTTCTCTACGGCTTCCTCTTCTGGCTTCCGACCTTTATCCTCGAACAGAATAAGAAAGGAGAAACAGAGTGAAAAACACCGCCCTGATAACCGGCGCTTCCGGTGGCATCGGCCGCGAGCTTGCTCTCGTGCACGCTCGCGGCGGGGGAGATCTCGTTCTCGTCGCTCGAAACGAGGAGAAGCTCTCAGCCCTGCGGGAAGAAGTGAAAAGAGAATATGGCTCGGAGGCTCTCATTCTCGCCAAAGACCTGAGCCGTCCTGAAGCTGCCGAGGAGATCTATCGCCACCTCATCGAGGAAGGGACGGAGGTTGACCTGCTTATCAACAACGCCGGTTTCGGCGGATTCGGTTTCTTCCACGAGACTGACTGGGACAAGGAGGCGCAAATGATCGACCTCAACGTCCGCAGCCTCACGCATCTGACGAAGCTCTTTCTGCCGGCGATGATCGTTCGTGGTCGTGGACGGGTCCTCAATGTCGCTTCCACCGCGGCCTTTGTCCCCGGACCGCTCATGGCGGTCTACTACGCCACCAAGCACTACGTCCTCTCCTTCTCCGAGGCGATCGCCAATGAGGTCTCCCACACCGGTGTAACCGTTACCGCCCTCTGCCCCGGACCCACCGCCTCGGGTTTTCAGGCGGGCGCGGAGATCGAAGAGTCTAGACTGGTGAAGGGAAAGCAACTTCCCACGTCGAAGGAGGTGGCCGAGTTCGGCTACAAAGCTATGCTGAAAGGAAGGCGCGTCGCCGTCCACGGCCTCGGCAACCGCCTGCAACTGTTCTCCATTCGCTTCACCCCCCGGCGACTGGTGGCAGCGGTGGTCAGGAGACTTCAGGAGAAGGGATAGAGCCCGGGCGCTGAGAAGCATCAGCTACCGCGAGTAGCGGATGACGGGGCTACTTGTCTACGGCGTGCCGTTTGATCTTCTTGGTCGTCGTCATCTCCAGGGGCTCCTCGAGGAGCGTCACCTTGCTGATCCGCTGGTAGGGCAGGAGTCGCTGGTTAACCTCCGAAACGATCTCGTTCACCCGACGGGTGACATCTTCCTCCGAGGCGGGTCCGCCATCGTTTCCGGCGGTCTTGAAAAACTCTTCATTCGGATAAATCAGCGCTTCGATCTTTTCCGCTCGGCTCGTGGCGTCCTCTTCATAACCGCGAACCATGATCTGCTCGATCTCGCTGTAGGTCTGGAACTCGTTCTCGATCTCCTCGGGATAGACATTCTTCCCCCCCTCACTGACGATGAGGTTCTTGGCGCGGCCGGTTATGTAGAGGTAGTTCTCGTTATCGAGGTAGCCCACGTCCCCGGTGCGGAAGTATCCGTTATCGGTAAAGACCTCGGCGGTCTCCTCGGGCATGTTGTAGTACCCCTCCATCACCATCGGGCCCTTTACGATAATCTCTCCGGCCCCCCGCTCGTCGGGGTCGAGGATCTGCATATCCACTTCAGGCAACACGCGACCCACACTCTCCTCCTTGTAGTGTTCCACGGGATTGAGGGTGAGAATGGGAGCGGTCTCGGTAAGACCGTAGCCCTGGACAAAGTCGATGCCGAGCTGGTTGTACTGCCGAAAAACCGAAGGCGCCAGGGGTCCACCTCCGGAAATGCAAATACGCACGGAGGCGAGGGACGCCTTATCGAGGACCGAGTGAAATAGTTTCTTTCCCGGATTCTTTCCGGTGAGCTTCTTAATCGTCCCGGAGATACCCATGAGTCCCCGGATAATCCCGTAGACGAGAACCCCCTTCTCCCTGATCCCGTGCATGATTCCGTTAATGAGCTTGTTGAAGAGCATCGGCACACCGAGGAACATGGAGACTTTCGCCTCCTTTAGATCCGAGAGAACCTGGGTAATCGCCAGTCGCTTGCCGAAGACTGTCTCCGCTCCGACGGAGAAGCTCTCGATGAAGACCGCCAACATGCAGTAGGAGTGGTGAATCGGAAGCAGGGCGTAGAACACGTCGGTGTGAAAGATGTTGAGGTTGTACTGAGCGAGCAAACAGTCGGCCACGAAGTTCTTGTGCGTGAGCATTACCCCTTTCGGCCGGCCTGTGGTGCCTGAGGTAAAGAGAATCGCCGCGAGCTCATCCACTCTGGCGGGTTGCCACTTCTCATCGAGGGAGCCCGAAAGATTGTAAATGTAGCCCTCTTTCTTGGGAGAGAGGCTCTGCACCGGTACGTTGTACTCCCCCTTCTGCTGTGCAAAGTGCTCGTACTTCTCCTCATCCACAAAGAGCAGTTTGGAGTCCGAGGCCCGCAGCAGGTTTTCCACCTCCCGGTCGGTCAGCTGATAGTCTATGGGAACCACGATGGCCCCGGCGTAGAGTATGGCAAGATAGGCGATCGCCCACTCCGGGCTGTTCTTACCGCTAACTGCAACCCGGTCGCCGTGCAGCACCCCCTGCTGATGGAGGAACCCCGCCACCTGGACAATCCGGTCCAACGCCTCCTGGTAGGTGAGGCTCACCCGATCCGGCTCGTAGACCGTAAAGGCAGGCCGGTTGGGATACCGTTGTGTCGTGATCTCGAATAGCTCCGGCAGGGTAGGCCATTCTCCGCTGAACAACTTACCGCGAAACTCGTCGAGAAATTCCCAG
Source organism: uncultured Spirochaetaceae bacterium (assembly GCA_964478055.1). Lineage (GTDB taxonomy): Bacteria > Spirochaetota > Spirochaetia > DSM-27196 > Alkalispirochaetaceae > CAYZHV01. Next base: position 11,247 of record CAYZHV010000055.1, on the reverse strand, counting down.
GGGGTATGTTGGCCGTGTGGCATCAGGGGGCTCCAGTTTGGTGATATTGAGTAGACTCAGGGGTCTATGGGCAATGATATGGGATGATCGACCCCCGCGCAAGGTTGCGGCGCCGGGAGGGCGAACCGTATACTCTTGGACAGTGAAACGCATCCCTCTCGGAGTGGTAGTGCTTCTTCTCCTTCTGCCCCTGGTCGCGTCCCCGGCGCAGGAAGCACGGCTCACCCTGGATCTCGGCTCGGATGTGGAGATACTGAGGCGCTGGAACTACACGATTCGCCTCGACGGACGGTACCAAGGCCACACGAACCGAGAAACTCTCCTGCTCCTCTCCCGGCCCGAGGCTCGCGCGGTCTCCGCCGGCGCCGTCACCGACAGCGCTTACGCCGGAGAGCTCATGGTGAGCGAGAACACACAGCGGGACAGCAGGACCGTGGCGCAACGGATGGCGGAGCGGAAGGCGGCCTCGGTTTCCTATGCTCGCACCGGGGCGACCACCGCGCCCGAGGGGCAGCGGGCACCGCTCTTTCGTTCGGTACCGCAGTTCCCGGAGGAACCGGTTGCCCCGGGGGAGAGCTGGCTGGCTCCCGGGGTCGCCCAGCTCTACATAGAGGGGGACCGGGCGGTGGCCGTGCCGGTCCTGGTGGAGTACCGGTACGAGGGCGTCACAGAGTATCAGGGAACCCGGGTCCACCACGTCAGCGGCAAGTATGCCCTCCGGGGTCCTCTCTCTCGGGGAGAACTCGGGAGTCACCCCGCGGCGGATCTCATTGCCGGGCTCCCTACCCTACCTCGAGAGTACGTGCTCCACGGAACCCACGACCTGACGGTTCTCCTCCCCGTGACCGGGGGCCCGCCAATCCTGCAGCGCACCATGCTCAAGGAGCAGCTGCGGCTTCCCTCAGGCTCCATAGAGGAGCGCTCAGGTTTTCTCCTCACCTGGTATCGCTCCACCGGGGACTTTGACGTCCAGGACGAGGCGGCTCAGATTGCCGAACGGATCGAGCGCAGCGGGATCGAGGATGTGGAGGTCACGACCACCGAGGACAACCGGGTCTCCCTCTCCCTACGCAACCTTCAGTTTGTTGCGGACCAGGCGATTCTCCTCCCCGGAGAACGTCCCCGACTCGATGAGATCGCCGCAGCCCTCCGGAGTGTCCCGAATCGGAACATTCTGATCGTCGGGCACACTGCCGACGTGGGGACCCAGATAAGCCAAATCGAGCTCTCCTTTGAGCGAGCCAAGAAGATTGTGGATGAGATGGTGGCCCGGGGTATCGAGGCAGGACGGCTCCTCTACGACGGTCGAGGCGGTACTGAGCCCGTAGCGTCGAACGAGACCGAAGAGGGCCGGGCGGCCAACCGGCGAGTGGAAATCGAGATCCTTCCGTCCACCCGGTAACAGGAGGTATCAAGTGATTAAGCGTCTCCTTCGCCCTTCGGCGATAGTCCTTACTGCCGTTGTTCTCCTTTCGGGAACCAGCGGATGCGCGCTCCTCGAACAGTTCCTCCGCGGGGAACCGCCCAAGGAGCCCGCGGCTCGAATCACCGGCGCCCGGCTGGAGGCGATCAGCTTCTCTGAGGTCGATATGGTCTTTGATCTAGAGGTAAGCAACCCGAATGAGATCGAAGTGAGCCTCGCCGGATTCGACTACGATTTGCAGCTCAACGAGCGCCCTTTTCTCAACGGGAGGAATGAGGAAGGGTTCACCCTCCCCGCCGGGGGTAGCACCACGATCGAGCTGCCGGTCACTCTCGTCTATCGGGAGGTCTTTGAGCTTCTCACCTCCGTCCCCGAGGACCGGGAGACCCCCTACGCCTTGGAAGTGGGCTTTACCTTCGACGTTCCAGGACTCGGTGATGTGCGGGTCGCCGCGAATCGGGAAGGAACGGTTCCCGTGGTGGAGCTACCCTCTCTGAGGCTCGGTTCCTTGAGAATGGAGGCGATCGACTTCTCCGGGGCGAGCATGCTCCTTACCGCCACGGTGGAGAACCCGAACAGTTTTGGTGGTCGCCTGGAGGACGTACGCTTCGCCTTTCTGGTAGACAACTCTCCCTGGACCTCCGGCGAGCTCTCCGGAGGCTATGAGGTCGCTCCCCGATCGACCACGGAGCTCGAGCTCCCGATCTACGTCGATTTTTTCGCCCTCGGACGCTCCGCCCGGAGACTGCTCCTGGGAGAAACGGAGTTTCCCTACCGCCTGGAGGGTTCTGCGGTTATCGCGCCGGACTGGGAGCTCCTGGGCTCCCGGGAGTTCGGCTTCGATTTGGACGGCACCGCCCGTCTCCGGTAACTGAGACCGTCCGGGTCTATTTCACACAGTCGAGGACCGTACCGCCGGTTATCTCCTGGAGCTGTTCAAAGGTGAGGGTGAAGTTGTGGTGGTGGGTTCCGGCGGCGGCGTGGATCTCCTCCCAGCGCCCTAGAGTCTCGTCGAGGATAACCGTTATGCCCGGGGTACGATGGCCCACAGGAGATACCCCTCCCGGAGGATACCCGAAAATCTCGACGCACTCCTCGGCGGTCGCGATTTTCACCTTCTTTCTGCCGATTCCAAAGTGCTTAGCGAGCTTGGCATCGGAGAGTCGCTTGTCGCCACTGGCCACCACGAGGACCGGTTCGCCTCCAACGGTGAGGCACATGCTCTTGGCGATCTGCCCGAGCTCACAGCCGATGGCCCTGGCGGCATCCTCGCTGGTAAAGGTGTTATCCTCGTAGTGGTCCACCTCGAGACCCATATCAAAGCCATCGAGCACCTCTTGAACGTGATCCGGAGTAAATGGTTCTGCCATGGCCTATAGGGTACCGTCGCCACCGCCTCCTGTCCATTGCCGCTTCAAATGAAAAACTGACACAATGTGAGATAGGATATGAGGATATGAAGCGGCCCGGGATAATCGGCTCGGCAAACAGACAAAGCAGGAGCTATGCCTTTCGCCACCGGAGAGCAAAAGGCCCCCGAGAGCTTCGTGGCACCGTCCTCGAAACGCTACTACACGCTACCAAACAGTTCAGCTTCTGGGCGGTGGACCGGGAGATTCGCTACCTCTATTTCAATGAAACTCACCGCAAGCAGATGGAGCAGTTCTGGGGAACCAGTCCCCGGAGAGGACGACGCGTCTTGGAGCTGGTGGGAGAGCCTAGCCACCGTGACGAGGCTCAGGTTCTCTACGAGCGGGCTCTGGACAGGGAGACGATAACCGTGGAGACCGCCGTCGCGGACCCACATTCAAGGGAGCGGACCTTTCAATACGTCTTCACTCCTATTCCCGGCTCCCAGGGAGGCCCGGCGGTAGGGGTCCTGGTCGTTTCGGTGGAGACGACGGTGCTCCGTCGGCAGGAGGAGGCGCTCCAGGAGGCGGAGATCGACAGGGAGCTCCTGACGCATAAGCTCGACCACCAGGTAAAGAACACGATTCAGTCGGTAATTTCCACGTTAACCAGGGAGCTCGAGGAGTTGCCCGCGGTGGGAAGGCCCCGGCTCGAGCGAGGCATCCGGCGACTCATTACCCTCTCCCACCTCTACGACAGCACGATAACCGGAGAACGCCTCGCCTTCGCCTCTCTCACGGAGCATCTTGGACAAGTCATATCCGAGCTTACAATGTCCGACGGTCAGGCGATGGTCGCCGTGGCAAGACGGATGGAGCCAATCACCATGCCCACAACCAGCGTCATACCGATCTGTCAGCTCGCGGGAGAAATACTCAGTACAGTTCTGGACCAGATCAACCAGGAAGAAGGAGCCCACCTCCTGGTAACCCTGGAGCGACGAGGAGAGGGAGAGGCTCAAATCACACTGGTGGTAACTCATAAAGAGCCCCACGCGCTCCGCTCTTCTTCCTTTGCGGGTCGACTAATGGAGGACCTCGGAGCCTCTCTCGATGTGGAAAGCGGTCCGCCTCGGACAGTGTTTACCCTGCGCTTCGGCTCCTGAGTCCCGAGGGCTCTCAACCGCCGTCGTTCTCAGTCCCCCCTTCTTCGGCGCCGGTAGTTTCCGTTCGAGCCGCCTCGCCTTCGGGGCTCTCAGTCCCGGCCTGACTGGTCAGATCCTGTATCTGAGAGGAGAGTTCTTCCAAAGTCGAACCGGCGGCCCCGAACTCACCGTTGGAGAGCTCGGACCGGAACTGCTCAAAGGTATCCGAGATACTCTGCGCCGCTGAGCGGACCGCGGCCTGCGGCGCCGCCCGGGCCTGGGCGGTTGGTCGGCCCGCCTCTGCGGCCACCTCCACGTCCCGGGGCGCGAGGCCAACGAGCTCTCGCACCGCTTCGTCAAAGGTCGGCGCCCAGACAACCGTGTCCTGGTCCGCCAGGACGATGCGCTTGATCTCAGGAAGGCTCGCATCCTCCGCCTGCAGAAAGATCGGCTCGGCGAAGAGCATGTAGAGCTCGTTCTCATCGAAGAGCGGAATCGCCAGGAGGTTCCCTCGAATCACGGAGCTTCCCCGCTGTCCCCAGAGACTCAAGGCCCGGGACATCTCCGTATTCTGGTCGATTCGCGCCTCGATCTGCCGTGGCCCCAGGACCTCCCGGCCCTTGGGAAAGGTGAAAGTGGTTATGTCGCCGTAGTTTGGCTCGTCGCTTCGGCCGGCCATCCAGGCGTGGATGACGTTCTTGTTTGCAGGGGTGAAGGGAAGCATCACAACGAACTCCGCTCCTTCGCCGTTGGGCATGTTGATCAGAGCGTAGTACGGCCGTACTCGCTGAAAATTCGCCCGGTACCGCTCCGTAGCAAACTCCCAGACGTCCTCCCGCTGGTAGAAGGCCCTCGGATCGTCCATGTGGTAGACCCGGTACATGTCCGCCTGCAGGGCGATGAGATCCACGGGGTAGCGAATGTGGTCCCGCATGGTCCCGGACATTTCCGAAATCGGCGTAAAGAGCTCGGGAAAGATATTTCGGTAGGTCTGGAGAACCGGGTCCTCCTCGTCGATGACGTAGAAGTCCACGGTGCCGTCAAAGGCGTCGATGACAACCTTCACGCTGTTTCTGATGTAGTTGATTCCGCCGAATTGGCTGACGCTCCCCCCGTACCTCTCCGAATAGGGGTAAGTCCGAGCGGTGGTGTAGGCGTCGAGAATGTACTTGATCTGTCCATCTTCGGTGACCACCGGATAGGGGTCCTGGTCATACTTGAGAAAGGGCGCGAGAGCTCTGGCTCTGGAGCGCAGCTCTCGGCGAAACATGATCTTCGAGTCCCGGGTTATGTAGTTCGAGAAGAGCTGGTTCTCTCCGTCATACCGGGCCGCGTAGAGAACTCTGCTCAGGAGCCCGCCGAGAGGAACCCCTCCTTCTCCCTGGTAGGTGTAGAAGACGTTTTCCTCTCCCGCAGGGTAGTCGAACTCCTCCTGGGTCGTGTTCACGTAGACGTGGTCGGTGGTGCGCTCGCCGTAGTAGACCCGGGGCTGGCTCAGCTCGAGCCGGGGAGTGTCGGAGACCGGCGGGATGTCCCGGACGAGGAGATCCGGCCGCCCCTGGGGCAGGAAGGTGTGCACCGGCAGCGCCACGAGACCGAAGCCGTGGGTGTACTGCAGGTGCCGGGCGACCCAGGTGTCCGAGCCCGGACTCAGGGCCGACTTCTCCAGCTCCCGTACGGAGAGCATGAGCTGGGTGTACTCGCCATCGATGGTATACCGGTCGATGTCGACGTCGTGGAACTGGTAGTAGAGGCGAATCTCCTGCCTCTGTTCCAGATTGTCCTTGAGGGCAGTAGGGTCCCAGAGGCGGATGTTGTTGAGGGTGCTCGGATTCTCTTCGAGAATCTCCGTTGAGATATCTTCTCCTACCTGGTAGCTAGTCTGGGTGACCCCCTCTCCCCGGAGTTTGTAGGCCGCCTGGGTTCCTTCGATATTGTGGACTAGATAGGGACGCTCCAGGGTTATCTCATTGGGGTTGAGGACGAAAGGCTTAACCAGGCCCGGAACGATGCCCTGAGCGATAATGAGAATCGCCACTGCCGCCACGGGTATTATGGCGCTCTTGAAACTGAGCTGCATCGGCGGCAAGGATCGCTCCTGCTCCCGGCGCTGCCGCTCCTCAGGCATGGCGGAAGGCTCTTCCTCCCGCTCCTCGGTTTGCTCTGAGAGAAGGCGAATGGCGAAGATCCGGCGTCCGAGTTTCGGAGAAAAGGCTGAGAGGATGAGAAGTGCCGCCAGAGCGAGATAGACAACCGCTGCGATGAGCTGTGCGGGCATGCGAACGGTCACGTCGAGCCAGTTGGCACCGAAAACAACCCCGGTCCTCGAGAGAAGGTACTCCGGGATCGAGAGGAGCTGATTTCCCGCAAAGCCAATAAGCAAGGCGGCGCCAGCTCCGAGAAAGTAGCGGTGCCCCTGTACCACCGCCGGCAGCAGCACCGAAGCGTCACGCTCCTGAGCAGCGCGAAACTGCTGCCTCGCCAGGGCGATAAAGAATCCACCCAGGAGAAGAAAGAAGACTACCGTTATCGCTATCCCAAGAAGGGCATCGATCAGTGGATAGACGAAGAGATAGAAGGAGTGGGATAGCCCGAGAATTGGGTCCGTCGCCGCTGTGGAGGCGCGATTGAGAAAGATCAAGACCGGTTCCCAGAGGCCGTTCGCCGCGATGGCGAGGTATATACCCACCGCCAGACCGAGGAGGCGCGGGGTAAGAGCTCCCTTCGGGCCTTCCAGGGTGCGCCAGAGTCGGCTAAAGAGGGGCCAGGTTACAAGAAACCCGAGGACAAGGCCGAGACCTCCGAGGATGAGCCTGGTGCCGAACTCGGACCAGAAACGCTCGCTCGCCCCAAGAGTGCTAAACCAGCCGAGCTCGGTATAGAGGAACGTCCCGATTCGAGCCAGAATCAGGAGCGCGATAAACACCGCCAGAGTGATGCCGCCTCGCTTGAGAAGTCTCTTCTGCTCCTCCTCGGAAGCGTCCTTGCCACGAATAAAGGCGATTATGAGGGGTATGGCGCCGATGGCCACCCAAACCAGTCGAATAAAGCCAAACATATACTTCTAACCTCTTACCGGAACCGCCCCATCGTCCAGTCGTGCTGGACGGGAACCGGAGCGCTTTCGTAGCTTCAAGACATGGTCCAAGCGGAATACCGGCTGCTCCACTTCTCCAGAAACGACCCTTTTCCCAACAACGAGAGGCTACCGCTCGTTCTTTATGAGCTTCCTCCGGAGGTCACAGGAGCTCGGGCAATAGAGGAGCTCTTCTCCTCGAACCGCTGGGATCCGGCGTGGCGATACGGGGTGTTTCCCTATCACCACTACCACAGCACCGCTCACGAAGCGCTCGGCTGCTACGCCGGGGAGGCGGAAATCCAGTTCGGGGGCCCTGGGAGCGAGACCGTGCAATTGAGACCGGGCATGGTGGCGGTGATTCCGGCGGGCGTCGCCCACTGCAACCTCGGCTCCTCCCAAGACTTCGCTTGCGTCGGTGCCTACCCTCCCGGACAGCAGTGGGACCTCCTGAGGGGAGCGCCGGGAGAGCTGGAGCGGGCTCTCGAGAATATCTCCTCCGTCCCTCTCCCGGGCGGCGACCCAGTTCGAGGGGAGGCCGGGCCCGTGGGAACCGACTGGCCAGACTTTTCTGGCAGCTAAAGAAGCAGTACCATCTAACCAATGCCAAGCGTTCTTCTCGTTTTCATCTACGCCATGATCACCGCTTTGTCCACGGGACTCGGGGCGATCCCGTTCTTCGCGACCCGGCACATACCGCGACGCATCCTCGGCTGGTCCGGAGGGCTCGCCTCAGGCATCATGGGAGCGGCGAGCTTTAACCTGATCTACGAAGGGCTCTCCTACAGTGCAACTCGGACGCTCCTGGGCATAATCCTGGGACTGATTTTTATCTACTTGAGCCAAACCCGCCTTTCAAACAACGATGATGTGGAAGTTGGCGCCCTCAAAGGGGCGGACGCAAAGAAGGCACTCCTCATTGTGGGCGTCATGACCATGCACTCCTTTGCGGAGGGCGTGGGGGTTGGTGTCTCTTTCGGGGGAGGGGAAACCTTCGGCGCCTTCATATCAATCGCCATCGCGGTCCACAACATCCCTGAGGGGCTCGCCATAAGCCTCGTTCTCGTGCCCAAGGGAGTAAAGCCGAGAAACGCCATGCTCTGGAGCATCTTCTCAAGCCTTCCTCAGCCTCTCATCGCAGTCCCGGCGTTTCTCTTTGTCTGGCTTTTTCGGCCCGTTCTGCCCGTTGGGCTCGGCCTCGCCGCGGGGGCGATGATCTGGATGGTAATGTCCGAGCTCATCCCCGACGCCATCGAGGACGCCCCGAAGGAGCAGGTCGCCACGGTTGCCACCATCGCCATCGCTCTGATGGTCGGTTTCCAGGTGTTAATCGGCTGAGAGCTCCTCCAACATACGCCTGGCCGCCACCCCCTGCGGGGACTCACCCCCAAGGGAAATCACCCGTCTCAGGGAAGCTCTTGCTGCCTCCTCATCCCCGAGACCCATGGCAGCCTCCGCCCCGAGGAGCTCAATGTAGAGTCTCGTCTCCTCACCGATGGTCATCGATCGCGACCCGTCGATCAGTGCCAGAAGTTCTTCAAACTGACCAGCCCCGAAGAGCGCTCCTCCTCGGGCAAGAAAGTACCGCTCTGCCCAGGGGTCCGGGAGCTCCCCTTTCTCGATCTCCCCAGTGAGCTCCAGGGTCTCGTCAAACTGGCCTCGCCCCAGTAGCAGCTCCGCCAGCTCGAGACGAATCGCCACTTCGCTCTCTTCGGCATAGAGAAGAGCCTCCCGGTAGAGCTCCTCCGCCGAGTCCGGTCTGCCCGCTCGAACTGCTTCCCCCGCGGCGGTGCGCAATTCCGCCGCGGGACCCAGGAGCGCCCACTCATCCTCTGTCGCCAGGTCGCCCCGAACACCCGCGGCGCTCACGTCTCTCTGACCGTCATCCCGCAGGAGCCGTCGCATTCTGTTTCCTAGGGACGCTGTGAGGCCCGACCGCCCGGTGCCGGACGATCCGAACTCGGAGAGGTGATACTCCCCGGGGCCCAGGAGTCGGAGCGTTCGGCTCTCATCCCGCAACTCCGCGTAGCCCGACGGGCCGAGACGGAGCACCCCCGATCCGGGAAGCTCCTCGCCAACCTGCAGCGGCCGGTCCACACCGTTCTCGAGCACCACCGTTCCCTCGAGGTAGACGCAGGTCAGAGGTGACTGAGCGGACACCGCGGCCGCCGCAAAGATCAACAGTCCCACAAAGAGCGATCGAACCAGGGCTCCTCTAGACCTCACAATTCCAACTCCTCTTCCGCTGATGGTAACGGAAACAGCGCTGGATCGAAATCATCCGAGCCTCGCAGGGCGCCGGATCCCGGACCAAGCCCGTACCGGCGAGCGAGCTCCGGAGAACGCTCAGCCACTTCCCCCGCCAGGCGCCGCCCCTTCGTGGCATCACCGAGGGCAAGATAGCCCCGGGCGAGGAGTGCGTTCACCACCAGGGAGTCCGGACGCTCCGTCTGTAGGGGCAGCAGCACCTCCACCGCCTCTTCCGGCCGCTCCCGCCGCAGGAAGAGCGTGGCCAGATGGATCCGCGGCAACGCATCCTCCGTCCCCAGCTCCAGGGCGTCCCGGAGCGCATCTTCCGCTTCCGCGAACGCCTCGAAGCGTCCGTGGAGCGCTCCGAGACGTAAGAGGGCCATGGATCGCTCCCGGCCCCGGCTTTCCCGGACCTCCGCACTGATTCGCGCCACCGCGTCGCGGTAGACACGATCACGCAGGGCACCGGTGGACGAGCCAAAGCGAACCCGAATCTCCTCATCCGGCGGCACCGGAATGTTGAGCTCCGTCGGCGGGACCGGGATTGTGGGATACTCCTCCCGAGCGGAAGCGGTGGTCACGAATCCCGCCTTTTCTCGGCCGCCGGCTTCCTGAATTCGACGGCTCGCCGCCTGCAAGGCAACGAAAAAGCCGTCAGAAATCACCGTCGTTTCCACCGGAAGCCAGAGACGCCCTTCGGCGATAAACGGTACGAGCCCCGCTTCTTCGTAGAGCCAACGGTTAGTCGGCGGTTCTCCGGTATCGAAGGCCATCAGCACGTGGTCCGGGGTCGTCACGATGGCCGTCCCGATTCCTGCGGCCTCATAGAGGGAGCAGAGAAGAGCGGTCGTGTCATCGCAGTCCCCCGCGCGGCTGAGCAGAGTGGTTCGAGGTAGTCGTACCGTATCCACCACGTCAGTTCTGCCGAGGATCTCGGAGATCGGGGTCTGAGGATCCTCGACGTAAGTAAGCCGACGAAGCCCCAGGGCATCACCAATTCTACCGGCCCTGAGAAGCAGACGGGAGAGTCCCGGCGGCTCCATGTCCGGGGCGCTGTTCGCCGCAGCCAGAGCAAACCTGCTCACGTTGCCCTCGTTCGGCGTCACAAAGCCCGCCAACCGCTCCGTCTCCCGCCAGTTCAGAGCGGTCCGTCTGTAGAGGGTAAATCCCGTCGTCGCCTCCGCGGTAATCTCCCGGGCTCCCGTCTCGCCGGAGACCTGGAGACGAAGCTGCAGAGGGAGGTCCTCCTCGACCTCGAAGACATTGCTATTGAGGATAAGCCGGAAGGGAAGCTCAACCGCCTCCCCCGGGGCCAGAGGCCGTTCCAGGGCCGTTTCCGTGGGAAAGTCGCTGTACCGCCTCAGCTCGGCGGTGACGGTTATGTCGCTGATCGCCTCTTCCCCCCGGTTCTCAAGAGTAACCGTTCCCACCGGCCGAGTGCGGTAGGTGGAGAAGAGGCCGGGAAAGAGATTCTCCATCGCCAGCTCATCGATACGCAACGGCGAGGTTCCGCTCCCCGGATCGCCCTGGGCAAAGGAGTCCCGAAGAGCGTTCATCTCCTCCCGAAGCTCCTCATCTCCGGGCCTCCGCATGAGGATCTGCTCAAAGGTTTGCATCGCCTGGAGGTACGACTGCTGAGCCGTCGCCGGGCCGAGGGTTCGCAGCTGGCTTCGGGCGGCTTCGGCGAACCGCGTCGCCTGCTCTCTTAGCCGGGCCAGCTCCATTCGCTCCAGTCCCGCGTTCGCCGTCTCGTTGAAAGGGTCAATGTCCAGAACGTGCGTGTAGGTGACTTCCGCCAGCCGCGTCGCGCCAACCTCCTCATAGACAGTCGCCTTCCCAAGAAGCAGCTCCGGATCTTCCGGGCGCTCCCCGAGCTCACGGTTGAGACGAAGGAGCTCCTCTCGGGCGTGGCTGTCCCGGGCGTGGCTGTCACGGGAGCCTGGTTCCCCTGGGCCCCGGTCCACGGCGCCGGCCGGGCTCGGGGACTCTCGGTCCACGGGCCTG